>WOZP01000109.1 GCA_011620215.1 Rugosibacter sp.
GCCAGCAAGAAGGATTGGACTACACACTGTTCCGTCCCTTTAACTGGATCGGACCAGGACTGGATTCCATCCATACGCCCAAAGAAGGCAGCTCACGCGTGATTACCCAGTTTCTTGGGCATATCGTGCGTGGTGAGCCAATTAAGCTGGTGGATGGTGGCGCGCAGAAACGCTCATTCACTTATGTGACCGATGGCATCGATGCCTTGATGAAAATCATTGCTAACAAGGATGGCGTTGCGAACGGCAAGATTTACAACATCGGCAACCCGAAGAATAATTACTCGGTACGTGATCTGGCGACCATGATGCTGGATATGGCCAAACAGTTTCCCGAATATGCAGAGACTGCCGTCAAAGTGGCGGTGCAGGAAACGACTTCGGGTGAGTACTATGGAGCAGGCTACCAAGACACCCAGCATCGTGTGCCAAAAATCAGCAATACCATGGCAGACCTGGATTGGGAACCGAAAGTGGAATTTGCCGATGCCTTGCGCAGTATTTTCGAGGCCTATCGCCATGATGTTGCTGCCGCACGTCATTTGATGGATTAAGTAGCCATGAGGCTGGCGCTAAAAATTGATGTGGATACTTTGCGGGGCACTTTGCAAGGCGTGCCTCGGCTGATTGAGCTTTTGCAGCAACACGAGGCCAATGCCAGTTTCCTGTTTTCGATGGGGCCAGACCATACCGGCCGCGCCATTCGCCGCGCGCTACGTCCGGGTTTCATGAAAAAAGTGCAACGCACATCCGTAGTCGAGCACTATGGTATCAAGACGCTGATGTACGGTACATTGCTACCCGGCCCGAATATTGGTCGCCGTGGGGCAGACGTGATGCGAACCACGCGTGACGCGGGGTTTGAGACAGCCATTCATTGCTGGGATCATGTCAAATGGCAAGATGGCGTGACAAAAGCGGATGCGGCGTGGACTGAAAATGAGATGCGCCATGCCCATACTCGCTACATTGAAACATTTGGTGTCGCGGCACAAGGCGCGGGCGCGGCAGGTTGGCAGATGAATCCTCATGCGTTGCGCATGACGCAACGGCTGGGTTACCGCTGGGCGTCGGATTGTCGCGGCAGCCATCCCTTCATGCCGGCATGGAATGCAGAAGTTGTTTTATGTCCGCAGTTGCCGACTACGCTGCCGACACTGGATGAACTGATTGGCACAGAGGGCTTGACGCGTGACAACGTACATCAGCGGTTGCTGCGCGCAACCGCGACCGAGCCTAAAGACCACGTATTCACACTGCATGCCGAACTCGAAGGCTTAAAACTCGGCGACACATTGGCGCGCTTACTTAACGGTTGGCGCGAACAAGGTTATCAACTGATTTCGCTCGGACAGATGTGCGACACGCTTGACCTGGCAAAGCTGCCTCGCCATGAAATGATCCGCAGTGAAGTGCCCGGTCGTTCCGGCACCTTGATGGTGCAAGGCGAGGAATTTTTACTACCATGGAAGGAAGCTGCATGAACCACGCTATTTCTACGTTCACCTCGACGTCGGCATCGACATCTGCCGCTATGGCAGGCACGCAACCCTCGATTGTCGGCCTGGCTGTGCCTGAATTTACAGCCCCGGCAACAGGCGGTGACTTTATATTGTCCGCCCATCTTGGACATTCTGTTGTGCTGTATTTCTACCCCAAGGACAATACCCCCGGCTGCACAACACAGGCGCAACAGTTTCGCGATTTGCATGCTGAATTTATCAAGGCAGGTTGTGTTGTTTTTGGTGTTTCGCGTGATTCGCTCAAGTCACATGAAAACTTCAAGGCCAAGTTTGGTTTACCATTCGAATTGATTTCTGACATTGAAGGTAGCGTGTGCCGCATGTTCGATGTCGTTAAAAACAAAATGCTGTATGGAAAAAAAGTGCTGGGTATTGAACGCAGTACTTTTCTGATTGATACAACCGGCGTGTTGCGTCACGAATGGCGGGCCACCAAGGCCGATGGCAATGCCGCTACGGTTCTTGACGCGGTGATGAAACTTTAATCATTGATCAAGGGCGAAATCTGCCCTTTTATCGACATCTTGCCCAATCGCGAGGGCCGCTATCGTGAGCTCATCTTGACAACTTTGAGGTGGCTATGAATGCAAAGCGTGGAACAGCCGTAAAAAAAGCCACTACCAAACTTTTTGTGCTTGACACCAATGTGTTGATGCACGATCCCTTGTCGCTCTATCGGTTTGAAGAGCATGACATTTTCGTGCCCATGATGGTGTTGGAAGAATTGGATGCCAATAAAAAAGGCATGACAGAAGTTGCGCGCAATGCGCGCCAAGCAAGCCGCATGCTGGATGAAATTGTGAGTGGTACCGAGCACAACATGGCCGCAGGTATTCCTCTGGGTGAGGTGTCGCGCGGGCTGGCCACAGGACATCTTTTTTTGCAGACGGAGGCGATCAACAGCGTATTGCCCACCGCGTTACCTACCGCCAAGGCCGATAACCAGATCATCGGCGTGGTAATGCATCTCGGCCAGATGTTTCCCAAGCGGCAGGTGATCCTGGTTTCCAAAGACATCAACATGCGCATCAAAGCGCGCGCCCTGGGATTGGAAGCGCAGGACTACTTTAACGATAAGGTACTAGAAGACACTGATCTGCTCTACACCGGCACGAGTGAGCTGCCGCCTGATTTTTGGGAAACGCATGGCCGGGGCCTTGAGTCATGGAAAAAAGATAGCCGCACTTATTACCGCGTTCAGGGCCCGCTGTGTCCTGATTTGCTAGTGAATGAATTTGTCTGGCAGGATGAGCCACGGCCTTTTCAAGCCTGGGTAAAAGTCGGCGCTGGCAAGACGGTGGAACTGGAAACGCTGACCGATTACAGTCATGGAAAAAATGCCGTATGGGGTGTTTTAGCCAGAAATCGCGAGCAAAATTTCGCCTTGAATCTGCTGATGAATCCAGACATCGATTTTGTTACCTTGCTGGGTCAGGCAGGGACTGGAAAAACATTATTGACGCTGGCCGCTGCCTTGGCGCAGACTTTGGAAAGCAAGCGGTTTTCTGAAATTATCATTACCCGGGTGACTGTTCCCGTGGGTGAAGACATCGGATTTTTACCGGGAACAGAAGAGGAAAAAATGACCCCCTGGATGGGCGCGCTGGAAGATAATCTTGACGTGTTGAATAATCCTTCCATCGATCCTGCCGGTACGTCCGGTGGCGCGTCTGGCAGCACCTACGGTGGCGATTGGGGGCGAGCGGCCACGATGGATTTGATTCGTAGCCGCATCAAAGTCAAATCGCTTAATTTCATGAGGGGCCGTACATTTTTAAATAAGTTTCTCATCATCGACGAAGCGCAAAATCTGACGCCCAAGCAGATGAAAACGCTGATCACGCGCGCAGGCCCGGGGACCAAAGTCGTGTGTCTGGGCAATATCGCCCAGATTGATACCCCGTATCTCACCGAAGGAAGCTCGGGGCTCACCTATGTGGTGGATCGTTTCAAAGGGTGGGCCTATTCAGGCCACGTGACGCTGCAACGTGGTGAGCGTTCACGATTAGCAGATCATGCAGCCGAAGTGCTGTAAGCTACGCGCCATCGCCCACGCCAAGATTTTTCCTGGGCGGGTTATGGGCGTTCATGGGTGTTTTCTATGTGTTCCTCATTTGCTAAGCCTACTCATGGCGAAGTGATCACTGCCACGCAGCGATGGCTGGAGCGCGCGGTCATTGGCCTGAATCTTTGCCCATTTGCAAAAACAGTGCATGCCAAGCGCCAAGTGCGCTATGCCGTCAGTAGCGCACAAACCAGCGATGCGGTGCTCGACGATCTGGAGCGTGAATTGCGCACCTTGGTTGCGGCAAAGCCGGAAAACGTGGACACCACCTTGCTGATCCTTCCCTATGCGCTGGCGAAATTTACAGATTTTGCCGACTTTCTCGATTTGGTGGAGATTGCCTTGAAAGTGCAGGGACTCACCGGTGTGATTCAGGTCGCCAGCTTTCACCCGCAGTATCAATTTGCTGACACTGAGATAAACGACATCAGCAACTTTACCAATCGTTCGCCATATCCTGTCTTGCATCTTTTGCGTGAGGAAAGCCTGGCGCGTGCGATTCAGGCATTTCCTGATACCGCCGCTATTTATGAGCAGAACATGGCGACGTTACGCACCTTGGGGCTGGCCGGTTGGTTAGCGCTGGGGTTGAATGCGCCGGACGTACCATAGAGGTTGATTAGGCGTAGTATTCAGCAACAGCACAGCAATTTCACAGAGCATGAATTTGTCGTGTTTGCTCGTAGCGAAGAATGGCGCCGCGTGTGTTGTTTATTCACCCCCGATTTTCAGGAGAACTCTCATGGCCAAAGGACAAATGCGCAGTAATCGCGAGCAGAAAAAACCCAAAAAAGATAAAACCAAACCGGTCGCTCCGGCCGTACCGTTTGGTGGTGGGCAAGGTGGGGCGACGCTGCCCAAAAAGTAGCTTATGAGCAAGCCATTTTATGGCGGGTATGTCCGGGTATGTCCGGGTATGTCTTTTGACCTCGCCATAGACTTGGCCATAAAAGACATGAGTTGACATGAGCGACTACCGCACGGAAACGGATACCTTAGGCGCAATCGATGTGCCGAATGAACGCTTGTGGGGTGCGCAAACTCAGCGCTCACTGGCATACTTTGCCATTGGCAAAGACACCATGCCGAGGGAACTCATCGATGCACTGGTGTTGGTCAAGCGTTCGGCAGCGCTGGCCAATGCACACCTCGGCGAGGTCGAGCCACGCATAGCACAGGCGATTGTCGGCGCAGCAGATGAGATTCTCAGTGGGCAATGGCCGGATGAATTTCCCTTGTCTATCTGGCAAACCGGTTCGGGCACGCAAACCAACATGAACGTGAATGAGGTCATAGCGAATCGTGCTTCAGAGCTCTTGGGCGGTGTGCGTGGCATGCAGCGCAGTGTGCACCCGAATGATCATGTCAATCGCTGTCAATCATCCAATGATGTGTTTCCCACCGCGATGCATGTAGCGGCGGTAGCTCAGCTAGAAAAATCGCTACTACCCTCGTTGCGTCAACTGCGGCAAACTCTGCATGAAAAATCGCAGGCTTTTGCGCATATTGTTAAACTGGGCCGCACCCACTTGCAGGATGCAACACCACTTACGCTGGGACAGGAATTTTCTGGCTATGCAGCACAACTCGAGATCGCCGAACGGGCCATTGGCGCTGCGCAAAATGAGCTTTTTGCGTTAGCGCTGGGGGGCACGGCAGTCGGCACCGGGCTCAATGCCCACCCACAATTTGCCGCCCGTGCTGTAGCGGAATTGAGTGTCTGTACAGGGTTTTCATGGACGTGTGCGAGTAATCGGTTTGCTGCGCTTGCCGGGCACGAGCCGTTGGTGTTTGCGCATGGCGCACTGAAAACCCTGGCTACAGCGTTGATGAAAATTGCCAATGACATTCGCTGGCTTGCGAGTGGGCCGCGCGCGGGTCTGGGGGAATTGCAGTTGCCCGAAAATGAGCCGGGCAGTTCCATCATGCCGGGCAAGGTGAATCCGACGCAATGCGAGGCGCTGACCATGGTGGCTGCGCAGGTGCTGGGCAATGATGTGGCGTTGAATATTGGCGGTGCTTTGGGAAACTTTGAGCTCAATGTATTCAAACCCTTAATTGCCTACAACTTTTTGCACAGTACCCGACTGCTGGCAGACGCCATGCAAAGTTTTGAACGCCACGCGTTGCGTGGTCTCGAAGCGGACAGGCGGCGCATCCGTGAATCACTGGAGCGCAGCCTGATGCTGGTGACCGCGCTGACGCCGCATATTGGTTATGACAAGGCGGCGGCAATTGCCAAGCGGGCACATGCTGAAAACACCACCTTGCGCGCCGCGGCGATCGCGTCCGGCTATGTGCAAGCCGAACAGTTCGATGCCTGGGTGATTCCCGAAAACATGGTTTAGAAAAAATTAAGCGAGGAAAATCTGATGCCACATAACCTGTTTAATAGCTATCAACAATTCAACAGCGCCGCCGCTGAAACATCCGGTTTCTACAATTTATCGGCGCTTGAAGCCGCAGGCTTGGGCTGCATCAGCCGTTTGCCTGTCTCGATCCGCATCGTGCTCGAATCCGTGTTGCGCAATTGCGATGGCAAAAAAGTCACCG
>WOZP01000011.1 GCA_011620215.1 Rugosibacter sp.
GGATGACCGTAAGGATTCTTACGAAAATGGGAAATAGCGGCTAAGCTAATTCCATTTTGTCTTCGTTCCTCACGAGTTCAAGCTGCACGTCATAATCTATCGGCCCAGCCTCGCTATCCCGTAACTCATACATACCGAATCGACTGGGGTGCTGCCGATACGGACTCAACGCCCGCAAAATGTCTGGCGTCAATGCCATGCCATCATCTTGCATTTCCTTCAGCGCCTCCGTCATGCTCTTACAATTGTGGAAGATCAGCAGATTGGCGATCAGATGATTATATTTGATGACTTTCAGTTGCTCGTCCCGTACATTTTCCTGAATCAAGTCAGAAGCAAAGTAGACCCACTGGGCGAACTTGTTAAAACTCTCGCATCGATTCGTTGCGCTCTGAATGAGGCGTCGCAACTCTTCGCTATTCACGTATTCCAGAAGAAAGCAGGTTCGGACAACCCGACCCAGTTCCCGAAATGCGTAATATAATTTGTTTTTCCGACTGGCAGTGCCGAGCTTACGCAGGATCGTCGAAGGTGCGATGCGGCCAGCCTTGATCGACAGCGCAATCTGTAACATATCCGGTAGATGCCGGGCAATCAACTCCCAATTGATATTGTCCTTGGTGAATAACTCGTCAATATGGTTGTAACTTGCTTCTGATGTGGGCTTGTAGCACTTCAAATCTTTCCAGTTTCGGATACGCGGCATCAATTTGATGCCCAACAGATAAGCAAGACCGAATACTGGCGTACTTTGCGCCTGTGTATCGCCATGCAGCGTATCCGGTTGGATGTCGGATTTGTTTTTGGTCAGTCCGTCAAGAATATAGATCGCCTCCCAAACGCCGCAAGGGATAAAATGGGAAAACAGGGCAATGTAAGTGTCACTGACATGGTAGTAAGCGACACCACCCCAGCTACCGTAGCGGATGTGGTACTCCGACAGCAGATTGTTCTCGTAGAGATCCCACTTGGTGCCGTCGGCACCAGCACGCTTTGCATCTCCCCAAAGCTTGGGTAGCCAGAAGCGATTATAGGCATTGATCACTTCACATATCGTTGCTTCGAGTTTTTCTGTCGTCACATGCCGTTGATTGACGAATGCTATCTGTCTGTCGCTGACACCGGACACGCTCTTTGCAACCTGCGTCGGACCGAGTCCTGTGCCATAGGCGAATGTCGTTAGTATTTGCCGCCGCTCCTCATCTTCCAGTTTGCTTTCATGCCCGCTTAACGGCCCAAAGAACTTCCCCCAGTTCAGCCATCGCATCGTATCGCCAAGCACATCAAGCATCGATAGGTCGAGTGCTTGCAATTTTTGGGTCAATGCTTCTTCAACAACCCGAAACCCTTTGGGATCGGGCTTCTTAGTCAGCCTTGCCAGTACCGGACGGCCATTGACGATATTGAAATAGGTGTTGCTCAGGTATTCTCGGTCAACAGCATTGGCGGTATCAAGGAGCTGGGTACGCACATGGTCGACGAACGCTTGGCTTTCAACCGGTATGCCCACCAGTTCCCCGTACTCCGCTAAAGCAGCGTTACACTCCTCCATGGACAGCAACTGCTCGCGCGAATCCGAGTAGGTATCGCTGCCTGGAACACAGATGTCAGCCGATTTCAGTTCCTGAACCAATTGCCGGCAGACGCACACCTCGAACTGACGGCGGTTCACCCGACTTGGTTCCGCTTTGTCGTCATTTTCACCGGTAACGAGTTTCCACCATTTCGCCGGCACCCAATCCAGGTCTTGCCGCGTTAGGACTGATTCGCCCTTGCCCTCCAATGTAAGCCAGTCGGCATGGCGACGGTGGTTAGCCAAAACGAAGGCCAAGGCACGTTCAAAGCTTTCATCCTGACTGGTAGCCACCAAGCGAAGCTTGGCCAGAATGCGGAACAGTTCTCCTCGACGGACTTTGAAGTAGCGCCACATGAAACGACACTCGTTCTTGCCGCCAAATTCTGAGTGGACTCGCGAGAACTCGCATAAATCGGGACGCGCAGTGACCAACTGACGGGCTATCGCTATCTGATCGCCTACCGGTTGGTCTGACTGTAGCAGGGTATCGAGCTGGGCGAAGCGGCGCAGAATTTCATCGGTCTTATCCTGATTGGCCGTCAGGTACTGTTCGAGTTCTGCATCCGCAAGATGCTGGACTTTCATCATCTGTTTGCAGAACATATCGCACAGATCATCGGTCACCCGTGCTAATTGTCGCTCGATCAAAGCCAACGAGACGGTGTATCGTTTTTTCACTTCCATGTCCGCCATGCTGGCTGCATCCAGGCTTAGGCCTTCCAGGGATAACTGATGCCGTTTGACAATCGGGATATTCCGCAACAATTCTTGATTGCCAGCCAGGGCAGAGAGTTGGCCATAGCGATTCAGTAGTTCCCGCAACCCGTGAATGGTCACCTTGGGCGCATCGAGTTTGAGATCGTTCCACGGGCTGGTCCGGCAACCATCGCCAACCAGAAACAGGGCATCAAGTGCAGAGCGGTCAACCTCGCTCAAGCGATCATAGACATCCCGAAACAGCGTCTGATAGGTGGCTGCCCGCTGATCCTTGGCTTCGCGCAGCAACGTCCCAAAGGCGGGTAGTTCGTAACGGTGCTTCACCAGTATCTCAATTCCGACGTTGACGATGTCCGCCAAGTCGTCCTTGGTCAGCGCGGCATCAACCAACGCTTGGCATAACAACCTGTGCGCTTCGCTATCAAACGGGTTAACGTTCAAATAGCCACGGATAACACTGACATGGGTTTTCCGCGAGCGTGAGATGTCGTAGCGCTTCAGTGCCTCCCGGTCTACGGGAGTCCCTTCGATATTCGCCAGATGATCAATGATGGCGTCAGGGATTTGATCCGATGTCACAAAGTGGCCAAGACGCTGAAAGGTCTTCAAGGTGAGAAGAAAACCGAATCGGGTACTCTGGCCCCGCACAACCGTTGCGCAAAAGTCACACTCTTCAGGTGTGGGGGAATACCACCGCTCTAATTCGCCAGCGTTGAAGCTGGTTTTTAATCTGGGGTAGGCAGTATCGCTCGCTAGCATGACAGAAACTTGTTCATTGCTGGCTGCTCGGCCAGCCTATTCGAGCCAGGGTTTCGATCAGTGTGGTTCGTTTAACGCCAAAGTTACGACATACTGCCGCTTTGGACATACCGCCTTTTAGCGCCGTAGTGATTGCCTCCAATTTTTCACCCACAATGGCGGGTGGGCGTCCGCCAATTCGTCCTCGCCGTTTGGCAGCAGCCAAACCAGCAACAACCCGTTCCTTTGTTAAAGCTCTTTCATACTGGGCCAGCGCCCCGAATACATGAAACAATAATTCGCCGGATGGTGTTGTTGTATCCATGCCCTCAGTCAGTGAGCGAAAGGCAACCTGATTTTCCTTTAGCGCATTGACGATGGATAGCAGGTGAGACAATGAGCGCCCAAGCCTATCCAGCTTCCAGACCACCAGGACATCACCAGGGCGGACGAACTCCAGTGCTTTTGATAATCCTGGCCGATCATCTTTGGCGCCGGAGGCATGATCTTCAAATAAATGCCGACTATCGACACCTGCCGCCATCAGCGCATCGCGCTGTAAGTCGGTTGTCTGGCGATCTGAGTCGGACGATACCCGCATATAACCAACAAGCATGTACGAAAAACCCTTAGAAAGTAATTTGCGTATAGTACATCATTACGACAGTGTTTTTCGTACATTTTATGAGGCGGTTTGAGCGATAATAGTGGTACGTTTTCGTACCCACCGGAAAACAAGTGTTTTACGACAGGCTGACAACGGTCATGAGCTGCAACTTATCTTCAAGCTGAAGAACTTACGATGGTTAAGGTTGTTGGGCACGTTTTTCATGGCGTGCTCAAGACCTAATCAAGCCATCGAGCTAATGGTCTTGCGGAAACGGGTCAGCGCCAGCACGAAAAAGACGCTGCCGATTGTGATCAGGGCCAGAAACTGCGGCCAGACGAGGCTGATGCCGGCGCCACGATACAGGATCGCCTGGGTCAGCGAGACGAAATGGGTGGTCGGCGCCGCCAGCATGATGTTCTGCACCAGTTCGGGCATACTCTCGCGCGGCGTCATGCCGCCGGAGAGCATCTGTAGCGGCAGCAGGATGACGAGTAGCAGCAGGCCAAACTGCGGCATTGAGCGTGCCATTGTGGCGAGAAAAATACCTAATGAGGTGGTCGTGAACAGGTATAGCGTCATGCCGACGACGAACAGTGGGATTGATCCATGAATCGGCACCTCCAGCAGCCCCTGCACGACGAAAACAAGCGACGCGGTCGCCACGACCACCACGATCAGACCCATAGCCCACACCTTGGCCATCATAATTTCAAACGGTGTCAGCGGCATCACCAGCAAATGCTCGATGGTACCGTGCTCGCGTTCGCGGATCAGCGCGGCGCCGGTGAGGACAATGGACAATGCGGTGATGCTGTTGACGAGTTCCATTACCGAGCCGAACCAAGTCGAGTTCAGGTTCGGATTGAACAGCGCCCGTGTTTCCAGCTCGATCGGCAACGTCGCGAGTGCGCGATGGCCCTGGACGAAGGTCGACACCTCGCCATTGACGATGGTCTGCACATAGTTGTTGCCGATGAAGGCTTGCGAGATGCGGGTGGCATCGACGTTGAGCTGAATCGCCGGTTGCCTTCCGGCCAACAGGTCGCGCTGAAAATCAGGCGGGATATCCAGAATGAAGGTGTAGAGGCCGGCATCCATGCCGAAATCGGCGGCGTACTGATCAATGATCACTGGCGCCAAAAAATAAGGCGGATAAAAGGCATTGGCGATACGCGCCGATAATGGCGAGCGGTCTTCATCGATGATGGCGATGGGCGCCTTGTTCAGTGATTGTGGAAGGCCGGTAGCGACCACGTAGATCTGACCGCTAAACGCGAACCCGATCATCACCATCATCAAGGTGTCACGTCCGAGACTTCGCAATTCTTTAATGCCAAGATGAAAAATGTTGAGCAGTGTATACATGGCTAACGCTCCTGTTTAGCGAGCAGCAACACACTCAAGCCGACGACCACCAGAATCGACAAGGCCAGCGGCAGCAGGTAGGAACTCAGCTCAGCGAAACCCAGCGCTTTTGAGAAGATGCCGCGACTGAAGATCAGGAAATAGGTGCCGGGGAAAATCTCACCCGCCAGCCGCGCACCATCCTCCAACGACGACACCGGATCGATCATGCCGGAAAATCGGCTGGATGGAATAAAGGTGAGAATGAAGGTGGCGAAGATGGCGGCTATCTGGCTGCGGGTGAAAACCGAGACCAATAAGCCTAAGCCGGTGGCGAAGGTCACATAGAGCAGCGCGGCCAAGGTCAGTAGCAGGAAGTCGCCCTTGAGCGGCACGCCAAAAACCCACACCGCCATCGCGCACAGTAGAAAGAAGTTGATCATGCCTATGGCGATATAGGGTAGTTGTTTGCCAACGAGAAATTCGAACTTGCTCACCGGAGTGACGTAAAGGTTGAGGATGGAACCGAGTTCCTTTTCGCGTACCACGCTGAGCGCACTGAGCATGGATGGAATCAGCATCAGCAGGATCGGGATTACCGCGGGCACCATGGCGGGCAGGCTAAGGACATCAGGGTTGTAACGAAAGCGCGTCTCAATGGTCATCAATTCAGCCGGTGCTTGGTCGGTGGCATGGCGACGCATTTGCTCCCGCAACCAGACCTGGTGCATCGCCTGCACGTAACCGAGTACGCTTTCGGCGCGAGTCGGCATCGCGCCATCGATCCAGGCGGCAATTTTGACCGGATCACCGCGCCGCACATCGCGCGCGAAGTTGGGTGGAATCTCCAGCGCCAGACTCAGTTCGCCGCTACGCATACGGCGGTCGAGTGCGTCGTAATCGGCGATGGCTGGCTGGGCGATAAAATAACGTGAGCCACCGAGGTCGAGTGCGTAGTTATTGCTGAGTGTAGTCTGGTCGCGGTCGAGTACCGCAAAACGCAGATTCTCGACGTCCATGGTGATGCCATAACCGAAAGTAAGCATCAGGAATAAGGTGCCGAACAACGCGATTGAGACGCGGATGGGGTCACGGTACAGTTCGAGGGCTTCGCGCACGCAGATGCT
>WOZP01000131.1 GCA_011620215.1 Rugosibacter sp.
AACGGGGTGTCGCTTTGTAGTTTCTGTTACAGGGGTGTAGCTCAATTGGCAGAGCGGCGGTCTCCAAAACCGCAGGTTGGGGGTTCGATTCCCTCCGCCCCTGCCACTTCGATTTTGTTTCACTAACTGATGTGGTTTAAATGGCCGACAAACTTAAGTTTTCGCTGGCACTTTTGCTTTTGGTGGTAGGTATCGCCGGGTTTTATTACCTTGGTGAACAGCCGATGATCGTGCGAGTCCTCTCTGTGCTGGCAGGCATTGGGGCTGGTGTTGCGGTGGCTTGGTTTACCTCTCCGGGGCAGCGTTTTACAAATTTCAGCCGTGAGGCGGTTGCTGAGACAAAGAAGGTTGTTTGGCCTACACGTCGTGAAACTCTGCAGGTGACAGGCGTTGTTTTTGGTTTCGTGCTGGTGATGGCAGTCGTATTGTGGGCGACTGACAAAAGCCTTGAGTGGGTACTTTATGATCTTATCCTGGGCTGGAAAAAATAATGACCAAACGTTGGTATGTTGTGCACGCTTACTCCGGGTTTGAGAAGTCCGTGCAGCGTGCGCTGATTGAACGAATTACGCGTGCAAATATGCAGGATAAATTTGGCCAGATACTTGTGCCTGTAGAAGAAGTTATTGAAATGAAAAACGGACAAAAAAGAGTGTCCGAGCGAAAATTTTTCCCCGGCTATGTGCTGGTTGAGATGGACATGGATGATGATTCATGGCATTTGGTCAAGAGTACCGCTAAGGTGACTGGATTCATTGGTGGCACGGCGATGAATCCAACGCCGATCTCAGAAAAAGAAGTAGCAAAGATTATGCAGCAAGTTCAAGATGGTGTTGAAAAGCCGCGTCCGAAGGTATTGTTTGAAATGGGTGAAATGGTGCGTATCAAAGAGGGGCCGTTTACTGATTTCAATGGCAACGTTGAGGGAGTGAATTACGAAAAAAGTCGATTGCATGTTTCAGTCACTATTTTTGGCCGGTCTACGCCTGTTGAGCTTGATTTTGCGCAAGTCGAAAAGGTTTAACTGGTTTTGATTCTGTTTCGACTGCGCCGCGGCAGTCGGGTGTTTTGTTTTAGCGGCAAGAGGAGCGCAAGTGGGAGTCCCGAATGCGCGTTAAAACTCATTTAGTAAAGGAGCCATCATGGCAAAGAAGATCGTCGGTTACATCAAGCTACAGGTGCCTGCAGGCAAAGCTAATCCATCACCCCCTATTGGCCCGGCACTTGGTCAACGTGGTTTGAACATCATGGAGTTCTGTAAGGCATTTAATGCGCAAACGCAGGGTTTGGAGCCTGGTTTGCCTATTCCGGTAGTAATTACTGCGTTTGCTGACAAGAGCTTTACTTTTGTCATGAAGACACCACCTGCAACCATTCTGATCAAGAAGGCTGCAGGCATACAAAAAGGCTCGCCTAGGCCGCATACCGATAAAGTTGGTTCAATTACCAAGGCGCAAGCTGAAGAAATCGCCAAGGCAAAAATGCCTGATCTTACGGCAGCAGACCTTGACGCAGCGGTTCGAACAATTGCAGGCTCTGCTCGCAGTATGGGCATCACTGTGGAGGGTATCTGATCATGGCCAAGCTTTCTAAACGCGTTCAGGCTATCCGCGCAAAAATCGATCCAAACAAAACGTACGTGCTGGGCGAGGCTTTAAGCTTGGTTAAGGGTTGCGCAAATGCCAAGTTTGATGAGTCTATTGATATTTCAGTAAACCTTGGTATTGATGCCAAGAAATCCGATCAAGTCGTGCGTGGTTCAGTAGTGCTTCCTGCAGGAACAGGCAAAACCGTTCGCGTTGCAGTGTTTGCCCAAGGTGAAAAGGCCGAAGCAGCGAAAGCCGCTGGGGCGGATGTCGTCGGTTTTGAAGACTTGGCAGCGGATGTCAAAGCAGGCAACATGAACTTTGATATTGTTATTGCCACGCCTGATGCTATGCGAGTTGTTGGCGCTTTAGGTCAAATCCTTGGTCCCCGCGGTTTGATGCCGAATCCAAAAGTTGGCACGGTCACGATGGATGTAGTCACGGCAGTAAAAAATGCCAAGGCAGGTCAAGTTCAATACCGTACCGACAAATCGGGCATTATTCACTGCACGCTGGGCCGTGCATCGTTTAGTGTCGAAGCTTTGCAGCAGAATTGTGTCGCGCTCATCGACGCACTGCAAAAAGCACGTCCGAATGGTTCAAAAGGACAATATTTAAAGAAGATATCGCTATCCAGCACCATGGGTATTGGTGTTCGTATTGAGCAGTCCAGCATTGGAGTTCTGGGCTAAAGACTTTGGGCTGCTGCATTCGCTAATTTAGGGGTGCGGCAGGTTATCAAAGACCGCAGGTGTCCATGCGGACCTAAGCGGTAGCAACAACTCATCGTTGCTGCAGCCTGCGCAGATGGCGTCACCCGATCACAGGAAATGCTTTTGCAGATTCTGAATGAAGGCCGCCGTATTGCCAGCGCCGACTTTCCGGCGAGGGCGTTTTACTAGGAGGTGACCGTGAGTCTTAATCTTGACGACAAGAAGGCGGTAGTTGCAGAGGTTTCCGCAGTAGTTGCGAAAGCCCAGTCGATCATCGTCGCCGAGTATCGTGGTCTTGGAGTGGTTGATCTTACTGGTTTGCGTGCTAAGGCACGTCAATCTGGTGTGTATTTGCGCGTACTGAAAAATACCCTGGCGCGACGTGCTTTAACCGGCACGCCGTTCGAGGCGTTATCTGTCCAGCTTGTTGGCCCGCTGATCTATGGAATTTCCTCGGATCCAGTGGCTGCCGCCAAGTTGCTCAATGATTTCGCCAAGGGTAAAGATCAGATTGTTATCAAGGCTGGAGCGATGCCCAACTACGTCCTCGACGCAGCGGGTGTTAAAGCATTAGCCACGATGCCTAGCCGTGAGGAGCTGTTGTCCAAGCTGCTGGGCACGATGCAAGCACCAATCACTCAGTTTGTACGTACGCTCAACGAAATTCCGACAAAGTTTGTGCGGGGTCTTGCTGCTGTGCGTGATACAAAAACGACTGCGTAATCGTATTTTATTGATCCAAAATTCATTTAGGAGTTGCAATTATGGCTGTTAATAAAGCTGAAATTCTCGAAGCCATCGCTGGCATGACAGTTCTCGAACTTTCCGAGTTGATCAAGGAAATGGAAGAGAAGTTTGGTGTTTCTGCAGCTGCAGCTGCTGTTGCTGTTGCTGCACCTGCTGCTGCTGGCGCGGCCGCCGCAGAAGAGCAAACCGAATTCAACGTCATGCTGCTCGCAGCTGGCGAGAAGAAGGTTGAAGTAATCAAGGTTGTTCGTGCAGCGACAGGCCTTGGCCTGAAGGAAGCCAAAGATGTTGTTGATGGTGCCCCCAAGGCTGTTAAAGAAGGTGTTTCCAAGGCCGATGCGGAAGCCCTCAAAAAGCAACTTGAGGAAGCTGGCGCCAAGGTCGAAATCAAGTAATTTTTGCCTTGAAACGGGTTGGCAGTCTCGTTGCCAACCCGTTTTCATTGGTTGCGCTACTTTAATAAAATCTGCCAGGAGTTAATCTGGCGCAGGGGCTAAACAAAAAAACTGCGTGCAGTTTTTTCTTTTACCCCCCCCCGATGTCTGAATCACGAACGGAGACACCATGCCTTATTCTTACACTGAAAAAAAGCGTATCCGCAAAAGTTTTGCCAAACGGGAGAATGTGCTTAATATCCCATTCCTGCTGGCAACGCAGATCGATTCTTACATGCACTTTCTGCAAACCGATGTGTCGCCTAGCGCGCGAAAAAATCAGGGTCTGCAAGCTGCATTCGCGTCAATTTTCCCAATTGTTGCGCACTCGGGTAATGCCAGGCTTGAATTTATTGAGTATGCGTTGGGCGAGCCATCGTTTGATGTAAAAGAATGTCATCAGCGTGGTTTAACGTTCGCTAGCCCATTGCGGGCAAAGGTGCGTTTGATACTGTTGGATCGCGATACAAAAGCAGTTAAAGAAGTTAAGGAAGATCAGCCATTGTATATGGGTGAAATTCCGCTCATGACCACGACAGGCTCGTTTGTTATCAACGGTACGGAGCGAGTGATTGTTTCTCAGCTGCATCGTTCGCCGGGCGTATTTTTCGAGCATGACAAGGGTAAGACGCACAGTTCCGGAAAATTGTTATTCTCGGCGCGTATTATTCCTTACCGCGGCTCCTGGTTGGATTTTGAGTTTGATCCGAAGGATATTTTGTTCTTTCGCATTGACCGTCGTCGCAAAATGCCCGTGACTATTTTGCTCAAAGCAATTGGTATGACGCATGAGCAAATTCTGAGTACGTTCTTTGAATTTGATACGTTCCAGTTAACCAAGAAAGGCATTCTTTTTGAGAGTGATGCCGAGCGTTTGCGTGGCGAAATGGCAAAGTTCGATATTCTTGATAAGACAGGTAATCCTATCGTCAGTAAGGATAAGCGCATTACTGCCAAGCATATCCGCCAGCTGGCCGAAGCTGGCATTAAAAAGTTTGTTGTGCCAGACGAGTATATGTTGGGCCGAATCATTGCAAACACGCTGGTCAATCAAGAGACAGGTGAAGTCATTGCCAATGCAAATGATGAGATCACCGAAGAGCTGCTGGCCAAGTTAATTGAAAACGGCGTTGAGCATTTAAATACGCTGTATGTCAATGATCTTGATCGTGGCGAGTACATCTCGTCAACCTTGCGCATCGATGAAACAACCGACCAGTGGGCAGCACGCGTTGCCATTTATCGCATGATGCGCCCAGGTGAGCCGCCAACTGAAGATGCCGTTGAAAACTTATTCCACAGCCTGTTTTATTCTGATGAGCGCTATGACTTGTCAGACGTGGGCCGCATGAAGTTTAACCGTCGTGTAGGTCGTGAAGAAATTGAAGGGCTTGGTACGCTATCAAATGAAGACATTGTTGATGTCGTCAAAATATTAGTTGAGCTGCGTAATGGCCGTGGCGAAGTTGATGATATCGATCACTTGGGTAACCGCCGTGTTCGGTCTGTTGGCGAGCTGGCTGAAAACCAGTTTCGTGCCGGCTTGGTACGTGTTGAGCGTGCCGTAAAAGAGCGTCTCAATCAAGCGGAAAGCGATAATCTTATGCCCCGCGATTTGATTAATGCAAAACCGATCTCTGCTGCGATTAAGGAGTTCTTTGGCTCCAGTCAGCTATCGCAGTTTATGGATCAAACAAATCCGTTATCGGAAATTACGCACAAGCGTCGTATTTCGGCACTCGGTCCCGGCGGATTGACGCGCGAGCGCGCTGGCTTTGAAGTGCGAGATGTGCACCCAACACATTACGGTCGTGTTTGCCCTATCGAAACGCCTGAAGGCCCAAATATTGGTTTGATCAACTCTCTGGCACTTTATTCGCGCACAAACGAATATGGCTTCATGGAAACCCCCTATCGAAAGGTGATGGATAGCCACGTCACTGATGAGATTGAGTATCTATCGGCGATTGAGGAGGGGAAGTATGTCATTGCTCAGGCAAATACAGAACTGGACAAGAAAGGTTCCTTAACGGGCGCCCTGGTTTCTTGTCGGCTTAATGGTGAGTTTTCCCTCAAAGAGCCTAGTGATGTGCAATATATGGACGTTGCGCCTAATCAGATTGTCTCGGTGGCCGCCTCGCTAATTCCCTTCCTGGAGCATGATGATGCGAACCGTGCATTGATGGGTGCCAACATGCAGCGCCAAGCGGTTCCTTGCCTGCGTCCAGAAAAAGCATTTGTCGGTACGGGTATTGAACGCACAGTGGCCGTTGATTCAGGAACGGCTGTACAGGCTTTGCGTGGTGGACAGGTTGATTATGTTGATGCAAACCGAATTGTGGTTCGCGTTAATGACGATGAAACTGTACCGGGAGAAGTGGGTGTCGACATCTACAACCTTATCAAATACACAAGGTCGAATCAAAATACCAATATCAACCAGCGTCCTATTGTCAAAGTGGGAGACGCAATTGGTAAGGGCGATGTGATTGCCGATGGTGCCTCAACCGATCTTGGGGAGTTGGCTTTAGGTCAAAACATGCTTGTGGCATTTATGCCATGGAATGGCTATAACTTTGAGGATTCGATTCTCATCTCTGAGCGTGTTGTGGCGGAAGATCGTTTTACTTCAATTCATATTGAAGAGCTGACAGTCATGGCGCGTGATACAAAGCTGGGTCCTGAGGAAATTTCAAGAGATATTGCTACCTTGGGAGAGTCGCAGCTTGGGCGGTTGGATGAGTCAGGTATTGTTTATATTGGTGCAGAAGTCGAAGCAGGCGATGTGCTTGTTGGTAAAGTAACCCCTAAAGGTGAAACGCAGCTTACGCCTGAAGAAAAACTGTTGCGCGCAATCTTTGGCGAAAAAGCCTCCGATGTAAAAGATACCTCACTGAAAGTTCCGTCCGGTATGGTAGGCACTGTGATTGATGTCCAAGTATTTACACGTGAAGGCATTGAACGCGATAAACGTGCTCAGTCGATTATCGACGATATGTTAAAAGGCTATAAACAAGACTTGGCTGACCAGATGCGTATCGTTGAACGCGACACATTTGCGCGGATTGAAAAGCTGTTGGTTAATAAAGTTGCTAATAAGGGGCCTAAAAAACTCGTTAAAGGAACCAAAATAACCAAGGCGTATCTTGAAACGGTTGAGCATTATCACTGGTTTGATATTTCGCTAGCTGCCGAAGATGCTCAAGAGCAACTGGAGAGCTTGCGTGACAGTATTGAGCAGACGCGTAAAGACTTTGATATAGCGTTCGAAGCCAAGAAAAAGAAACTGACGCAAGGGGACGAGCTTCCCGCAGGCGTGCAGAAAATGGTTAAGGTTTATCTCGCCGTTAAACGGCGAGTTCAGCCTGGAGATAAAATGGCTGGTCGACACGGTAACAAGGGTGTTATTTCGAAAATTGTGCCAGTAGAGGATATGCCGCACATGGCGGATGGTACGCCGATGGATATCGTTCTTAATCCATTGGGCGTGCCGTCACGGATGAATATCGGTCAGATTCTTGAGACCCACCTGGGTTGGGCTGCCAAAGGTCTTGGAAAGAAAATCGACACATTGTTGCGTCAACAAGCATCGGCTACTGAAATACGCAAGTTGTTGAATAATATTTACAACAGCTCAGGGAAAAGCGAAGAAATCAATAGCCTGAATGACTTAGAGCTGACTGAGCTTGCCGTAAATCTAAAAGGGGGGGTGCCTTTTGCTACCCCAGTATTTGATGGGGCACATGAGTCAGAGATCAAAGCAATGCTTGAACTAGCCGACTTGCCTGTTAATGGACAGGTTGATTTGTTTGATGGGCGTACCGGTGAAAAGTTTGATCGACCAGTGACTGTTGGTTATATGCACGTTCTTAAACTGCATCATTTGGTCGATGACAAGATGCATGCGCGCTCCACAGGTCCATACAGTTTGGTGACTCAGCAACCGCTAGGTGGTAAAGCGCAGTTTGGTGGCCAGCGCTTTGGTGAGATGGAAGTGTGGGCACTTGAGGCTTACGGTGCCGCTTATGTGTTGCAGGAAATGCTGACGGTTAAGTCAGACGATGTAGCCGGGCGCACCAAGGTCTATGAAAATATTGTTAAGGGCGAGCACAAAATCGATGCAGGCATGCCTGAGTCATTTAATGTCTTGATCAAGGAAATTCGCTCGCTAGCGATCGATATTGATCTCGAGCGCCATTAAACCTGATAGCCGTCCACTGGAGATAACTAATGAAAAGTCTATTTGCCGATCTTTTTAAGCAAAATCTGGCAGCTGAAGATAACTTCGATGCGATCACTATCGGTCTGGCTTCACCAGCCAAGATTCGATCTTGGTCGTATGGAGAAGTTAAAAAACCGGAAACAATCAACTATCGAACATTCAAGCCAGAGCGTGATGGTTTGTTTTGTGCAAAGATTTTTGGCCCTATTAAAGACTACGAATGTCTTTGCGGGAAGTATAAGCGGCTAAAGCATCGCGGAGTGATTTGTGAAAAGTGTGGTGTAGAGGTAACTCAATCTAAAGTTCGTCGAGAGCGTATGGCGCATATTGAGCTGGCTTCACCAGTGGCGCATATCTGGTTTCTCAAAAGTTTGCCTAGTCGCCTCGGCATGGTGCTTGATATGACGTTGCGCGACATCGAACGCGTATTATATTTTGAAGCATTCGTTGTCGTTGATCCAGGCATGACGCTCCTTAATAGAGCCCAGCTACTGACTGAAGATGATTATCTAGCTAAAGTCGAAGAATACGGTGATGACTTTACTGCCATGATGGGCGCTGAGGGCGTTCGTGAGCTTCTGCGTACGCTAGACATAGCTCGCGAAGTCGAAATTTTGCATCAGGAGATCGAAACGACAGGCTCTGAAGCGAAAATGAAGAAAATCTCCAAGCGGCTTAAAGTGCTTGAGGGGTTTCAGCATTCTGGAATTAAGCCGGAATGGATGATATTAGAGGTCCTACCAGTACTCCCTCCCGATTTGCGCCCATTGGTGCCACTGGATGGCGGTCGCTTTGCAACTTCCGACTTGAATGACTTGTACCGCAGAGTTATCAATCGAAATAATCGTCTCAAGCGCTTATTGGAGTTAAAAGCACCAGACATCATTGTGCGAAATGAAAAACGCATGCTTCAGGAATCAGTTGATTCATTGCTTGACAATGGCCGACGCGGTAAAGCGATGACTGGCGCAAACAAGCGACCACTTAAGTCACTTGCCGACATGATTAAGGGTAAGGGGGGGCGCTTCAGGCAAAATCTTCTGGGTAAGCGGGTCGACTATTCCGGACGTTCGGTTATTGTGGTTGGCCCTCAACTCAAGCTTCACCAGTGTGGATTGCCTAAGAAAATGGCGCTGGAGTTATTCAAGCCTTTTATTTTTGAGCGGCTTGAGAAAATGGGCATTGCCAGCACGATCAAAGCGGCAAAAAAAGAAGTTGAAGCTGAAACCCCTGTTGTTTGGGACATTCTGGAAGGCGTTATTCGTGAGCATCCCGTCATGCTTAATCGCGCCCCGACTCTGCATCGTCTTGGGATTCAAGCTTTTGAGCCCATGTTGATTGAAGGCAAAGCGATTCAGCTCCACCCGCTTGTCTGTGTCGCTTTTAATGCGGACTTCGACGGCGATCAAATGGCTGTGCACGTGCCTTTGTCATTAGAGGCTCAAATGGAAGCCCGTACCCTGATGCTAGCTTCGAACAATGTGCTATCGCCTGCGAATGGTGTGCCAATTATCGTGCCTTCTCAGGATGTTGTCTTGGGGCTTTATTACTCAACAAGGGAAAGCGTCACTGCGCGTGGAACGGGCATGATGTTTTCAGACATTGCTGAACTAGCCAGAGGCGTTGATTCGAGGGAAGTTGATCTGCATGCGCGTATTACGGTGCGCATTCCTGAATACGATTTAGAAGCAGATGGTCAGTGGAAGAAGAAAGTCACGCGTTACTCAACGACCGCAGGCCGAGCTCTGCTGTCAGAAATATTGCCACGAGGTTTGCCTTTTTCAGTGATTGACAAGCCGCTCAAGAAAAAAGAAATTTCCAAGCTCGTAGATGAAAGCTTCCGTCGTTGCGGCTTAAAAGATACTGTAGTTTTTGCTGATCAGCTCATGCAATATGGTTTCCGTTTAGCAACACGCGGAGGCATCTCGATCTGCTTGGATGACATGCAAATACCCAGTCAAAAGCACGACCTTATCAGGGTCGCAGAAGACGAAGTCAAAGAAATTGAGAAGCAATACACGTCTGGCCTCGTAACTGCGGGTGAGCGATATAACAAGGTAGTCGATATCTGGGGTCGCGCTGGGGATCAAGTCGCTAAGGCCATGATGGATCAGCTTGCAAAAGAGGAGGTAACAAATTCCGAAGGAGTGGTTTGTAGCCAGGAGTCATTTAATTCAATTTATATGATGGCTGATTCTGGTGCTCGTGGTTCTGCTGCACAAATTCGGCAGTTAGCCGGTATGCGGGGGCTAATGGCAAAACCGGATGGCTCGATCATCGAGACGCCTATCACCTCAAATTTTCGCGAAGGACTTAATGTACTTCAGTACTTTATTTCGACGCACGGTGCACGCAAAGGCTTGGCTGATACTGCTTTAAAAACCGCAAATTCAGGTTATTTGACCCGCCGCCTTGTGGATGTAACGCAAGATTTGGTCGTAATAGAAGACGATTGCGGTACGGAAAATGGCTTCTTAATGAAAGCGTTAGTCGAGGGCGGTGAAGTTATTGAGCCACTTAGTGAACGCATACTCGGCCGTGTTCTGTGTAGCGATGTTATTCATCCGGATACTGGGAATGTCCTCTACACTGCAGGGTATTTGCTGAATGAAGATGCAGTTGATTCTATAGAGTCGTTAGGTGTTGATGAAGTCAACGTCCGGACTCCGCTTTCGTGCGAAACGCGATATGGGTTGTGCGCAAAGTGCTACGGTCGTGACTTGGGCCGCGGCTCTATGGTTAATACTGGCGAGGCTGTTGGGGTAATTGCAGCACAATCCATCGGCGAGCCTGGAACCCAGTTGACTATGCGAACGTTCCATGTGGGTGGTGCTGCGTCCCGTTCGGCTGCGCAGAGCAACATTGAGGCAAAGAGCTCCGGATTTGTGAAGTATGCGCCGACAGTTAGATACGTTGAAAATTCAAAAGGCGAGAAAATTGCCATTTCACGGTCAGGTGAATTATTGATTGTTGATGACAATGGTCGTGAGCGTGAGCGTCATAAAGTGCCTTATGGCGCGACCTTGCTGCGCGATAATGGAGCTCAAGCTAAGGCAGGAGCACAGCTAGCTGTTTGGGATCCCCACACCCGTCCGATTGTCGCGGAGTATGCCGGGACTGCCAAGTTTGAAAATATTGAAAAAGGCGTAACAGTTGTTGAGCAGATGGACGATATCACCGGGCTATCTACGCTTGTTGTCATCGACACAAAACGCGGACTTAAAGCGGCCAAGGGTGTTCGTCCGCAAGTTAAGCTGATTGATGAGACAGGTCAGGAAGTGAAAATTACGGGAACAGATCACGTAGTCACCATTACTTTCCAAGTTGGTTCGCTAATAACAGTACGAGATGGGCAATGGGTGTCTGTTGGCGATATTCTTTCTCGTATTCCTCAAGAGTCATCTAAAACGCGCGATATTACCGGGGGTTTACCACGTGTAGCAGAGTTGTTTGAAGCCAGGTCGCCAAAAGATGCTGGTATTCTGGCTGAGGTAACGGGTACAGTTTCTTTTGGTAAAGACACTAAAGGAAAGCAACGCCTTATCATCACTGACCTTGATGGGGTAAGCAGCGAATATCTTATCTCCAAAGACAAACATGTTATGGCCCATGACGGTCAAGTGGTTAGTAAAGGTGAGGTTATTGTAGATGGCCCCGCTGATCCCCATGATATTCTGCGGCTTAAGGGTGTTGACGAACTCGCACGCTATATCATTGATGAAGTTCAAGATGTCTACCGCTTACAGGGGGTTAAGATCAATGATAAGCATATTGAAGTCATTGTTCGTCAAATGCTACGCAGAGTCGTCATCACAAGCACCGGTGACTCACGCTTTATAAAAGAAGAGCAGGTAGAGTGCGATGAGGTTTTGGATGAGAATGATCGTTTGGTTGCAGAAGGTAAGGTACCTGCAAGTTACGAATTTGTACTTTTAGGAATCACAAAGGCAAGTTTGTCAACCAACTCCTTTATCTCAGCCGCTTCTTTCCAAGAAACGACAAGAGTATTAACCGAAGCAGCCATCATGGGTAAGCGTGATGAGTTGCGCGGACTTAAGGAGAATGTCATTGTTGGACGACTGATCCCTGCTGGTACAGGATTGGCATACCATCGTCGGAGGCAGCTCAAACTTTCTGTTGATGCATCAGAGGCGCAGAACCTATTTGATTTGTCGTCAGCATCTGTAGCTGTTGAATAATGGAAGTTACTTGACGCTCTGGAGTGAGTTCCATATAATCCGCCTCTTTGCCTTTGGCGAGAATAATTTTTGCAATGCTTTGTAGTGTTTTTCACTACGTATTAGGAAATACATATGCCTACAATTAATCAGCTTGTGCGAAAGCCTCGACAAGCACAAAAAACAAAAAGCAAAGTTCCAGCGCTGGCGAATAGTCCTGCTAGGCGCGGTGTTTGCACTCGTGTTTACACTACGACACCAAAAAAACCAAACTCTGCGTTGCGTAAGGTTGCAAAAGTACGTCTGACCAATGGTTTTGAAGTCATTTCATATATTGGTGGTGAGGGCCATAATTTGCAAGAGCACTCGGTCGTTTTGATTCGAGGCGGACGGGTGAAGGATCTCCCGGGGGTGCGCTATCACATTGTTCGTGGCAGTCTTGATACCCAGGGTGTAAAGGATCGTAAACAAAGCCGCTCAAAATACGGCGCCAAGCGGCCTAAAGCTGCTTGATTGAGAACAATTAAGGAAAAACTATGCCCCGTCGTCGTGAAGTTCCTAAGCGTGACATTCTGCCTGATCCAAAGTTCGGTAGCATTGATTTGTCGAAATTTGTTAACGTATTAATGTCGAGTGGCAAGAAGTCAGTTGCTGAGCGCATTATCTATGGCGCCTTTGCTCAGATTCATTCTAAAAGCGGTAAGGATCCCTTGGAGGTCTTTTCTTTAGCGGTTAATAACGTTAAGCCTGTTGTCGAGGTCAAGAGTCGGCGAGTGGGTGGTGCAAACTATCAGGTTCCTGTAGAAGTTCGCCCGTCACGCAGGGTTGCATTATCCATGCGCTGGTTGCGTGAGGCGGCGCGAAAGCGTTCTGAAAAGTCCATGGGTCAGCGGTTGGCTGCTGAACTATTGGAGGCATCTGAGGGCCGTGGGGCTGCGATGAAAAAGCGTGAAGAGGTGCATCGTATGGCGGAGGCTAACAAGGCGTTCTCGCATTTCCGCTTTTAATTTTAATTAAGCGGGAGCTAATCCCATCCCTCGGGCGTAGAGGGTTTGATTTATTTCCGAACTGTATTGGCTTGTAGGCTTTTGCGTTCGGCTCATTTGAATAAGGCAGGTAATCCAAGTGGCACGTAAGACTCCCATTGAGCGCTATCGTAATATCGGTATTTCGGCACATATTGATGCAGGAAAAACTACTACAACTGAGCGCATCCTTTTTTATACGGGCGTTAACCATAAGATTGGTGAGGTTCATGATGGCGCCGCAACTATGGATTGGATGGAGCAGGAGCAGGAGCGAGGTATTACTATTACCTCGGCTGCAACAACCTGTTTTTGGCGCGGTATGGGTGGGAATTTCGAAGAGCATCGTGTAAATATTATTGATACGCCAGGCCACGTGGACTTTACTATCGAAGTAGAGCGGTCGATGCGGGTTCTGGATGGTGCTTGTATGGTTTATTGTGCTGTGGGTGGTGTTCAGCCTCAGTCAGAAACCGTTTGGCGTCAAGCTAATCGTTACCGTGTGCCGCGCCTTGCGTTTGTTAATAAAATGGATCGTCAGGGGGCTGATTTTTTCAAAGTGCATGATCAGATGCGTTTGCGCCTAAAAGCTAACCCGATCCCTCTTCAGATCCCCATAGGCGCTGAAGAGAAATTTGAAGGTGTGGTTGATCTGGTTAAAATGAAGGCAATCATTTGGGATGAGAAAAGCCAGGGAACAAAGTTTGAGTATGGCGACATCCCGGCAGAGCTAAAGGCGACGGCGGACATCTGGCGCGAAAAGATGCTTGAAGCTGCGGCGGAAGCATCTGAAGTGCTGATGAATAAATACCTTGAGTCTGGTGATTTGACTGAGGAAGAGATCAAGCAGGGTTTGCGCTCCCGTACGCTAAGCGCCGAAATTGTTCCGATGCTATGTGGTTCGGCATTCAAGAATAAGGGTGTGCAGGCTATGTTGGATGCGGTGATTGAGTACTTGCCGGCACCAACGGATGTTTTACCGGTCAAGGGTATTCTTGAGAATGAGCAAGAGGGGGAGCGGAAGCCTTCAGATGCTGAGCCATTTTCAGCGCTTGCTTTTAAGATTATGACCGATCCCTATGTTGGGCAGCTTACTTTTTTTCGTGTGTACTCAGGGGTAATCAAGACGGGCGATACTATTTACAATCCAATTAAGGGTCGTAAAGAGCGTTTAGGTCGTATTCTTCAGATGCATGCAAACCAGCGGGAAGAGATTAAAGAGGTTTTTGCTGGAGATATCGCTGCAGCTGTTGGATTGAAGGAGGCTACGACTGGAGACACCCTTAGTGACCCTGATAAGGTTATTATTTTGGAGCGGATGGTATTTCCTGAGCCTGTTATTCACGTTGCAGTTGAGCCGAAAACCAAAGCTGACCAGGAAAAAATGGGTATTGCGTTAAACCGCTTGGCGCAAGAAGATCCTTCTTTCCGTGTTAAAACTGATGAAGAGTCAGGTCAAACCATTATTTCGGGTATGGGCGAATTACACCTTGAAATTCTTGTTGATCGTATGCGACGTGAGTTTGGTGTTGAAGCAAATGTGGGTGCCCCTCAAGTAGCCTATCGTGAAGCTATTCGAAAGTCTGTTGAGCAGGAAGGTAAGTTCGTTAAGCAGTCGGGTGGCCGCGGTCAATACGGGCATGTTTGGATCAAAATGGAGCCCAATGAAACAGGTAAGGGCTTCGAATTTATTGATTCCATAAAAGGGGGGTCTGTACCCCGAGAGTTTATTCCAGCGGTTGAAAAGGGTCTCCTTGAGACGCTTCCAAATGGGGTATTAGCTGGCTTTCCCGTAGTTGATGTCAAAGTAACTCTTTTTGATGGTTCCTATCATGATGTTGACTCCAATGAAAACGCCTTCAAGATGGCGGCTTCAATGGCGTTCAAAGATGCCATGCGTAAAGCTAGTCCTGTATTGCTTGAGCCAATGATGGCGGTAGAAGTTGAAACACCAGAAGATTACATGGGTAATTTAATGGGTGACTTATCCGGGCGTCGCGGCATTGTTTTGGGTATGGAAGATCAGATTGGTGGAATTAAGCTGATTAAAGCTGAAGTACCTTTGGCTGAAATGTTCGGATACTCAACCCAACTACGGTCTTTGTCCCAAGGTCGCGCTACTTATTCGATGGAATTTAAACATTACTCTGAAGCCCCGAAAAATGTGGCTGAGGCGATTATCAACAAAAAATAGTAACTAAGCATTCGAGGTAACTGACATGGCAAAAAGCAAGTTTGAGCGCACGAAACCGCACGTTAACGTAGGCACGATTGGACACGTTGACCACGGCAAGACCACGCTGACAGCGGCGATCACCACGATTCTTTCGGCCAAATTTGGCGGCGAAGCAAAAGCCTACGACCAAATTGATGCGGCACCCGAAGAAAAGGCCCGTGGCATCACCATCAACACCGCACACGTCGAATACGAAACCGCCAACCGTCACTACGCTCACGTTGACTGCCCGGGTCATGCCGACTATGTAAAAAACATGATCACCGGCGCAGCCCAAATGGATGGCGCCATTCTTGTTGTCTCCGCGGCTGACGGCCCCATGCCGCAAACTCGTGAGCACATCCTGCTGGCGCGCCAAGTGGGTGTTCCCTACATTATTGTTTTCATGAACAAATGCGACATGGTTGATGATGAAGAGCTTCTCGAGCTCGTCGAAATGGAAGTCCGTGAATTGCTCAGTAAATACGATTTCCCCGGCGACGATGTCCCCATTATCAAGGGTTCTGCCCTGAAGGCGCTCGAAGGTGACAAGGGCCCCCTCGGTGAAGAGGCTATCATGAAACTGGCCGAAGCCCTGGACAGCTATATCCCCACCCCCGAGCGCGCCATTGACAAACCCTTTCTGCTCCCTATCGAAGACGTCTTCTCCATCTCTGGTCGCGGTACCGTTGTCACGGGCCGTGTTGAGCGTGGCATTGTCAAGGTTGGCGAGGAAATTGAAATCATTGGTATTCGTCCCACGATCAAGACCACCTGTACGGGCGTTGAAATGTTCCGCAAGCTGCTTGATCAGGGTCAAGCGGGTGATAACGTTGGCGTCTTGCTGCGGGGTACAAAGCGTGAGGAAATTGAACGTGGCCAAGTGCTCGCCAAGCCTGGTTCAATTAACCCGCACACTCATTTCACCTCCGAGGTTTACATTCTCTCGAAAGACGAAGGTGGTCGCCATACTCCCTTCTTCAACGGCTATCGTCCCCAGTTCTATTTCCGCACGACGGACGTCACTGGCGCGATTGAGTTGCCTGCCGGCACTGAAATGGTCATGCCGGGTGACAATATTGCCATGACCGTCAAGCTGATCGCTCCGATTGCGATGGAAGAGGGTCTGCGCTTCGCTATCCGTGAAGGCGGTCGTACCGTCGGTGCGGGTGTTGTGGCAAAGGTTATTGAGTAAACCTTGCGGGTTTAGTTAAATTATCGTACAATAACCGATCGGCTATTTTACTCTCGTTCTTTAAGTTTTAAGGAAATTGTATGCAAAGTCAAAAGATTCGCATTCGTCTCAAGGCGTTTGATTATCGTCTTATCGATCAATCAGCTTTGGAGATTGTAGAAACCGCAAAACGAACGGGGGCTGTCGTGAGTGGCCCCGTGCCTTTGCCTACGCGAATCGAGCGTTTTGATATTCTGCGCTCCCCTCATGTAAATAAAGCATCACGGGATCAGTTTGAGATTCGGACTCATCTTCGTTTGATGGATATTATAGATCCCACAGATAAAACAGTAGATGCTCTGATGAAGCTGGATCTTCCGGCTGGGGTGGATGTGGAGATTAAACTTCAGTAATCTTGGATTGTGGATATAAGGGAAAGTAGGCGTATTTTTTAAAGTAGGCAAGCCCAGCCAATCGTAGCTGGAGTTTAGGAGAATAAAATGAGTTTAGGCCTTGTCGGACGCAAGGTTGGCATGACGCGTGTGTTCATAGAGGATGGTAGTTCTATCCCTGTGACGGTGCTTGATGTGTCAAATAATCGTGTAGCACAAGTAAAAACGGACGAAGCTGATGGCTACTCCGCTGTGCAAATTGCCTATGGGGTACGCCGCGCGAGTCGTGTGACTAAAGCTGCGGCTGGTCATTTTTCCAAGGCTGGTGTTGAGGCGGGAAGTGTCTTGCGTGAGTTTAGGGTGTCTGCTGATCAATTGGCAGATATCAAGCTTGGTGATGTTGTGGCTGCGGCTGTGTTTTCGGTCGGCCAGTTGGTTGATATAAGTGGCACGTCTATTGGTAAGGGTTACGCGGGTGCAATTAAGCGCCATAACTTCTCATCGAATCGCGCTTCTCACGGTAACTCTTTGTCGCACAATTCCGCTGGTTCCATTGGAATGGCGCAAGATCCAGGCCGGGTTTTCCCTGGTAAGAGGATGGCGGGCCATCTCGGTGATGATGCATGTACAGCCCAGAATTTAAAAGTCATCCGGGTGGATGAGGCTCGGCAACTCCTGATGGTTAAAGGCGCTGTCCCTGGGTCCAAAGGCGGAAATGTTGTTGTTTTGCCTGCGATTAAGGCGAAAACGAAAGTTGGGGCATAGATCATGGATCTAAAACTGATTGATGCTCAGGGTCAGCTGTGCGCGCCTTTATCTGTCCAAGATGCTGTTTTTGGTAGGGAGTTTAATGAGTCGCTGGTACATCAAGTCGTAATTGCATATCAGGCAAATGCGCGTTCTGGCAACAGAAAACAGAAGGACCGTGAAGAGGTTCATCACAGCACTAAAAAACCATTTAAGCAAAAAGGTACGGGGCGTGCTCGTGCAGGTATGACTTCTTCGCCTTTGTGGCGTGGTGGTGGTCGAATTTTCCCAAATTCGCCCAATGAAAACTTTACGCAAAAAATAAACAGGAAAATGCATCGAGCTGGATTGGCTTCGATATTTTCTCAATTGGCTCGTGAAGATAGGCTTGTGGTTGTCAGTGAATTCACCGTGGATATGCCAAAGACTCGGTTGGTTGCAGGAAAACTAAAGGCTTTGGGATTCGGTGAGTCGGTTCTTGTCATCATTGATGCCCCTGATGAAAATTTGAGTTTAGCCGCGCGGAATCTTCCTGGGATCATGGTTCTTGAGGCTCATCAAGCTGATCCTGTGTCGCTCGTTAGGTTTTCTAGGGTAATCTTAACGAAAGCAGCGGTTGCTAGAGTAGAGGAGATGCTGGCATGAGCTTAAATTACAGTCAAGAGCGCCTATTGCAAGTTTTAGTTTCTCCTCAGATATCTGAGAAAGCAACTTATATTGCCGATAAGAATGAGCAGGTTGTTTTTATTGTTTTACCTGATGCAACAAAACCAGAGATTAAAGCTGCAGTCGAGCTGCTTTTTAAAGTAGTAGTTAAGTCGGTGCAGGTAAGTAATCTTAAGGGGAAGATAAAACGCACTGGTAAAAATATTGGCCAGCGTAACGATCAGAGGAAGGCCTATGTGTGCTTGAGACCTGGACAGGAAATTAATTTTACTGAAGGGGGGGGCGTGTAATGTCTCTCGTAAAAATTAAGCCTACGTCGCCTGGGCGGCGGGCTGTTGTTAAGGTAGTTAATACCAGCTTATACAAGGGACGTCCCCTTGATAAATTAACTGAAGCAAAGACTCGTACTGGCGGCCGTAATGCGCATGGGCACATTACTACCCGTCATATGGGTGGCGGTCACAAAAAGCAATATCGAATTATTGACTTTTTGCGAGCGAAAGATGGCATTCCAGGTAAAATCGAGCGTTTGGAATATGATCCAAACCGATCTGCCAATCTTGGACTTGTTCTTTATGCGGATGGTGATCGAAGGTATATTATTGCGACTAAAGGTATGAGCGTTGGCCAGCAGGTGATTAGTGGTGTGGATGCTCCTATTAAGTCAGGTAATGCCTTGCCTATTCGCAATATTCCGGTAGGTACGACGATTCATTGTATCGAAATGACACCTGGTAAGGGCGCTCAGATGGTTCGGTCGGCAGGTACCTCTGCCCAGCTTCTCGCTCGGGAGGGTTCATATGCCCAGATTCGTCTGCGGTCAGGTGAAATTCGACGAGTTCATGTCGAATGTCGCGCCACAATCGGTGAAGTGGGCAACGAAGAGCATAGTTTGAGAAAAATAGGTAAGGCTGGAGCGCAACGCTGGCGTGGTATTCGCCCGACAGTTAGAGGTGTTGCAATGAATCCAGTGGATCACCCACATGGTGGTGGTGAGGGTCGAACAGGTACTGGTCGGGTTCCAGTGAGTCCTTGGGGTACTCCAACTAAGGGTTACCGTACTCGTAACAATAAGCGCACTGACGTTATGATTGTTCAGCGCCGTCATAAGCGCTAAGAGGTGAAGAAATATGGCACGTTCAATTAAAAAAGGTCCTTTTGTTGATGCACATCTTCTCAAGAGGGTTGATGCTGCTCGTTTGTCAAAGGATAAGAGGCCAATTAAAACGTGGTCACGCAGATCGACAATTCTTCCTGACTTTATTGGTCTTACTATCGCGGTCCATAATGGAAAGCAGCATATTCCAGTTTATGTATCTGAGAATATGGTGGGTCATAAATTAGGTGAGTTCGCTTTGACGCGAACGTTTAAAGGTCATACCGGCGGCAAAAAAGTCGTCGCTAAGAAGTAAGGGTTAATGATGGAGACTAATGCAGTTTTACGTGGTGTTCGGCTATCGTCCCAAAAAGGTCGCTTAGTCGCTGATTTGATTCGAGGTAAGTCTGTTGACCAAGCTTTAAGCATATTGTCTTTTTCGCCTAAAAAAGGTGCGATCATTATTAAAAAGGTTCTCGAATCTGCTATTGCAAATGCTGAACATAATGATGGAGCTGATATTGATGCTTTGCGGATTACGAGCATTTATATTGAAAAAGGTACGGTACTGAAGCGTTTTACGGCTCGGGCAAAGGGACGTGGTAACAGAATTCTTAAGCCTACGTGTCATATTTTTGTAACTGTCGGTAATTAAGGAAGAAAAATGGGACAAAAAATACATCCGACAGGTTTTCGATTGGCTGTTACGCGAAACTGGAGTTCGCGATGGTATGCTAATAGTAAAAATTTTCCACAGATGCTGAGAGAGGATCTTGACGTCAGGGAGTTCTTGAAGAAGAAACTGGCTCATGCTTCTGTAGGAAGAGTTCTTATCGAACGTCCTGCTAAAAATGCACGTATCACTGTTTTCAGTGCTCGACCTGGTGTTGTTATTGGTAAGCGCGGAGAAGATATTGAGTTTCTCAAGGCTGAATTACAAAAAAAAATGGGCGTCCCTGTCCATGTAAATATTGAAGAAATTCGTAAGCCTGAAATTGATGCACAACTTATTGCCGATTCGATTGCTCAGCAACTAGAAAAGCGCATCATGTTCCGCCGTGCCATGAAGCGCGCAATGCAAAATGCTATGCGTCTTGGTGCGCAAGGTATTAAGATAATGAGTTCTGGTCGATTGAATGGGGCCGAAATTGCTCGTCGTGAATGGTATCGTGAGGGTCGTGTACCGCTACATACACTACGAGCTGATATTGATTATGGGGTATCGGAAGCTAAAACCACTTACGGAATTATTGGAATTAAGGTTTGGGTATATAAGGGAGAATTTATATCTAGTACTGAACCTGGAATTAATCAGGTTTCAGAAGATGCTCGGGCTAAACCCAGGCGCACGCCTAGTGCAGGTCGTGATGAAATTAATGCCCAGGAAAAAACTCCTGCCAAACGTGTTCGTAGAAGTGTTGCTACTGTCGAGGGTGCGGCTAGGGTACCTAAAGAGGCTAAGGAGTAATAAATGTTACAACCCTCTAGAAGAAAATATCGTAAGGAACAAAAAGGCCGCAATACTGGGTTGGCTACGCGTGGAGCTAAGGTTAGTTTTGGCGAATATGGCCTTAAAGCTATAGGGCGCGGTCGATTGACCGCGCGTCAGATTGAGGCTGCTCGTCGGGCTATGACCCGTCACATTAAGCGGGGAGGTCGTATCTGGATTCGGATCTTCCCAGACAAGCCAATCTCTAAAAAACCTGCAGAAGTTCGCATGGGTAACGGGAAAGGTTCGCCAGAGTATTGGGTGGCAGAAATTCAGCCTGGTAAGGTTCTTTATGAAATGGATGGAGTGGATGAGGTTTTGGCAAGAGAGGCATTTCGCTTGGCTGCCGCAAAATTACCTCTAGAAACTACATTCGTCACTAGACATTTAGGATGATTGATAATGAAAGCTGATGAATTAAGATCGAAGAACAGCGATGATTTGCAAAAAATTCTCTTAGATTCAAGAAAAGTGCAGTTTAGTCTTCGCATGCAAGTTGCTACACAACAGCTAAGTAATAGTAGCCAAATTAACAAGGTGCGTAAGGACATTGCCCGTATTAAGACGATTCAATGCGAAAAGGCTAGTGCAAAATGACAAATCATCAGATTGTTAGGCGGACCTTACAGGGGCGCGTTGTTTCAGACAAGATGAATAAAACAGTAACGGTGTTAATCGAGCGCAAGGTTAAGCATTCTGTCATAGGAAAAATTCTAGTCAGATCTAAAAAATATCATGCGCATATTGAGGGTATTGATGCTTTATCAGGTGATCTTGTACAGATTGAGGAATGTGCGCCAATATCCAAAACGAAATCGTGGCGTGTAATGAAAATCATTGAGAAAGCTTGAGGCATTTAGATTATCAATTTAATTGCTTTATTGCTTGACGAAAGCAGTTCTTCTTAGTAGAATAGTAAATTACCTTGCCGATTAACTCGGCCTATAGCCACTAGCGGGCGCCAAAACTGATCGAGCATGTTTCATGCTTGAATTAAGTTGGAGATATACAAATATGATACAAATGCAATCTATCTTAGATGTGGCTGATAATACTGGCGCGCGTTCTGTTATGTGCATCAAGGTGTTGGGTGGCTCTAAGCGTCGTTATGCAAGCGTTGGGGATGTCATCAAAGTGAGTATTAAGGATGCTGCTCCGCGTGGTCGAGTCAAGAAAGGTGAGGTTTATACTGCAGTAGTTGTTCGGACAGCTAAAGGTGTTCGTCGCAGCGATGGTTCCTTGGTTAAGTTTGATGGTAATGCAGCTGTTTTGCTTAACAGTAAGCTCGAGCCGATTGGAACTCGTATTTTTGGCCCTGTTACGCGTGAATTACGAAATGAGCGATTCATGAAGATTGTGTCCTTAGCTCCTGAGGTCCTTTGATCTAATTTGCGAGATTTTAAAAATGAATAAGATATGTAAAGGTGATGAGGTCGTAATCACTGCGGGTAGGGATAAGAATAAGCGCGGAACTGTGCGTGCGTGGCTGGATGAAAATCGAATTATTATTGATGGTATTAATCTTGTTAAGAAGCATGTTAAGCCTAACCCAATGAAGGGTGAGCAAGGCGGTATTCTTACTAAAGAGATGCCAATTAGCATCTCCAATGTGTCGTTGTTTAATCCTTTAACTCAGAAGGCTGATAGGGTTGGGTTTAGAACATTAGATGATGGCCGGAAGGTTCGGGTATTTAAATCTAATGGTGAAATTATAGTAAAGGCCTAAGGGATTTTATATGACGCGCTTAAAAGAATTTTATAAAGAAACTGTGCTGCCTGATCTGATTGAGAAATTTTCATACAAGTCTGTGATGGAGGTTCCGAGGATTACCAAGGTAACTCTTAATATGGGTGTTGGCGAAGCCGTGGGCGATAAAAAAGTTTTGGACCATGCGGTTAAGGATATGACTGCTATCGCTGGACAGAAACCTGTGGTTACTAAGGCGCGTAAAGCTATTGCTGGTTTTAAGATTCGTGAGGGTTATCCCATTGGGTGCATGGTGACTTTGCGCGGTGCTCGTATGTATGAATTTCTTGACCGCTTGGTTAGCGTCGCTATGCCACGGGTTAGGGATTTTAGAGGTGTGTCTGGTAAGGGGTTCGATGGTAGGGGTAATTATAACGTTGGCATCAAAGAGCAGATTATTTTTCCTGAAATTGAATACGATAAGATCGATATGCTTCGTGGCATGAATATCAGTATCACTACTACAGCAAAAACTGATGAAGAGGCGAAGGCGCTTCTGGCTGCATTTAAATTTCCTTTTAGGAATTGATAATTATATGGCTAAGTTGTCTCTTATAAATCGCGAAGCAAAGCGCGCGAGAATGGTTAATAAATTTGCTGCTAAGCGGGCGGAACTTGTTGCGATTTTTACTGATATGAGTCTCTCTGAAGAGGAGCGGGTGGTAGCTCGTTTGAAGTTTCAACAGCTGCCTCGCAATTCGAGCCCGTCTCGTCAAAGAAATCGCTGCGCATTGACGGGGCGTCCTCGAGGCGTGTTCCGTAAATTCGGGTTGTGCCGTAACAAGTTACGTGAAGTTGCTATGCGTGGCGAAGTTCCGGGAATGACCAAGGCTAGCTGGTAAGGAGATAAAAATATGAGTATGACTGATCCTGTCGCTGATATGCTTACTCGCATTCGTAATGCGCAAATGGCAACTAAAGTTTCTGTATCGATGCCGTCGTCAAAGCTGAAATTAGCGATTGCTAAAGTTTTGAAAGATGAAGGCTACATAGAAGGTTTTGTTGTAAGAGCAAATGGCGTTAAACCGGAGCTAGATTTGGAGCTGAAGTATTACGATGGTTATCCTGTTATTGAGAGGATAGATCGCGTATCCCGCCCTGGACTTAGGGTATATAAGGGTAAGGATGATTTGCCCAGAGTTATGAACGGCCTTGGAGTTGCTATTGTTTCAACCCCGAAGGGCGTTATGACTGATCGGCAGGCACGCGCTGGAAATATGGGCGGCGAAATTATCTGTATCGTTGCTTAAAGAGGTTCTATAAAATTATGTCGCGCATTGCTAAATATCCGATTGATATCCCGAGTGGGGTAGAAGTCACATTAAATGCAAATAATATTGCAGTCAAAGGTCCATTGGGAAATTTAGATCAATTTTTGCTTCCATCGGTTCTTATTGATCGAAAAGAAGATAAATTATTTTTTAGTTGCTCTCAGCATGTGCCTGGGGCAGATGCAATGTCAGGGACAATGCGAGCCCTTGTTAATAATATGGTTACTGGCGTAACAAGGGGCTTCGAGAAGAAGTTAACTCTTATTGGTGTGGGATATCGGGCTCAAGCGCAAGGCGCAAATCTTAATTTAACCTTGGGTTTCTCTCATCCAGTCGTTCATAGTGTTCCTGTGGGTATCAAGGTAGAGACGCCGACGCAAACCGAAATACTGATTAAAGGTATTAACAAGCAAGTTGTCGGTCAAGTTGCTGCGGAAATTCGTGCTTATCGACCGCCTGAGCCGTACAAAGGTAAAGGTGTTCGGTACTCGGACGAAGTGGTTGTTATTAAAGAAACTAAGAAGAAATAAGCGAGGCATTTGATTATGAAAAGCAAGATTGCTCGCCAGCGTCGGGCGCTTAAAACCCGCGCAAAAATTGCTGAATTGAAAATGGTAAGGCTGGCTGTCAGTCGTTCAAATAACCATATATCAGCACAGATATTTTCAAGTTGTGGTACGAAAGTACTTGCTTCTGCATCATCGATGGAAGCTGAGGTTCGCACAAAAGTTCCCAATGGCGCGAATGTCGATGCTGCCAAAATTATTGGCGGCTTGATTTCTGAGCGCGCTAAAGCTGCAGGTATTGATCAGGTTGCTTTTGATCGATCCGGTTTTCATTATCATGGTCGCGTCAAGGCGTTGGCCGAAGCTGCCCGAGAGGGCGGTCTTAAGTTCTAAGCGAGATAATCATGGCTAAACCACAGGGTAGAAAACCTCAACAGGGGCAAGAAAAGCCTGATGATGGTATGCGCGAGAAAATGGTTGCTATTAACCGGGTTACCAAAGTTGTAAAAGGTGGCCGAATTATGGGCTTTGCCGCGCTTACAGTCGTTGGCGATGGCGATGGCGGCGTCGGAATGGGTAAAGGAAAGTCTCGTGAGGTCCCTGTTGCCGTTCAAAAAGCAATGGAAGAGGCCCGGAGAAAATTAGTTAAAGTAAATCTTAAAGATGGTACTTTGCATCATTCTGTAACTGGGCGCCATGGAGCGACAAAGGTGCTTATGTCCCCAGCATCGGCTGGTACGGGTGTGATTGCGGGGGGGCCGATGAGAGCAGTTTTTGAAGTTATGGGTATTACTGATGTTGTAGCAAAAACAATTGGGTCTACAAATCCTTACAATGTAGTTCGTGCCACCCTGCATGGTTTATTAGCAATGAACACACCGTCAGAGATTGCTGCTAAGCGTGGCAAAGTCATTGCTGAAATTCTGGAGTGATATATGACGACTACTAGCAAAAAAATTAAAGTGACTCTTGTCAAGAGTGTTATTGGTACAAAAGAAGATCACCGTGCGACAGTCAAAGGTCTTGGCTTAAGGCGCATTAACAGCACTTCTATTCTTGAAGATACACCAGCTATTCGTGGCATGGTTCGAAAAATCGCTTACTTGTTGAAGTGTGAAGATTAAGAGGATAGGCTTGTTATCATGGAACTAAATAATTTAAAACCGGCTGTCGGCGCTAAGCATTATTCGAAGCGCGTGGGGCGTGGTATAGGTAGTGGTTTAGGAAAAACTGCAGGACGTGGACACAAGGGTCAAAAATCCCGTGCAGGTGGTTTCCATAAGGTTGGATTTGAGGGAGGGCAAATGCCCTTGCAGCGTCGTCTCCCAAAGCGCGGTTTTGTCTCTTTAACGGCACATCGCAATGCAGAAGTACGTTTATCTGAGCTTGATAAACTGAATGTGAATGAAATTGATTTACTTGTTTTAAAGCAAGCAGGTATTATTTCGGGGACGTCGCTTTCGGCAAAAGTTATTCTCTCTGGTGTTTTAAGCCGCAAGGTTTCATTAAAGGGTATTGGGGCAACTAAGGGTGCTAGAGCAGTTATTGAGCTACTCGGCGGCACTGTCGAGGAACCAGTTGTTGTTAGTTCTGCAATAGCCTAATTTCGCATCCGTCTTTAGGAATAAGCCGTGGCATTTTCTCAATCAAACCCACAGTTAAATACAAATAAGTTTGGCGACCTTTGGCGTCGACTTGGGTTCTTGTTGGGTGCGCTCGTTGTTTATAGGATCGGTGCCCATATTCCTGTCCCGGGAATAGATCCTACGCGCTTAGCTGAGCTGTTCCAATCTCAGCAAGGTGGTATTTTAGGCGTGTTCAACCTTTTTTCTGGTGGTGCGCTGTCTCGTTTTACAATATTTGCTCTGGGGATAATGCCTTACATTTCATCGTCGATTATTATGCAGCTGTTGACGATTGCGCTTCCCTCAATGGAGGCGCTCAAGAAAGAGGGTGAGGCAGGTCGGCGAAAGATCACCCAATACACTAGGTATGGGACGGTTGGTCTGGCTCTGTTTCAAGGTGTCGGTATTTCTATCGCCTTGGAGTCTCAGGCAGGTTTGGTTTTGGATCCGGGTTACATGTTTCGCTTTGTTACTGTTATGACGCTATTGACAGGGACAATGTTTCTTATGTGGTTGGGTGAGCAAATTACAGAACGTGGTTTGGGGAATGGTATTTCAATTATTATTTTTGCGGGAATTGCTGCTGGTCTTCCGAATGCATTGGGTGGATTATTTGAGTTAGTTCGTACTGGATCCATGCATCCAGTTTCAGCATTATTTGTTTGTGCTCTAGTTGTTCTCGTAACAGCTTTTGTTGTGTTTGTAGAGCGAGGTCAGCGAAAAATCTTAGTCAATTATGCCAAGAGACAAGTTGGAAATAAGGTTTATGGCGGGCAGTCATCCCATCTTCCGCTTAAATTAAATATGTCAGGTGTTATTCCGCCAATCTTTGCATCATCAATAATTTTATTTCCTGCTACTGCGGCAAATTGGTTTGGTAGCAGTGGTGGTTCTCATTGGCTTAAGGATGTTGCCTCTAAATTGGCACCAGGCCAGCCAATTTATGTGATGCTTTATGCTATTGCTATTGTCTTTTTCTGTTTTTTTTATACGGCCTTAGTTTTCAACTCAAGGGAAACCGCTGATAATTTAAAGAAAAGTGGCGCATTCGTCCCTGGAATACGGCCAGGGGATCAAACTGCGCGCTATATTGATAAAGTTTTAACACGGTTGACTTTGGTCGGTGCGCTTTACATCACAATTGTTTGTTTGCTTCCCGAGTTTCTAATTTTGAAATGGAATGTGCCTTTTTATTTTGGCGGAACAAGTTTGTTGATTATTGTTGTTGTTGCAATGGACTTCATGGCGCAAGTTCAGGCCTATGTGATGTCGCATAGATATGAGGGTCTGCTAAAAAAAGCCAATTTTAAAGGAGCGGGTATTCCGATCCGATAACCAATGTCTAAAGAAGATGTTATAGAAATGCAGGGAGAAGTAATTGAAAATCTCCCGAATGCTACGTTTCGAATCAAGCTGGAAAATGACCATGTATTGTTGGGTCATATCTCGGGAAAGATGCGTATGCACTATATACGCATCCTGCCTGGGGACAAGGTAACTGTACAATTAACACCGTATGACTTATCCAAAGGTCGTATTGTGTTTCGCGCAAAATAATTGTTTTAAAACCCCGGAGAAGTTAAATGAAAGTTATGGCTTCGGTCAAGCGTATTTGTCGCAATTGCAAAGTCATCCGTCGCAAGGGTGTGGTCAGAATTATTTGTACTGATCCACGCCATAAACAGCGCCAAGGTTGATTGGGCAATGCGAATCAGATATAATTCTTGGTTTTCCGGTTTACGGATAACTAACTCACATCCGCTTAATGGCGAGGAACAGGTAAGCACATGGCTCGTATAGCAGGCGTTAATATTCCAAATCACCAACATACAGAGATTGCTTTAACAGCAATTTATGGCATCGGTCGCACACGTGCACAGAAGATATGTGACAACGTCGGGATCAAGCGTTCAGTCAAGGTTAAAGAGCTGACAGAGACAGAGCTTGAGCGTTTGCGCGACGAAGTCGGAAAAGTAACAGTAGAAGGTGATTTGCGTCGTGAAGTTACGATGAGCATCAAGCGACTAATGGATCTTGGCTGCTATCGTGGCGTTCGTCATCGTCGTGGTTTACCTCTCCGGGGTCAGCGAACCCGTACAAATGCACGCACACGCAAAGGGCCACGGAAATCAATTGCTGGCGCTAAGAAGTAACTAGGAAACTAATCAATGGCTAAGACTGCACCTAAAATTAGAAAGAAAGTCAAAAAGAACATTGCGGAAGGTATAGCCCATGTTCACGCTTCTTTCAATAATACGATTATCACGATCACTGATCGTCAGGGTAATGCGCTTTCGTGGGCAACCTCTGGCGGTGCTGGGTTTAAGGGTTCGCGTAAATCGACACCATTTGCTGCACAGATCGCTGCTGAAGCTGCTGGCAAAGCAGCTCAGGAATGTGGTGTCAAAAACCTTGAAGTTCGGATCAAAGGCCCAGGCCCGGGACGTGAGTCTGCGGTTCGCGCCCTCAATGCGTTGGGTATGAAAATTACCAGCATCACTGACATAACTCCTATCCCCCATAATGGATGTCGGCCACCTAAGCGCCGTCGCATCTAACGCAAGAAGGACACGACTGTATGGCTCGTAATCTAGACCCAAAATGCCGCCAATGTCGCCGTGAAGGCGAGAAGCTGTTTTTAAAAGGCGAAAAGTGTTTTACTGACAAGTGTTCTGTTGAACGGCGTGCCTATGCGCCTGGTCAGCATGGGCAAAAGTCTGGCCAACGCCTCTCTGGCTATGGTACTCAGCTTCGTGAAAAGCAAAAAATTCGTCGGATTTATGGCATTCTCGAGCGTCAATTCCGTAAGATTTTTGGTGCTGCTGATCTAAAAAAGGGCGCAACTGGCGAAAATCTCCTGCAACTTCTTGAGAGCCGTCTTGATACTGTTGCTTACCGTATGGGTTTTGGTGTTTCGCGCGCCGAAGCACGTCAAGTCGTTCGTCATAACGGTGTTCTGGTGAATGGGAAGCGGGTTGATGTGCCCTCTTATAGCTGTCGTCCGGGTGATGTGATTCAATTGTTCGATAAAACTAAACTTCAACTCAGAACAAAAGCCGCACTTGATGCAGCTGAAGGTCGAGGCTTCCCTGAGTGGCTAGAAGTCGATATTAAAAGTGGGCGTGGAGTTTTCAAGAGCTATCCAGCGCGCCAGGACTTGCCGTCTTCTATCAACGAAGGTTTGGTCGTCGAACTTTACTCGCGTTAATCGTAGTTTCACGCCTGACATCCTCCGGGTGTCAGGCGTATTCCCATTGGAAGGACAGGTAAATGCAAACATTGCTTAAGCCACGCAGTATTGATGTGCAGCAACTTTCACCTCTACATGCACGTGTCGTCATGGAGCCTTTCGAGCGCGGTTTTGGCCATACCTTGGGCAATGCTTTGCGGCGAATTTTGTTGTCTTCTATTGAAGGTGTAGCACCTACTGAGGTTTCCATCGAAGGTGTGCTTCATGAGTACTCAACTTTGGATGGTGTTCGTGAGGATGTGGTTGATATCCTTTTGAACGTGAAAGGCGTTGTCATCAAGATGCATAATCGCCGTGAGGCTATTCTGACGGTAAGCAAGGTGGGCGAAGGTGTTGTTACGGCTGCAGATATTGTTGCTGGTCATGACATTGAAATTGTTAATCCTGAGCATGTGATTGCACATATTGCTCCTGGTGGTCAGTTGAAAATGGAGATTCGCGTTGAGTCTGGTCGTGGGTATATTCCAGCGAATCAACGTCAAATTGCACGGGAAAACATGGCCATTGGGCAGATCATGCTTGATGCTTCGTTCAGTCCAGTTCGCCGTGTCAGTTATTCGGTTGAGTCTGCGCGCGTTGAGCAGCGTACAGATATGGATAAGCTTATTCTTGACATCGAAACTAATGGTGCAATTGATAACGCAGAAGAAGCAATCAGAACGGCTGCCCGCATTTTGATGGAGCAGCTCGCGTTTTTTGCTGATCTTGAAGGTACTGCTGTATCAGCTGAATCTGCTGAAAGCGCATCGGTTTCTCCTATTCTTGTGCGGCCAGTGGATGATCTTGAACTCACTGTTAGGTCAGCAAACTGCCTGAAGGCCGAAAATATTTACTATATTGGCGATCTGATTCAGCGTACGGAGTCTGAGCTTCTCAAGACGCCAAATTTGGGTCGTAAGTCACTGAATGAAATTAAAGAAGTGTTGGCTACACGTGGTCTTTCGCTAGGAATGCGATTGGACGGGTGGCCGCCTGAAGGCTTGGAAAAACTAGCCTGATTTGTTGTATTTTTTAATACTCGATAACCATTAACCGGTTACTTGCATTGCGCGGTAATCGTAAAAAACGAGGTAATAATCATGCGTCACGGTAATGGATTGCGGAAACTTAATCGAACTTCCGCTCACCGCCAGGCAATGTTGCGGAATATGGCGGTATCTCTTCTTCGTCATGAAGTCATCAAAACAACGCTACCCAAAGCGAAAGAGTTGCGGCGTGTTGTTGAGCCACTGATTACTCTAGGTAAGAAACCTAGCTTGGCTAATCGCCGTCTAGCGTTCGATCGTACACGCGACCGTGATATCGTCGGCAAGCTGTTTAACGAGCTTGGCACACGCTTTGCCAATCGTAATGGTGGTTATCTGCGTATCCTGAAAATGGGTTTCCGTTTGGGTGATAATGCGCCGATGGCGTATGTTGAACTGCTTGATCGCCCCGAGGTGGTTTCAGCGGAAGGAACTGAAAGCGCCAGCTAGTTTTTCTGGGTTTATCTGCCAGCTAATAAAAAAGCCAGACATTGTCTGGCTTTTTTATTAGCTGTGGAATCTGCGCTCTGCTTACAAAATCATTCCAGCCGCAACGGTGTTGTTGGTTGATTCGTCAATGATGATAAACGCTCCTGTAGCACGATTTTTTGCGTAGGCATCGATGCTCAATGGTTGAGCCAGGCGTAATGAAATATGCGCGATGTCGTTCATTTCGAGACGTTCAACCGCTATATGGTCGAGTGTATTGATGTCAACGCGAAACCCAATCGTAGCAATTACGGCTTTTGATTCTCTGGTTGTCTGGCGGATAAGATATTTGCGCTGTAGGTCGAGCGGTGTCTCGGCTAACCAGCACACCATTGCATCCAGTTGCCGTGTCACCAGCGCCGACTTTTCAGACTGCACGATCATGTCGCCGCGCGAG
>WOZP01000135.1 GCA_011620215.1 Rugosibacter sp.
CCGTCGTTACCATCTTAGCCCGGCTTGCCATCTACACGTGGCCGCCACAGGATCGGCGCATAGGTTACTGAGAACAACATGAAGGCGGCCACCCAGAGCACACCAGAGAACTCAATCGCAAACAGGTAAAGCGATGGAAGGCAAAGCGGCACCAGCACACGTATCACAGCGGCCGATTGCACCAGAAGATAACTGGTTGTTTCGGTGAGTCCAACCGCTAGTGGCCGACCGGTGTGACCACGCGCCGTGCGGGTCATTATGCCCAGGGTCAGCCCGCCGATGGCGCCGACCGTGAGTGCATGGTTGGCGATATTCACGATACCCGCGTCCCAATAGGTGGCGGTACGCAAGACGAGGTGCACCACGATCCAGGCGTAGGCAGCGTGCAGTATCCAGAGGATGGGGCGGCGCAGGGTATGCCACGGTTGCCACAGGGCGAGACGCGCGCCATGGGCGATTGCCGCTATGGCGGCACAGCTTGCTACAAGCGGTGCCGGTAAACCCAGAACATCCGTAACCAGCAATGCCAGCAGGCTGCCCAAGGCCAAATACTCAAGCCATTTGGGTTTCCTCGGCTTTGCCTGTGGCACTGCGCTGGCCGTGAACATCGGAATCACCCGGCCACCGACTACTGCCATGATGAACAGGATCAAATCCAGCGCCACTTGCAGCATGTGCCGGACTGGCAGGTCGATCCATCCCGCGATTGCCAGGTGAAATGCCAGATTAACGAGGCCGATGGCAAGCAGCACCGGAACGAAGAACAAGTTGCGGCGATTACCGCCTGCATACAGCGGTACGGCAATACCCCACGCCGCTGCAACAGCGAAAGCTACATCGGCTGCCGCTGCCGCAACAGAGAAACCCGATACCAGTAGCACTCGTGCCGCGAGCCACAGCGCCACGATCAGCGCCAGATGCCGCCCGCTCGGTGTGGGCTTGCCACTCCAGTTGCGGACGGCAGTAAATAGGAAACCCACCACTACGGCAAACGCATAGCCGAAGATCATTTCGTGGGCATGCCAGAGTGAATCGCGAAGATAGTCTCCGCCCTGTATCCCGCCGGTGAATTGCATCACCCACCAGGCAATCGCAAAGGTCGAAAATATGCCCGAGCAGAGATAGAACGGACGAAACCCGCGGTTCCACAATGCGCAGCGCCAGCGGAGTGCAAAGCCGCAGCCACGATGATGTGGCGCGTTGAGCTGCGGACCTTCTTTTTCGTCGGATTGGATGAGATGTGTCATGTCAGAAACCGGGGACGGTCTTGAGTTCCGCCGGGGTATCCATCACACGCAGCAATTGCAGCGAACGGTGGACATCTTCCAGCGACACGCGTGCCGGATTGAGATCCATCTTCGAGACATCGTAGTTATTGCCGAGTGCCGGTGCGCTGGCCATGCTTGCAACGAGTGCTGCAGGTATAGTGAATGTTGCTAATGTCATGCGTGCCATAGAGTCGTCTTTTCTTTGGTATGCCATGCCATGTTAAAAACGTTGACGACATATTTACGCCAAGCATGAATGTTCACCGCGTTGCCACAAGGCCTGGTTATTGTATGCCAATCCCTTGCAGGGTGATTTACCACAGGCACTGCACTGGCCAGCGAGGCCATTGTGCGCGGCAAAGATGAATTGTTGGCATGCCAAAAAAGTCGGCGCTGGTGATACGGCGTGAAAATTAATTATGGCGGCAAATGATGCCCTGTGCGAAGCGCTCAAAGCGGTTCATGCCAGGCGTATGGTCAAGGGGTGAAAATAAGGGGTAGCAGCCTTGACAGTCCTGCTTCATTTCCTGCCCTGGAAAGCTACAATGCGCTTGGCTTATACATCGTCTTGCTTGCAGTACGAAGGAAAGTTGGAATTACTTTGCAAACAGATCATCTGCTAACCCATGGCGCTACATCCTGAATTTCCGAAATCGCCCTACGCCGAATTACTGCCGGAACAGCGGTGGTTCCCGGCGGCCGAAGAACTTAGAAAGTCCTATGCAAAGCTGCTGCCGCCGCTGGTCGCTACTATTCGCAGCGAGGTGTCGGCATGGCGGAGTGCGGGCTATGCGGGTGCTTCGGAGACATCGCGCGCGCTTCTGAACTGGTGGTTCGAAAGCGATCATCTGGTTGAGCAGGCCGATGGCACGCTGTCGCCGTTCCGCTATTACTTCGCGCAGCGCGAAGCAGTGGAAACCGTGATCTGGCTGCATGACGTGAAGAAGGTGCGCGACAAGTTCGATTTGCTGCGCTTTGATGCATCGGGTGCCGTTTCCGCCAACATGTTCGACGAAGATTGGCCGCGCTATGTGGTGAAGATGGCCACTGGCGCGGGCAAGACCAAGGTGTTGTCGCTACTCATTGCCTGGAGCTTTTTTCACAAGCGCTACGAAGCGGATTCAACGCTGGCACGCAACTTTCTCTTGATCGCCCCCAACATCATTGTGCTGGATCGCCTGCGTGCCGACTTTGACGGCCTGCGCATTTTCTTCAACGACCCGATCCTGCCGGATAACGGCCATGCAGGCCGCAATTGGCGCGACGACTTCCAGCTCACGCTGCATATCCAGGATGACGTGCGGGTGGTGCGCGACACGGGCAACCTGTTTCTCACCAACATCCACCGCGTCTATCTCGGCGACGTGCGCGAGCCGTCTCTTGAAGATGACGACCTGCGTGACTACTTCCTTTCGCCCTTCGGCGCCAAGCCGGTCGGCAAAACCACCGACAGCAAAACCGATCTGGGCGAGATCGTGCGCGAGATCGACGAACTGGCCGTGTTCAACGATGAAGCGCACCATATCCACGACCCGCGCATGGCCTGGTTCAAAAGCATCCAGGACATTCATCACCGGATGTTGCAGAAGGACGGCCGCCTGGCCTTGCAAGTGGACGTGACCGCCACGCCCCGGCACAACAACGGCGCGATCTTCGTGCAGACAGTCTCCGACTACCCGCTGGTCGAGGCCATTCATCAGGATGTCGTCAAACACCCGGTGCTGCCGGATGCCGTCAGTCGCGACCGGCTGCAAGAGCACAAAAGCGCAATCTTCACCGAGCGTTACGCGGACTACCTGCAACTCGGCGTCGAAGAATGGCGCAAGAGCTACGCCGAGCACCAGCCGCTGGGCAAAAAGGCGGTGCTGTTCGTGATGGTGGACGACACCCGCAACTGCGACGAAGTCGGCGCCTATCTGGAGAAAATTTGCCCTGAACTGGAAGGGGCTGTGCTCGTCATCCACACCAAAAACAACGGCGAGATTTCGGAAGCCGCCTCAGGCAAGAGCAAGGATGAACTCGAAAAGCTGCGCAAGGAAGCCAACAGCATCGACACATGGGCCTCGCCGCACAAGGCCATTGTCTCCGTTTTGATGCTCAAGGAAGGCTGGGACGTGCGCAACGTCACTACCATCGTCGGCCTGCGCGCTTACGCCGCGCAATCCAACATCCTTCCCGAACAAACGTTGGGGCGGGGCTTGCGCCGCATGTATTTTGGCTCGGACATGCCCGAAACCGTTTCGGTCATGGGCACGCCCGCCTTCATGGAATTCGTCGAATCCATCCAGAGCGAGGGCGTCACCTTCGAGCATGTGCCAATGGGGCCGGGCACGGCCCGCAAGGAGTCGCTCATTGTCGAAGTGGATACGCAGGACGCCGACAAGGACATCGACGCGCTGGACATCGAGCTGCCCCGGCTCGCACGGCGCTTCAACCGCGAATACAAAGACCTTGACGCGCTCGACCTGGCAAAGTTCGGCAACATCAAGCTCCCGCTCAAGCCCTTCACGCCGGAGCAAACCCGCGAGATCGTCTTCAAGACCATGCTCGATGCCGAAGTGCATCACACCATCCAGCTTGACGGTGTCGGCCCCGCCGACTATCGCTCCGTCGTCGGTTTTTTTGCGCGGCAATTATTGAAAGAGCTGCGCCTCGTCGGCGGCTACGACATCCTTTATCCCAAGGTGAAGGCCTTCATGGCCGGGCATCTGTTCGCAAACTCGCCGGTCAATCTCGAAGACCCGGTGGTGCTGCGCAATCTCTCCGAGCCAGAAGCCGGAAAGATTCTGTTCGACACATTCAAAACCGCCATCAACGCGCTCACCATCCAGGATACCGGCTCGGTGCGCATCGAAGACCGCATCCGCCTGCGCGACACGCGGCCCTTTCGCACCGAGAATCGTCCCTACCTCGCGCCGAAAAAATCGCTGTTCAGCAAGATCGTCGGCGAGCCGCACGCCAGCGGCTTCGAGCTGGCCTTCGCCGGTTTTCTCGATGCCGCGCCGGACGTTGCAGCGTTCGCCAAAAACTATCTCGCCGTCGGCTTCAAGATCGACTACGTCAAGGCTGATGGCGATCTCTCGAACTATGTGCCCGACTTCATGGTGAAGACCGCCGACAATACAGTCTGGATCGTCGAAACCAAAGGCCGGGCGGAGATTGACCTGCCACAGAAAATGACCCGCCTGCGCCAATGGTGTGAGGACGCCACAAGCGCGAGCCAGGCCGAAGGCGGAACCGCTTATCGCTTCGTATATGTGGATCAAGCAGGTTACGAGCGTAACCCGCCGCAGACCTTCGCCTCGCTCGCTGCGGGTTTCACCGAATATCAAAAGGCCTGATGTCATGACCGGACAAGACACTCCCATGCCTTCCGGTGAAATACTTCTGTATCAGACCGAGGATGGTCGCACGCGCATTGAATGCCGGTTCGAGAACGAGACCCTTTGGGTTACCCAGGCGCAAATGGCCGAGCTTTTCCAGACCACCCCGCAAAATATCACGCTCCATCTCAAGGCCATATACGCCGAAAGGGAGCAATCGGAGGAAGCAACTTGTAAGTCCTACTTACAAGTTCGCGCCGAAGGCGGGCGCACAGTACAACGGCAGGTGCGTCATTATCGGCTGGAGGTCGTGCTGGCCGTCGGTTTCCGTGTCCGTTCCCATCGCGGCACGCAGTTCCGTCAATGGGCTACCGCGCGCTTGCAGGAATACCTGCTCAAGGGCTTTGTCATGGACGACGAACGCCTGAAGAACCCGCCTGGCCCCGGCGTGCCGGATTATTTCGACGAGCTGCTCGAACGCATCCGCGACATCCGTGCGAGCGAGAAGCGAATGTATCTGCAAGTACGCGACATCTTTGCGCTGGCCGCCGACTACCAGCCCGCCGCCGCCGAGACGAAAGCTTTCTTTCAGATCATTCAGAATAAGCTGCACTGGGCCGCCACCGGCAAGACCGCCGCCGAACTTATCGCCGGGCGCGCCGACCACACCCAGCCCAACATGGGACTCACCTCCTGGAAGGGCGCCAAGGTGCGCAAGACCGATATCACCGTGGCCAAGAACTATCTGCGCGAAGGTGAAATCCAGGAGCTCAACCGCATCGTCACCATGTACCTCGATTACGCCGAAGATCAGGCGCGCCGCCGCCAAATGCTCTACATGCGCGACTGGCGCGAAAAGCTCGACGCCTTCCTGCAATTCAACGAGCGCGATATTCTCGCCAACGCTGGCAAGATCGCCAAGGAAGTCGCCGACCGCCTCGCGCTGGAGCAGTACGAGCAGTTTCACACCCGCCGCCTCGTTACCGAGGCGGAAACAGACGAGCGCGCATTCGAAGCCGCCGTGAAGAAACTCCCCGCCGAGCCGCCGCGCAAGAAACCCGGCAAACCGAAACCACCGAAGAAGAGTTGACCCCTATGGCCCGCCCGCAAAAAGAAGCCTACGAACTTTCAGACGCCGAAAAGCGCGACCTGACCCAGCTTATCCAGCAGGGCCGTCCGCTGCCGGAGAAATACCGCTTCATCCTGTTCGAGGACAAGCGCGAGGTGGAACTGGTGTGGAACGGCAAGACCCGCGACGTGTGCACCACCGTGCTGCCGTTTCAAAGCTTGGAGCATGTGGACGAGCCGCGCAAGGAAGCGCCGGAGATTCAGAGCGACTTGTTCGACACGCGCGGCCG
>WOZP01000172.1 GCA_011620215.1 Rugosibacter sp.
GGTTGTCTTGCACGAATTGCACGGGTTTGCCGATGGCTGCTTCAAACTTGGCTTGGTTGAAGCTTTCAAAAAAGAAGCCGCGTTCGTCACCAAATACTTTGGGCTCGATGAGGACGACATCGGGGATAGCGAGCGGGGTGGCCTTCATCAGAACACGTTTTCTTTGAGAATTCTCAGCAGATACTGGCCGTAGCCATTCCTGGTCAGCGGCTGGGCAAGCGCTTCGAGTTGCCCGGCATTGATCCAGCCCTGGCGAAAGGCGATTTCTTCCGGGCAGGAAACTTTCAGCCCTTGGCGGTGTTCAATGGTCTCGATAAAGTTGCTGGCTTCGATCAGGCTCTCGTGGGTGCCGGTGTCGAGCCAGGCATAGCCCCGGCCCATGATTTCGACGTTGAGTTGTTCACTCTCAAGGTAGATGCGATTCAGGTCGGTAATCTCCAGTTCGCCGCGCGGCGAGGGTTTTAGGCTGGCTGCAAGGTCAGCCACCTGGTTATCGTAAAAGTAGAGGCCGGTAACGGCATAGTTGCTCTTGGGGCTGGCGGGCTTTTCTTCCAGGCTGGTGGCTCGGCCATGCGGGTCGAAGGCGACTACGCCGTAACGCTCGGGGTCTTGCACGTGGTAGGCAAACACCGTGGCGCCGTGTTCACGTCGCATGGCCTGCTCAAGTTGGGTGTGCAGGTCGTGGCCGTAAAAGATGTTGTCGCCCAGCACCAGGGCGCTTGGGTCGTTGCCGATGAAGTCTTTGCCGATGATGAAGGCCTGCGCCAGGCCGTCCGGGCTGGGTTGAACGGCGTAGTGCAGATTGAGGCCCCAGTCACCGCCATTGCCGAGCAGTTGCTCAAAGCGGGGCGTGTCTTGCGGGGTAGAGATGATGAGAATGTCGCGTATGCCCGCCAGCATCAAAGTGCTGAGTGGGTAGTAGATCATCGGCTTGTCATAGATAGGCAGCAGTTGCTTGGAGACCGCCTTGGTAACCGGATAGAGCCGGGTGCCGGTTCCACCGGCGAGGATGATGCCTTTGCGTTGGGTCATGATTGCTTCTCAAGAAATTCGGTCAGCATGCGGTTGATGCCGCTTTGCCAAAGCGGGAGATGCACCCCGAAGGTGTTTTGCAGTTTGCGGGTATCCATGCGAGAGTTCCTGGGGCGCGGCGCAGGTAATGGAAAATCGCTGGTTGGCACAGGCAGGATGGCTTCTGGCGTCACTTTGATTTCGATGCCCGCTTGGCGCGCAAAATCAATCACGTGACTGGCGTAACCGTGCCAGGAGGTTTGGCCGCTGGCTACAAGATGATACAGGCCACTCACCTCAGGGCGTTGCAGTGCCATGCGAACGGCATGGGCGGTGACATCTGCCAACAGATCAGCCCCGGTGGGGGCGCCGATTTGGTCGTGGATTACTTTCAGCGTGTCACGTTCTTGTGCCAGTTTCAGCATGGTTTTGGCAAAGTTACCGCCACGCGCCGCATAAACCCAACTGGTGCGAAAGATGAGATGCCGACAGCCCGTGGCGCAAATGGCTTCTTCGCCTTCCCGCTTGGTTTTGCCATAGACACTGAGTGGGGCAGTGGGGTCTGTTTCCAACCAAAATTTATCGCCGCTGCCGTCAAAAACGTAGTCGGTTGAATAATGGATCAGCCACGCACCGATGCGCTTGGCTTCTTGAGCGAGAATGCCGGGGGCGATGGCGTTGATGGTGCGCGCCAACTCTGGTTCACTCTCGGCCTTATCGACGGCGGTATGCGCTGCCGCATTAACGATGATGTCCGGGGCGATGGCGCGAACAGTTTGAGCGATGCCTTCCAGATTGCTGAAGTCGCCACAAAAATCCTGACTATCAGCATCCAGAGCCACCAGTTCGCCCAAAGACGACAAGCTGCGTTGCAGCTCCCAGCCAACTTGCCCGCCTTTGCCGAAAAGAAGGATTTTCATGCTGCACGTCCGGTGTAGTTCTTTTCAAGCCACTCGCGATAAGTGCCGGATTGGACGTTGGTAACCCAGTTCTGGTTTTCCAGGTACCAGAGCACGGTTTTTCGTATGCCGGTCTCGAAGGTTTCGGCGGGCTTCCAGCCGAGCTCACGTTGTATCTTGCTGGCGTCTATGGCGTAGCGGCGGTCATGGCCGGGGCGGTCGGCCACAAAGGTGATCTGCTCGCGGTAGCTTTTGCCGTCGACGCGGGGGCTCAGTTCGTCAAGCAGGGCGCAAACGGTGTGGACGATGTCGAGGTTGGGCTTTTCATTCCAGCCGCCGATGTTGTAGACCTCGCCGACGTGGCCTGCATCCAGTACGCGGCGGATAGCACTGCAATGGTCTTTGACGTAGAGCCAGTCGCGAATTTGCTGGCCGTCGCCATACACAGGCAGTGGCTTGCCTGCCAGGGCGTTGACGATCATCAACGGGATGAGTTTCTCGGGGAAGTGGTAAGGGCCGTAGTTGTTGCTGCAGTTGGTGGTGAGCACCGGCAGGCCGTAGGTGTGGTGGTAGGCGCGAACCAGATGATCGCTTGCGGCCTTGCTCGCAGAATACGGGCTGTTCGGTTCGTAACGGTGGGTTTCAGTGAAGGCTGGGTCTTCTTTGCCGAGCGAGCCGTAAACTTCATCCGTGGAAACGTGCAAGAAGCGGAAGTTTTGCTTGGCGTCACTTTGCAGACCGCTCCAGTAGGCGCGCGCCGCATCCAGCAAACGGAAGGTGCCGACCACGTTGGTCTGGACGAAATCTTCCGGGCCGTGGATGCTGCGGTCGACGTGGCTTTCGGCCGCAAAATTGATGATGGCGCGCGGTGGGTGTTGGGCGAGCAGGTTTGCTACCAGGGCTGAATCGCCGATATCACCCTGCACGAAAACATGGCGGTGATCACTATTGAGGCTTTGCAGGTTTTCGATATTGCCTGCATAGGTGAGCTTGTCGAGGTTGATAACGAGCTCATCAGACTGGGCCAGCCAGTCGAGCACGAAATTGCTGCCAATAAAGCCGGCACCGCCCGTGACGAGAATGCTCATGCGAGCCCGCCGGCCTAGGTAGCCGACAGCATGGCTACCGCACGCTGTGTGTTCGCTTCGGTGTTCGCTTCGGTGTTCGCTTCGGTGTTCGCATCGGTGTTCGCTTCGGAACCAGAGTCTTTATTTGCCAAGCACGTCAAACCCATGCCAATTGCTACCTTTTTGAGTGGATTCATCAACCCGCCTTCACCTGTGAAAACCCCCGCTCGCTGCGCTCAGAAAGAGGCCTGAGGCGCCCGATTTCGGGGGAGAAGTATTTAGCAGCCTCTCTAAATCGACTGAAAACACCCTGCCAATGCTTCGAATTTGTGACGACAATTATACATTTCCTGTTGCTTACCGCCGAGGTTTACTGGTTGGCGCTGGTGAATTCGCACAAACAACAAAGAACAAGACCCCGCCCTACCAGCCTGCCGCCGAGAACTGCATCGATTCCGTATCCCGCCGCAGCGTTACCTCATGCGGTGACACGGCCAGATACCAGGCCTGCCGCTCGGCGTGCGGTTTGGGTTTGGCAAAGCCCGCTGGCGTCAGCAACGCCAGGCACCACGACGGTTGCGGATCACGCACCGACCGATACAGGATGCCGCCGACGTTGGCCTCACAGGCCACGCGCGCAAACTGCTGCATTGGCGGGTAATCGGTGGGGTGCTGCCAGATATCGGCATCCGCATCGAACGGTGGCCGCTGCAAATCAATCACCGACGTAGCTACTTCCACCCGGAATGCCGTGTGCGCCACGGGCTCGATTCGCTCCAAGTCGACGGCGTCATTGAGGAATTTCCAGCGCCAGTAGCCCAGCTCCGCACCTGCCGTGCGGACTGATTTCGCTGCGTAAAACACCCCGGGGTCGGTTACTGCGCGAAACCGGGAGCCCCCTCGCTTGGGGTCATACCGAAATGGTGTGGCCAGCAGGTAATCCAGCCCCGCAGTGTCATCGGGTTGGGCGGGCTTGCTCGATTCCAGCAAGGACTCCAGCAAATCCTGCTCGTCGCGGTTGTCGACCAGCTTCATGGTGGCGGCAATGTGCTGCGACTCCACCATCCGCCAGACCGGGCCGCGCCAGGCAAAGGCCTCAGACGAGACCGCGGGAGGCGTCCAGGTAGTGAACGACACGGACCAGCCCTTCTGTTTGACGAATCAGATCCACCGGACGACCATTGAGCCCCCGGTTCTCGCTGTTGAGCCATTTGCGCGCGGTATGCTCGTCCCCGACGATGGAGTCGAGCGAGCGGAACACGCGCACGAACAGCAAGGCGAACTCCCATTCCTTGCGGCGCTCATCGAGCTTGTACCCGCCATTGTAGAGGCGGGTCACCGTGGGCGGGCTGACGCCCAGGATCTTGGCGAGCAAGGCGCGCGAGATGTCGAGCCGCTCGGCCGCCCGGGCCACGGCCTTGGTCAGCACTGAGGATGTGTCTGGTGTTGCAGCGAGGTTGCGGGCAGATGCGCTCATGATCAATCCCCTTTCTTTGGGAATAATAATACATCAATATTTCTTCAGAAAGATACTTTCACTACCTGAGCCAGGGTGGCGCTCCATGCTCGTGGTGCTCAGGCTATCTGTTTGCTCATCTCTTTGAGGACGGTGTGCAAAATGGCCCTGAGGCAGCGGGATTCGCCTGCCATCGTGGCGGACAACTCAGGGCGCACGTGGGCGATCTGGGCGTTTTCAGCTTCGACCTCGGTATACAGCGCTTCCGCCGCCTGCACAGCGCGGCTGCGCAGATTTTCAAGCAGGCGCTGGGCCGTGCCTTTGGCTAGATTCAACGATGCCCCTGCCTCCAACAGCAGGCCACGGTTGATGTCCGAGAAGTGCCGCACGCCCAGAATCGGCCACGCCAGCCGGGTTTGTGCGAGCCATCCTTTTTTGTCGAAGGCGGGTGTGTCATACGTGGCGACGCTGAGCAGGTCGTAGAACGGTGCCAACTGAACGCCCTCATGCGAGACCAGAAAGCTCAGGTTTTTCAGGTGGGCATCACTATTACCGACGAGCACATTGAACACCAGCCAGCCAAAGAGCCGAGCGCGCGCTACCGCCGGGCTGCGGCAGGCGTTGGCCAGTGCTGCCAGAGTTTCCATGCTGCCCTGGCTATATTTGAAGCTGCGATCCAGTCCCAGCAACTGGCATGCGTCAATCACGTGTCGGCGTTGCCAGCTTTGACCGTCTGGAATCCGGTCAAAGCGATCAATCAGGTATACAGGTGATGGCACATAGCGACGGTGCACACCGGGCGCATCAAGCCCTAGTCGCTTGGCCAGCCGCATCACGAACCATTCATTGATCACAGAATGGGGGTAGTCCGCATCCGGGTGATCAGGCTTCAGGATATGGGTAGAGGGTGTGGCACCAGCGGGTTCAAACAGCGCGTCATCTTGCAAGACGACTGCCAGCTTGTGTTGGGCGCCCGCCAGCGACATGCGCTTGATAGCTGCATGCGTCAGCGGTGCCTTGGGCAACTGACGAATGCGGGTCTCCAGGGCGTCGTCCGGCAATGGTCTCAGGGGCTCAGCGGTTTGCGGCGCAGCATCTGGCGGCAGCAAGGTCACCGACCCTGCTGATTCCGCACCGTACCAGGCCAACAAACCGAAGGCGTCTGCCGCATCCAGCTTGGCATCTCCGGCCAGCAGAACACGTTGACCTTCTTCTGGCAGAAGGTTGTCGAAATACCATTGCACGGGGCGCTTGCTTGCGCCGTCCAGCAAGGATTCTGCCGTCAGTGGAAGATGCGGACTGAGCGCGAAGCACTGAGGGTTGTTCAACCAGTCTGCTGCGTATTGAAAACTCCAGAGGCCAGCCACTTCTTGCAAGGTGCCAACCTCCGTCTGATTGATCGATGCGCGCAAAGAGCGGCCGTTCATGGCTTGCCCTTGCTGCTCGCAGGCTCGTTCAAATAGGCGGCCACGCTCTCGGGTACATCCACCATGACCCGAATGCCCAGCCCTTCAA
>WOZP01000120.1:0-3687 GCA_011620215.1 Rugosibacter sp.
CGGGCGATGCCGACACGCTGTTTCATGCCGCCGGAAATCTCGTGCGGATATTTATCCAGTGCATGCTCCATGTGCACCATTTCGAGTGCGGCAACCACGCGCGCCGTGAGTTTCGCCTTGCCCTCTTTTCGCCCGAAAACACGTTCAACGGCTAGCATCACATTTTCAGAACAAGTCATCCAGGGCAGCAGCGAGTGGTTCTGGAACACTACCGCACGCTCTGGCCCCGGCCCGGTGATTTCGCGGTTATCGCACAGCAGCACACCATGGGTTGCCCGTGTCAGGCCGGCAATGAGATTAAGCAAAGTAGATTTGCCGCAACCCGAATGCCCGATCAGCGCCACGACTTCACCCGGACTGATCGCTAGATTGATATCACGCAGGGCCACAAAGCGGCCTGCCCGTGTAGGAAATTCCTGGCCAACGCTTTCGATTTTGACGATGGGTTTCATGTACGTCTCCTCAACGTGATTCGTAAGTAAACCGCTTGGCCAGCAGCAACAGCATCTGTTCCAGCGCAAACCCCACCATGCCGATAACAAAGATGGCAATGATGATGTGCTCGACCTTGAGGCTGTTCCATTCATCCCACACCCAGAAGCCGATGCCCACGCCGCCGGTCAGCATTTCCGCCGCAACAATGACCAACCAGGCGGTCCCGATGGATAGGCGAATGCCGGTCAACATGTAAGGCAGCACAGCGGGGAAGAGAATCTTGGTAATCACCTTGTCTTCCGACAAACCCAGCACACGTGCCACATTCAAATAATCCTGTGGCACGCGGCGCACACCCTCTGCGGTGTTGAGGATCATCGGCCAGATGGAACAGATGAAAATAGTCCACGTCGCCGCCGGGTCTGCGCGCTGAAATACCAGCAAGCCAATCGGCAGCCAGGCCAGTGGAGAGACTGGGCGCAGCAAGCTGATGACAGGATCGAACATGCGGTTCATGAATTTAAAACGCCCCAGCACGAACCCGACCGGTATGCCTACCAACGCAGCAAAACCAAAACCGATGCCAACGCGTTGCAATGAGGAGAGCACATTCCAGCCAATCCCCTGATCATTCGGCCCATTCCGATAGAACGGATCAGCAAACAACTTGACTGCCGCATCCCACGTTTGCATCGGGCCGGGAATCGAGTTGTTTTTGACGGCAACAAGCGCCCAGATACCCAGCAGCAGCGCAATGCCGAGCAGGGGCGGAATCACGGTTTTTGCCAACTCACGCGCGCCGCGAACTAACCGCCCCCCGCGTCCCGGCCCTCGCCCCAAGGCAGGAGAAACTTCTTGCGCGCTGAATGGCGCGTTTTCCATAAAAGTCGGCGCTGGTGACACGGTGGTCTGTGTGGGCAAGATCGCCATCACGTCCACTTCTGCCATCGGCATCGACCCCACGTTTTTAAAAGCAATGACTGCACTCATGATGCTCTCCCTTCTTGCAAAAAACCTCAGGCGTGAATCTTGAAAGATGCGGCGTATTTCTTCGGGTCTTTCCCATCCCACACCACACCATCGATCAATTTGCTCGAACGCATGTCGCTCTTGGGTAGTACAACCTTGGCCGCTGCCGCAGCTTGCTTGTATATGTCAATACGATTGATCTGTTTTGCCACCGCGAGATAATCCGGATCGCTCTTCAGCAGCCCCCAACGCTTGTGCTGCGTCAGGAACCACATGCCATCGGAGAGATAGGGGAAATTCACCGCGCCGTCATTAAAGAACTTCATGTGGTTCTTGTCGTCCCAGGTTTTACCCAGGCCATTGGAATAACGCCCCAGCATGCGTTCGAGAATCACATTCATATCGGTATTGATGTAGGCCTTTTGTGCCACGGTCTCCGCCGTGATGCGACGATTCGCCAACGACGCATCAATCCAGCGGCCTGCATCCAGCACCGCGGCCGTCATTGCCCGCGCCGTGTTCGGATTTTTGGCAACCCAGTCGGCTGTGGTGCCTAGCACCTTCTCGGGGTGATCAATCCAGATGTCCTGGGTGGTAGCTGCGGTAAAACCGATCTTGTCCATGATCGCGCGGTTGTTCCACGGCTCGCCGACGCAGAATCCGTCCATGTTGCCCACGCGCATATTGGCCACCATTTGCGGTGGCGGCACGACGATATTTTTCACATCCTTGAACGGATCGATGCCCTGCGCCGCCAGCCAGTAGTAAAGCCACATGGCATGCGTGCCCGTGGGGAAAGTCTGCGCAAACGTGTATTCGCGCTCCTTCTTGGCGACCAGTTTGGCGAGTGACGGGCCATCAATCACGCCTTTGTCCTTCAATTGGTTCGACAAGGTGATGGCCTGGCCGTTGTTGTTCAGGCTCATCAGCACCGCCATGTCCTTCTTCGGCCCACCGATGCCCAGATGCACGCCATATACCAGGCCATACAGCACGTGTGCTGCATCCAGCTCGCCATTCACCAGCTTGTCACGCACCGCAGCCCACGATGCTTCTTTGCTGGCAATAATCTTGATGCCATATTTTTCGTCGAACTTATTCACTGCTGCCATAACGACTGACGAACAATCCGTGAGCGGAATGAAGCCGATGCGCACCTCTTTTTTCTCAGGTGCATCCGAGCCCGCAGCCCATGCGCCGGAACGGACGCCCGGCGGCACCATGCCCATGAGCGCAGCCCCTGTCATGAGCGTTGCGCCTTGACGCAGAAAATCACGCCGTTTTTGTGCACCAGATGATGATTCCGTAGCTGCTTCTGTAATCCCGGTAGGTGGCAGGCTATCTTCATGGTTCATTACGCTCTCCAAAGTCAGGTCATTAATCAGAATGGCAAAAAAAAACGGCATCCGTCTCAGCTCGACATTGATATTCAATCAACATCAATGAGCATGAAACAGACACCGTTGTCTTTTGCGCCGAACCGCCGTTGATTCAGCGCACAAGGTTCACTAAGCAACCAGCATGCCAGCCGCCTGGAATCTGGATTTAAAGCCCGCTACTACTGGAAATTCAAAAGAATCATGTAAAAAATCAGCGCTGGTGAGACGGCGATAAACCGTCATATGCTGCACCGCAATAGCGCGCACATTCACTTTTTGCACCGGAATGATGCGCGCAGGTCACAACAGAAACTTGGCCATCGCGACCACGTCGCCCGCTACTTTAGCCAAAGATTGGGCGCGTTCCATTGCCAGTTTGCGCAACGCGCCATGCGCCTGATTCTCATCCAGCCCGCGCGTTTGCATGAGGATGCCCTTGGCCTTTTCCACCACCTTGCGTTCAGACAGTTTCTGCGTTGCCAAAGCCGCTTCCTGCTTCAAACCTTGATGCTCTTCAAAGCGTGCAATGGCCACATCAACTATTGGCTTTAAGCGCGCCAGGTCAAGGTTATCCACGATATAAGCCGAGACGCCGGCCTTGAACGCAGCGCGCATCACGTCACCATCATCTTCGTGTGTGAGCATGATGACCGGACGTGGCATGTTGCGCGACATCACCGCCAGATTCTCTAGCGTATCGCGGGAAGGCGAATCGGTTTCGATCAAGATGACATCCGGTTTGATGGCTTCAATCTGTGCCGTCAAGTCCAGCACGGAAGGCAATACGGCAGCTACCTGATGACCTGCCATGACAAGACCGGCACAGAGATCTGTGGCCCGCGCTTGGGATTCATCTATGATAAGAATGCGCAACATGGAAAAGCTCATGCAAGCGCTGTGCCAC
>WOZP01000120.1:3787-5919 GCA_011620215.1 Rugosibacter sp.
GCGGCCAGATCGCAAGCCAGCAGGCCGCAGGACCGCGAGAAAAATAGCGGCACCGGCTAGCCACGCGGGGCGGCTTTTGATTAGGCGCACAACCGCCAGCCCCTGATCGGCCAGCGCCAAGGGTGCGCGCCACGGATCAATACTTTGCGCCAGCGCCGTTCGCTGCGCTGCCGCTTGCGCAATCAATTGTTCCCGTCGCGCGGCCAGTCGGGTTAATTCGTTCATGACCGAGAATCCAACTGCCCCCGGTCTTTAATCAATTCCGCCAGGCTCGCAGCAAAGAGTCTTGGCCTGGCTCGCATTTTGCGTACAGCGAAGCGCCATGTCGCCACACCACCCATGAGGAAAAATCCGGCAAGCGCACCCAGCACCAGAAAACGATGCGTATCCCAGAAGACCGCTGCCAGCAGAATGACTACCAGCACCACGCCAACGCCGAGAAAAAACAGCGTAGCCAATGCCAACATCAAAAGCGACAACAAATGTTCCCGTCCTTCCTCCAGATCATTGGACAACAGATCGAGACGCGTATGGACGACAGCAACCAGGGTTGCAACAAGAGTAGTCAGAGATGAGAGCAGTCCATGACTCCCACCGGGTGGTTTTTCCGCCATGGCGAAGCGACTAACGGCGGCCGATCAGTAAGCCGATCACCAAGCCAACACCGACGGCGGTGCTAACCGCTTTCCATGGATGCTCATGAACATAAACATCGGTCGCTTCAGCAGCCGCTTTGGTTTTGACAAGCAACGCCGACTGCACCTGCGCAATTCTGGCCTGCACAACCCTGAGCGACTCTTCCGCTTTGGCGCGGACTTCGATCAGTTTCTCCCCACCCTGATTGGCAGTTGCTTTCAGCAGGGCTTCTGCATCGGCCATCACCACCTTGAAATCGGCAATTAATTGTTCTTTGGTAATGTCATCTGATACTTTTTCCATGATTTTCTCCATTAGTGGTTGTTGCATTTTCAAAACTCAAACCTGCTACTCTAAATCACTCTTATCCTACTATTGTACGTCTCGTTCCCGTGATTTTAGTGCCTTCTGTTCATGCTGATCCCGCTTTGGCTGAGCTGCCTGCCTACGATCCTGAATTTCTGGACGCCCCTGGCTTGGATCACCCGGACTGGGCCGTCGAACGGCTTCGCCTCTGCCACCTCTCCCTTGTGGTTCTTGTGCCCGTGGCGCAGCAAAGCCACCCTGCTGGCGCGAGGTAGGAGTGCGAACATCCTGCTGTCTGGACTCTCGGTCTTCGGGCACTCTTTGTTTTTCTTGCCGAGCCCTTCCTTGCTGAGCAGGTGTCCCATGCACGGCCCGCTCCTGGTTGCGTTGCTGATGCTGTTGTCGCACCACGGGGTCCCGCGACTGGTAGTGGTAGCGTTGTTGTTGCAGCTCATGCTGCTGCTCAATCTGTCTGGGATACCGATCCCCCGAATACTGCCGCTGATAGATGGGTAGCGGGGCAGGTGTTGGCACCGAGCCGCGATCCCCTTTGTCCCAGCCGCGTCTATGCTGTTCCCAATCCTGGCCCCAGTGAGTATTCCAGCGTGGTGGCGCATCCGACCGCCACCCGCGAAAATACGCTGGCGGCTGACGATAGTAACGCACAGGGATTCGCAAGATGTACACCGGTACAGCATATGGCTCCACAATCCACCAAGGCCCGTTGTACCAGGAGCTCACGTACCACTCATCATCCTGAAAAACCCAATACATACCATCGTAAAAGAAATAATTCGTTTGCAGGCGTGGCGCATAGTAGACCGGGTGACCCGATATAACAACGAGTTCCGGATACACGGGCACGTTGATCCCGATACTTGCATACGGCAGCCCGATACCAATACTCAACTGAGCAGTAGCAGAAGCCACTGAACTCGCTAGCAATCCCAGCAAAATAAACACGTACCGAATTTTCAGCATTTTCATTTTGTAACCTATCCGGTTTATTACAACCAAGAATAAAGTTATCACGACTTCTTTATTCACAACGAAACACGGTATTAGCTTACTGCATGCTATGGGTACTTATCTAACATTTCTGTGCGGCATCCCACAGAAAGTGATATTTCATGCGAGTAGGATACCACCCATGTTTCAATCCTCGCCCCCCGTTGCCGAGGGGCGCTACG
>WOZP01000002.1 GCA_011620215.1 Rugosibacter sp.
TGCCCTTGCTGGGCGATGCGCCGTTCCTGGTCATCAATGGCGACATCTTCTGCGATTGGGATCCGGCGCGGGCGCAAACCTGCCTGGCGAAAAACGACATCGCACATCTGGTGCTGGTCGACAATCCGGCGCATCATCCGCAAGGGGATTTTGCGTTGCATGATGGACGCGTTGGCGAAAAAGTCGGTGCTGGTGACACGGCAAATCAACTCACCTTCGCCGGCATCGGCATCTATCGCCCGGCATTGTTCAGCGCCATTCCCTGCGGCCAGCCCGCAAAGCTCGCCCCGTTGTTACGCACGGCCATGACCACCGGCCAGGTTTCCGGCGAACGGCATCCAGGCCGCTGGATAGACGTTGGCACACCCGAACGACTCGCCGAACTGGATGCACTGCTGACACAACCTTCACGATCACTATAATCACCGACATGGATAACACACCACCAAAAAGTACCCGCTTTGCAGCGCATCATCAGCGCCGACTTGCTCTTATTACTCGCATGCAGCAGGCGGGCGGTGGTGTTGCCGTGATTCCCACCTCAACAGAGCAAGTGCGCAATCGTGACACACACTTTCCGTTTCGTGCGGACAGTTATTTTCAATATCTCACCGGCTTTAACGAGCCAGAAGCGACGCTGATCATCGTCGCCTCTGCACAAAACCATTCAGCGCAAAGCCTGCTTTTTTGCCGGGAAAAAAATCCCGAGCGCGAAACATGGGATGGTTTTCGCTACGGACCGGAAGCAGCAAAAGAGCTCTTTGCCTTTGATGACGCTTTCCCGATCAGCGCATTCGATAACCAATTGGCCGAATTGCTCGCCGATCAACCCGCGCTGTGGTTTTCGCTAGGACAAGATGCCACTTGGGATACGCGCATCACTACGGCGTTGAATGCCGTGCGCACCCAAACCCGCGCGGGAAAATCCGCCCCCATCGTGATACGCGATGTGCGTGTTGAACTGGATGCCATGCGCTTGATAAAAGACGCCAGCGAGCTCGCCCTGATGCGACGCGCGGGCGAAATTGCTGCCGAGGCCCATGTGCGCGCCATGCGCTTTACCAAACCAGGGCGCCATGAATATGAAGTAGAAGCTGAACTCCTGCATACCTTCCGCCGCCATGGCTGTGTCGCACCGGCCTATACCTCCATCGTCGCGGGTGGCGCGAATGCCTGCGTGCTGCATTATGTCGGCAATGATCAACCCCTGCGTGATGGCGATTTATTACTGATTGATGCCGCAGGAGAATTCGATGGTTACGCGGCGGACATCACGCGTACATTTCCCGTGAATGGTCGTTTTTCTGCTGCGCAAGCGGCGATTTATCAGCTGGTGCTGGATGCCCAGCTCGCCGCCATTGCCGCCGTAAAACCTGGTGCCAGCTTTCTCACACCACATGAGGCCGCGCTCACCGTGCTCGCGCAAGGCATGCTCGACTTGCATCTGCTGAGCGGGTCATTAAGCGAAGTCATCGAGATAGAAAGCTACAAGAAGTTTTTCATGCATCGCACCAGCCATTGGCTGGGCAAGGACGTACACGATGCAGGCAGCTATCGGCAGGGCGAACAATGGACGCCGCTGCAACCCGGCATGGTCCTGACCATCGAGCCCGGCTGTTACATTCGCCCCGCCAAGGATGTGCCCGAAGCCTTCTGGAACATTGGCGTTCGCATTGAAGATGATGCAGTAGTCACCACCGATGGCTGCGACATCATCACGGGCGGCGTGCCCAAAACCATCGCCGACATTGAAGCCTTGATGCGAGACACCCCTGTCGGCTAAACCGCAATGCCCTCGATACCATCGCCCATGGCTAGCACAACCCCGATCAATCATCCCCTTCCGCAGGAAGGAGATCGAGGGGAAGACCAGTGGATTACCCCCCGCAATCGCCGCCGAGTGGTGGCGATTGCGGGAGGTGGACCAACCGGCATGGCACTCGCCTTGGCCTTGCACCACCATGGCATCCCCGCAGAAATTTTTGAAGCACGCACTCAGGCTGAGGTGCGCCAAGACGCGCGCGTGCTGGCACTCTCTGACGGTTCGCGGCAAATTCTCGAGTGGCTGAATGCCTGGCCGCAACATGCCGCCACATCAATTCAACGCATCCACATATCCCACCGTGGCGCGCTGGGGCGCACACTGCTGCGTGCCAGCGAAATGGATGTTCAGCCACTGGGTTGGGTGTTACCCGCAGAGGAATTAATCACCACGCTTGAAGCCGCGATAAGTCATGCGGGCATTGTGTATCACGAGCAGAAAAAAGTCGGCACCCCAAGGGTACTTTCCAGAGACGGACTCAAGCCTACGGGGCGCGCTGGCGATACGCCGGCGTTTGCCCTTACCGCCTGGGCGGAAGGCACAGTGCACGACACTCACCCAGTGCATGACGTGACTGCGCACGATTACGCGCAACACGCCGTGCTGTGCCAGACGCACACCGCACAACCGCACCATCACATCGCATGGGAACGCTTCACCGAGGAAGGGCCCGTGGCTTTACTGCCGCTGGGTAATGCCTACGCCGTGGTACTCACCTGCGCAGCGACAGACGCCGCACGAATTACCGCGCTGAGCGACGCTGATTTTCTCGCCTTGCTGCAACAGCGCTTTGGCACACGGCATCGATTCACTTCTGTCACCCCGCGTAAAAACTTTCCACTGGGCTTGCGTTACCGGCAGCAGACCGTGGCTGAACGTCAAGTCTGGCTGGGCAATGCCGCACAAACGCTGCACCCCGTTGCCGGGCAGGGGTTTAATCTGGCCTTGCGTGACGTGTGGGAGCTCGCGCGTACGCTCCACCACGCCCCTGACCCTGGTTGCGCCCAGCTGCTCGCCACTTACGTCAGGCACCGTCAGCTCGATCGGCGCGGCGCCATTGGCTTTACCCATGCGCTCATCCACATTTTTGCATCCACCTCCCCGCCGGTACGCCACGCCCGCAGCATGGGGCTGCTTGCACTGGACTTATTTCCCTCGCTGAAAAATTTTGTTGCCCGACGCATGATCTTCGGTGCGCGTGCCTGGTAATCCCCTTGCATCCTGGCCGTAGCAGCTCCGCTTGCCAGCCTGCTGGATAGGCAGGATAACCGCTCAAAACCGGAACAGGCGCACGGTTTTAGTGAGCTACCGCAGCAGCAGGGTCGGAATTGTCGACGAGCGCAGCAGGTCAGCAGTCTTGCTGCCGAAAAACAGCGCCCGCAGGGTAGAGTGCGCATAGGCCCCCATAATCAGCAAGTCAATGGATTGCTCGCGTACCGACTTGGCAATAATGCTTTCTGCGTCGCCGGGAATGATCGCCGTATCCACCTTATAGCCTGCTGCTGCCAAGGTGGTCCTGGCCCATTCAATCTGCCGTGGCGCATCATGGCTCGCCTTGCCAGACATGAGCAAATGGATGGGTAGGCCGCGCAGCAGGGGGCTGGTCGCCACCAGTTCAACGCCGCGCCGGGTGACGCTGCCGCCATCGAAGGCAATCATCACGCGCTGGGGTTCCCTGAAGTCTTCGGTCACTGCCAGGATGGGTTTGTGCAATGCCCGCACGACGCGCTCCACGTTACGACCGATGTCGCGCTGGGTTATTTCTGCGGATTCCCCTCGCCGACCGAGGACAAGAAAGCGTACGCCGCTTGCCTGCTCGACCAGGGTTTCTTCCAGCTCGCCGTAGCGTTGCCGGATATCGACTGATTCTGTCCCCGCAGCGATGGCGCGTTCACGCAGGCGATTCAGAAAGAGGCGACCTTGCTCGCGGATAGTCTTAGTGCGGGCTTCGTCTTCTAAAGAGAGCTGGTTCAGCAGGTTCTCCTGGCTGTTGATGCCGATCGCTCCACTATGATCGTTGCCAGAACCGATTTCCGGGTGGCGGTCGATGACATGCAGGAATTCGAGCGGCGCATCCATGCGCCGGGCGGCCCAAGCTGCATAATCGGCCACATAGTCGGCAAAGCGGGATTGATCTACACAGGCCAGTACTTTATTATCATTTTTCATCGTCTTTCTCCTCTCCTCAGTGACCTGTCAGCATGTCTTCGGCACCATCCTTATCATGCACGGCAAATTTATCCACCATGGTGGCGCTGGCTTCGTCCAGGCCAATGACCTCAACCTCAGCTGCTTCGCGGCGGAATTTGATGACCACCTTGTCCAGCGCGCTGACTGCCGTGATGTCCCAAAAGTGGGCGCGACTCACGTCGATGCGAACTTTCTCGATCACTTCCTTGTAATCAAAAGCATTGACGAAACGTTCTGCCGAGGCAAAGAAAACTTGCCCGGTGACGTGATAGGTGCGCACGCGACCTTCGTCGCCGATCATCGATTTGATGCGCAGGATTTGCCCCACCTTATGGGCGAAAAAGAAGCCCGACAACAGCACGCCGACCAGCACGCCTTGGGCCAGGTCATGCGTGGCCACCACCACCGCGACGGTAGCGAGCATGACCACGCTGGAGCTTTTCGGATGCTCGCGCAGGTTGCGGATCGAAGCCCAGTTGAAGGTGCCGATGGAGACCATGATCATCACCGCTACCAGCGCGGCCATCGGGATGAGTGCGACCCAGTCACCGATGAATACCACCATTAGCAACAGGAACACGCCTGCGGCAAGCGTCGAGAGTCGACCGCGACCGCCAGATTTCACATTGATGACCGACTGGCCAATCATGGCGCAACCAGCCATGCCGCCGATAAAGCCAGAAGCGATGTTGGCGATGCCCTGGCCCACGCATTCGCGGTTCTTGTTGCTGTTGGAATCCGTCAGGTCATCGATAATGGAAGCAGTCATCATGGATTCGAGCAGACCGACCACAGTCAGCGTGGCTGACACCGGGAGGATGATTTGCAGCGTCTGCAGATTCAGCGGCACATCCGGCAACAGGAACAGTGGCAGGCTGTCGGGCAACTGGCCCATGTCGCCTACAGTGCGGATGTCAAGGTCGAGGTAAATGGCGGCGGCTGTCAATGCCACAATGGCCACCAGCGGCGACGGGATGGTCTTGGTGATGTAGGGCAACAAGTAAATGATAGCAAGGCCTGCCGCCGTCATGGCATACACATGCCAACTCACCTCAGTCAGTTCGGGCAATTGCGCCATGAAAATGAGGATGGCCAACGCATTGACGAAACCGGTGATGACAGAGCGCGAGACGAAGCGCATGAGCACGCCGAGCCTGAGCCAGCCCGCGAATATCTGCAGCACGCCAGTCAACACCGTGGCGGCCAGCAGGTATTGCAAGCCATGTTCTTTGACCAGAACGACCATGACCAGTGCCATGGCACCGGTGGCTGCCGAGATCATGCCCGGTCGACCTCCGGTAAAGGCAATGACCGTGGCGATACAGAAAGAGGCATACAGCCCCACCTTGGGATCAACTCCGGCGATAATCGAAAAGGCAATGGCTTCAGGGATGAGTGCCAGCGCAACCACAAGCCCTGCTAACAGATCATTTCGGATGTTGGAAAGCCAGTCCTGGCACAATGATTTCATATTTTTCATGTCCCGTTAGGGCAGCCCGCCAAGTGGTGGCAGCCGGAGAAAAGCAGGAGAACAAAAGAGTCTTCCCGACTGAAGAAATAGAGACAGCCCCTATTAATCCAGGACAAAAAGGCACAATGAACCGTGCATGAGGCCTCGGGCGCATGAGGCATGAAACAGATGGCTCGCAGCAAGAGCGGGACTTACATGGGTAAAAACTCCGATAAACAGCTTAATTGTTTGTTCTTTAGCAAAGCTGATCGTACCAAAATTGCTGCTTTGCAGCAACAGC
>WOZP01000077.1 GCA_011620215.1 Rugosibacter sp.
TCATCATCTTCGGGATCGGCGGAAACTGCGATACGTTCACCATCCTCGGTGAGTCCCACCAGTTGCAGCACGTCCCGGCCACAGACCTTGAAGCAGCGTCCGCAGCCTATGCACTTGTCTTCATTGATGGACTCTGCGTATTGCGGCGTCCATAGCTTGCCTCCTGGCAGGGTCACAGTGAACGTTGCCATGCTTATCCCCCCATTGCCGCAATACGCGCCCTCAGTGCCGTCAGCGCATCGAAACTTTCATAAGCGCGCTTGGCCACGTCGGGAATCTTCTCCCATCCAATGGGCAACTCCTCGGACAAATCATGCAGCTCCATCTTGAGGTTCATCGCCCGGGCAGAGAGTTTTTTTGCCTGTGCCTTGAGTTCATCCAGCGATTCAGTTGCGGTTTCCATTTTCGCTCCTAGCCGTAATTCGCCACATCTTTATATTGCGTCACCATCTCGATGCCCGCCGCGACATATTTCTCACCTTCTGCGGCCAGTTTTTCCATGGTCTCGAAACCAAAGCGATGGACATCGCGCAACTGTTTGTTCACCACGATCAGGCGGCCGGCGATCAGCACCTGGCGGCCGAAGCCTTCATGGCTCATTTTCATCATCGGGCTCACCATCACACCGGTGCTGCGTTCGATGGCGAGACCCACGGCATTGAAGAAGAGCTCAAGGCGCCAGAGCACCTCGGGATCCGGATCGCCAATGATGGGCATCTCGCGGCGCTGCTCCTTGGTGATGATATAGGGCTCAAGCAGTTTGAGATCGCTCTTGCCTTCCCATGAGCCGTGGGTATCCTGCGCACGCCACTGTTTGATAAGCTCCTTGATGAATAATGACTCCATCACCCCAGTTGCAGGTGGGCTTGCCGGTGCGACTTGTTCTTCCATAGTTTCAGCCATTGTGTACTCCACTTTCCTCTTCGTCGAAATCAAAACTCCGCTCCTGATCCTTCATCAGCGCCTTGCGCAACCAGGGTGGCGGAGTGCCCTTGAATACTTCTTGCAGCTTATCGAGGATGTCCATGATGACTTCCGGTTGCGGCACCTTGATCGGGTGAATCTTGTTGGCTACAACGCGCGCTGCGCCCGAACCGCCGATGGCGGCAACATAAAGAATGGCGCAATCCTTGATCGCTTCGATCTTGGGCGCCAGCTTGTCCTCGTTGCCGTCTTCCTGCAGATCGCCATCGAAGGTCAAGGTCTCGATAAAGTCATAACCATCGGCCCTCACGTCATAGACCATGATGTGCTTGGCCCAGCCGAAGTGGGCATCGACACGTTGTAAATCCTGGGTGGAAAAAGCGACTTTCATGGTGTGCTCCTAATGGTGGAATGAAGCTACGGGCTTGCCAACCTCGGCAACCGCCTGGAGTGTTTCTTCGGGTAAAGGCCATGACTGTGGCGTGCCTTCATGGTGATGCAGGTCGGCAAGAAACAGGTTGCCGACATCAAAAACAATTTCGCGCGTGCCGCGATAGCCCACCATCAGCTTGTGTCCCGCACCCAGACGGTCAAACATCGGCAAGCCGGCTCGGTAATGGGAAAGATGCAAGCGCTCGGCGGCCTGGCGGCCATGAGAATGGGTGACCAGCAGATCACAACCCTGCGCCGATTTTTCCAGGTCTTCAAGGTCACCGATCAATACTTCAGCAGTCGGCATCCGTTCAAGCAAGGGCGAATGTGTGGTGGTGACCGCGCTGGCAATGTCGCAGCCCATCTCGTTGAGCAGGCTGGACAATGCCCACAGCAAATCCGGTTCAGCGCCGATGGCGATTTTTTTGCCACTGCAAAAGAAATGCGCGTCGAGCATGGCATCCTGCAACTGGCTGCGCTGGCGACGCCATTTTTGCGGCACCGGCATGCCGGAAACGGCGGACAGGTGGGCAAGCAGGCGATCATTGGCTTCCAGCCCGGTTAATCGGTCAAACAGAACAAATGGAATACCTGTTTTTTCCTGCAACAGATCGGCACATGGCCGCATTTGCTCACCAATGGCTATGGTGGCGACTGACGCCCCCATCGCGCGCACCTCCGCCAGGGTCGTGCCGCCCATGGTGGTCGGGCTGAATTCGTCGGACATGTGGCCATCCAGCGAACGTGACAAGTCCGGCAGGAATAACGGCGTAAGGCCAAAGGATTCGACGATCTCGCGCACTTCTTCAACGTCAGCGGGAGTCAGGTGGCAGCCTGGCAGGATATTGACTTGCGTAGGTACTTTTTCTTCAACCGGCACCACCAGTGACTTGATGAAAGCACTCACCGCCTTGGCCCAGCCATCCTGGAACGCACCAACATAGTCCGGCGTCGATACATAAACCAGCGCCGTATCGGTTGTTTCGGGGTGGCGCTGCTGAACCAGTTTCAGATAGCCGTCGACATCATCCCCTTTAGTTTCGGTGAGCCCGGTTGAACAAATCGCGATCAGATCCGGCTTGGCGCGTTCTCGAATATTCAGGACGGCCTTTTCGATATTGTCGAAGCCGCCCATGACCGTGGTCGCTTCATTCATCGCCGTGGTCTGCAAGGGAATCGCTTCGCGGAAGTGACGCACCAGAAGCACCAGGCCGAACGAAGTACAACCTTGCGAGCCGTGCATTACCGGCATGCAGCGATGCATGCCCATAAAGGCATAAGCGGCACCCAGCGGCTGACTCATCTTGAGCGGATTAACCGCCGCTGCCTTGAATTGGGTTTTAACAGTGGCCATGTGCTTTGCCTTTAGCCAGCGCTCGATAAAGAGCTATCGGCCGGGCAATCCGGCAAGCGCAAAGCGGTGCTTTGCGGAACCACTTCATCATCCCACGGCGCAGGCAGACGTACCTGTTCCCACACCGGGTTGTACAGGGTCTTGTCAATTTCCTGCACCAGCTTGACCATGCCCTCATAGCCAGCAAAGGCATGATGACGCTCCTGATTGATGTCGAGCCAGGGCATCTTGGCCTTGAGTGCAATGAACTGCGAACGGCCGCCCGATAGCATGATGTCGGCGCGCGCTTCTTTCAGCATCTTGTACATTTCGCGCGGCGGCATGTCGTCAATCATGTGCGCTTCTTCACCCATGATTTCCTTGATTCGATCCTTGTCTTCCTTGGTCGATTTCTTGACGCTGGTGCCGACGATTTCGATACCCACTTCCTGCAGTGCCGCCACCACCGACCAGGACTTGACACCGCCGGTAATCAGCAGCACGCGTTTGCCCTTGAGCCGCGCCTTGTAGGGTTCGATACGTGCCCAGGCACGGGCTTCTTCTGCGGCAATCAACGCTTCGGTGCGGGCAATGATGTCGTCCGGCGCACCCTGCTGAACCAGCAAACGTGCGATTTCGCGCAGGCTGTCGGACATGTCGCCAATGCCATAGAACGAGCCTTCGAAAAACGGGATGTTGTAGCGTTCTTCCATCTTGCGCGAGATGTTGATCATCGCCTTGGAGCACACCATCATGGCCACTTTGGCGCGATGCGAATAGGCCACTTCCTGATACCGCGCATCACCGCTGATGCAGGCAAGCACGCGCACGCCCATCGCATCAAGCAGCGGCTTGACCTGCCACAATTCGCCAGACAGGTTGTACTCGCCAATGATGTTGATGTCATATGGCGTGGTGTACTCCGGCTCGGCTGTGCCAATCACATAATCGAGCAACGCCTCGCCACCGAGCTTGTTGCCAAGGTTTTTAACCCCGGCAAAACCCGGGGAATTAACTGGAATAACGGGTTTATTGAATTTTTTGCTGGCCGCCTTGCACACTGCCTCAATATCGTCGCCAATCAGCGCGGTGACACAGGTTTGATAAACGAAGACCGCTGGCGGGTCATACTTGTCAATGATTTCCTTGACCGCCTTGTACAGGCGCTTCTCGCCGCCATACACGACATCAAGCTCGTTGATATCCGTCGTGAAGCCGGTGCGATAGGTGGAAACGCCGGAAGACAGCGCGTGACGGTTATCCCACGAGTTGCCTTCGCAGGCAATGGGGCCATGCACCAGATGAGCTACATCAACAATCGGCTGCAACGCGATCTTGGCGCCATCAAAGGCACACCCACCAGCTGCGGCACCCGGTGCGAGCTGTTTGGTGCATCCCTTCTTGCGCTCTTTATCCGACTTGCCCTGGTTCTTGTCGCAACCGGGTTCGTTGAAAACATCCTGAAGCTTTTCGTTAAGTGGCGCACCCATGATCGAACCCCTTTGCTTGAAACTGGATTACCTATCCCAAACTGCCCGGCGCATGCCGGGTTGGCCGTATCAAACGAAACGGCCAACCCGATGCCGCGTTTAACGGATGATGTCGTACGAGTAGTCTGTCTTCGCCGGAATGATGGTATTGGCGTCAAGCGACTCGAAAAACTCATCCAGCAGCATTACCAGCACGCGCATCGCACCTTCATAACCCCAGATTGGCATACGGTGGTAGTGATGCCGGTCGAAGATGGGGAATACAAGGCGGATCAGTGGTGTCCCTGTATCGCGCTCCAGATACTTGCCGTAGGTGTTGCCGATAAGGAAGTCCACCGGCTCGGTAAAGAGCAACGAACGCATGTGCCATAGATCGCGCTTTGGATACACTTTGCAGTTCTTGCCGAAGGGCGAAGCATCGAACAAGGCCTGCACTTTGGCCGCCCATTTATCGTCACCATTGGTAGACAACACATGAGTTGGCTCGGCACCGAGTTCAAGCAGAAACTGGGTCAGCCCCAGCATCAGGTCCGGGTCGCCGTACAGCGCATATTTTTTGCCATGCAGATGCGCCTGTGAATCGGCAATCGCATCCACCAGACGGCCTCGTTCGAGTTCCAGTTCAGCAGGTATCGGCTTGCCAGTGATGCGCGAGAGTTCCATCAAGAACTGGTCAGTGCCGGTAACGCCCATCGGATGGTTGAGCGATACGACTTCCTGCCCATGCTCGGCGATCAGCTTGGCGGTCTTTTCGGCCGAGAACTGCTGAAACACGATGGTTGCCTTGGCATTCAGTGCATCGATCACCTGTTGCTTGGTGGTGCCGCCGTCATACATGCGGTAAGTACCGTCGGTCGGCGTATTCCAGTTATCCGAAGGGTCGCACAGGAAGGTGTGCTCGATGCCCATGGTCTTGAAGATGCGCCGTATCTCGGGAATGTTGCCAACCACAAAACCGTCGAAGCCACCAATGAAATTGATCGACTCGTTCGGCACACGCTCCAGCTTCGGCACGGTGTCTGCCTTACCATCCCAGAAGTGCCTGAGTATGCCAAGCAGGGCATTGTCGTAACCAGTGATATGGCTGCCGACAAACGCTGGCGTGTGTGCAAAGGGTACGTCGTACTCCATCGGCACACTGCCCTTTTCCTTGGCTGTCTTGATGAAGGCATTCAAGTCATCACCAATCACTTCGGCCATGCAGGTGGTGGATACCGCGATCATGTCCGGCTTGTACAGGCTGTGGGTATTGGCCAGGCCATCGATCATGTTGTTGAGGCCGCCGAACACTGCGGCGTCTTCGGTCATCGAAGAAGAGACGCAGGATGTCGGTTCCTTGAAATGACGCGAGAAGTGCGAGCGGTAGTAAGCGACGCAGCCTTGCGAACCATGCACGAAGGACAAGGTCCTGGCAAAGCCATTGGCGACAAACACTGCCCCCAGCGGCTGGCAGGCCTTGGCGGGATTCACCGTCAGGGAATCACGGGCAAAGTTCTTTTCCTGATAGTCCTTGGATTTTGTCCATTCGACAATTTCCTTGACCTTGTCGACGGGGAC
>WOZP01000117.1 GCA_011620215.1 Rugosibacter sp.
TGATCGGTTTTCCATTTTTTTCCGGCTTCTACTCGAAAGACTCGATTATCGAAGCGGTACAGGTATCTCACTTATGGGGTTCCGGCTTTGCATATTTCGCCGTTGTGGCAGGCATTTTTGTGACTGCGTTTTATTCGTTCCGTATGTACTTCCTCGTTTTTCACGGTAAAGAACGCTACGATCAAGCACCGCACGACGAGCATCATCATGATGATCATGGCCACGCTGGTGGCAAGCCGCATGAGTCGCCATGGGTTGTTACCCTGCCTTTGATACTGCTGGCAATTCCATCCGTAGTCATTGGGTACTTCACCATTCAGCCCATGTTGTTTGATAACTGGTTTGGTTCTGCCATCCTGATTGATGCGGTAAAGCATCCACCGATGGCGCATCTGGCTGAAGAGTTTCATGGTGCGTTTGCGATGGCCCTGCATGGGCTGACCAGCTTGCCCTTCTTTCTCGCCATGAGTGGCGTGGCGCTGTCGTGGTTCTTTTACCTCAAGCGCCCGGATATTCCTGCGGCAATTCAAAAAGCGGTCATGCCGCTCTACACCTTGCTGGACAACAAATACTATTTTGACAAGTTCAATGAGGTGGTTTTTGCTGGTGGCGCGCGGTTATTAGGTCGCGGTCTATGGAACGGTGGCGACCGGGCGCTGATTGACGGTTTTATAGTGAATGGTTCTGCACGTGTCGTTGGCTGGTTTGCCGGTCTCGTGAGAAAGCTACAAACCGGGCATATCTACCAATATGCTTTTGGGATGATTTTTGGCGTTGCTGCATTTTTAACCTATTGGTTTAACCGGGTCTGACAAGTAAGATGAATGCGAATTTTTTAAGTCTTGCCATCTGGGTTCCCATTCTTGGCGCTATTCCCGTGCTTTTGCTCGGGTCAGAGCGTCGTTTCCTGGTACGCTGGGTGGCGCTGGCTGTAGCTTTGGCCGGTTTTGCCGTGACTTTGCCACTGTATACCGGGTTTGACACAACCCAGGCAGGCATGCAGTTTGTTGAGAAACTCCGATGGGTGCCACGTTTCAATTTGGAGTACCTGTTGGGCGTTGATGGCATTTCCATGCCGTTTATTTTGCTTAACAGCTTTATCACCATCCTGGTGGTGCTGGCGGGGTGGGACGTGATTGAAAAGAAGCAGGCCCAGTACATGGGCGCTTTTTTGATCATGTCAGGTTTGATGAATGGAATTTTCAGCGCGCTGGATGGAATATTGTTTTATGTGTTTTTTGAGGCATCACTCATCCCGATGTACCTCATCATCGGCGTGTGGGGTGGCCCCAACCGTGTTTACGCCGCGATTAAATTCTTCCTTTACACGCTGCTTGGTTCCTTACTCATGCTGGTGGCCCTGATCTGGCTATTTTTAACATCAGGTGGAAGTGCAAACATTCTTGATTGGCATCAGCTGCAGCTGGGAATGACGCCGCAGATCCTGATTTTTATTGCGTTCTTGGTATCCTTTGCCGTAAAGGTACCGATGTGGCCGGTGCATACCTGGCTACCGGACGCCCACGTTGAGGCACCTACAGGTGGCTCGGTTGTTTTAGCCGCAATTGCCTTGAAACTCGGCGCTTATGGCTTTATCCGGTTTTCGCTCCCCATTGCCCCGGATGCAAGTCATTATTTTGCACCCCTCATGATCGCTTTATCGCTCACCGCCGTTATTTACATTGGCTTTGTTGCGCTGGTTCAGACTGACATGAAAAAGCTGGTGGCGTACTCTTCCATCGCGCACATGGGGTTTGTCACCTTGGGCTTTTTTATCTTCAATCCACTGGGCATTGAAGGCTCGCTGGTACAAATGATTTCGCATGGTTTTATTTCTGCCGCCATGTTCCTGTGTATTGGCGTCATGTACGACCGCATGCATTCGCGACAGATTGCGGATTACGGCGGTGTCGTCAATACCATGCCCAAGTTTGCTGCTTTTTTCATGCTGTTCTCCATGGCGAATGTCGGCTTGCCTGCCACGTCAGGATTTGTCGGGGAGTTCATGGTGATTTTAGGTGCGGTGAAATTCAATTTTTGGGTCGGTATGGCCGCTGCTGTCACCCTTATTCTGGGTGCGGCATACACCTTGTGGATGTACAAGCGCGTGGTTTTTGGTGCAATTACCAACCCGCACGTGGCGGATTTATCCGACATTGGGCTGCGCGAGTTTTTAATTCTTGCGCTGCTGGCTGCTTGTGTTTTGGCGATGGGGCTTTATCCCTATCCATTCACCGAGGTAATGCATGCCTCTGTCGATAATCTGTTGAAGCATGTTGCAGCCAGCAAGCTGTGATCCGAGCAACATGCCGCACAGCCAAGCAAAATAAACGCACGAGAAACCGAGACATCTGATGCTGAATAATTTCGTGATACCTGATTTTTACCCCGTCGCGCCTGAGATATTTCTCTTGGCGATGTCATTCATCATTTTGTTTGCCGATCTGCTTTTTAGCGCCACTCAGCGCTGGGTAGCCTCCACGCTGACAACTATCACCCTGCTTGGCTGTGCTGCCCTGACCGTGGCAACAGCCGATGGGCAGACCACTTTAACCCTGAGCAGCCTGTTTGTGGATGACTTGCTAGCGGACTTCCTCAAGCTGATGACCTATTTATCTGTCGTCATGGTGCTGCTCTATGGCAGACAATATCTTGTTGAGCGAGGTTTGGATAAAGGCGAGTTTTATCTCTTGGTGCTCTATGCCACGCTGGGCATGATGGTGATGATTTCTGCTGCCAATCTTCTGACGCTTTATCTCGGGCTGGAACTCATGTCACTCGCCCTTTATGCGCTGGTTGCCATTGACCGTGATTCTGCACGAGCAACCGAGGCAGCGATGAAGTATTTTGTATTAGGCGCCTTGGCTTCCGGTTTGCTGCTGTATGGCATGTCAATGATTTACGGTGCAACGGGTAACCTTGATATTGCTGATATATCCCAGGTTTTATATCAAGGACAAGCTGATAAAACGGTACTGGTGTTTGGCTTGGTATTTATCGTAGCCGGCATTGCCTTCAAGCTGGGTGTGGTGCCATTTCATATGTGGATCCCGGATGTTTATCACGGTGCGCCCACCGTAGTTACCATGCTGATCGGCTCGGCACCCAAGTTTGCCGCCTTCGCCATGGCGCTGCGGTTATTGGTTTACGCGTTATTTCCTCTGGTTGCCGAGTGGCAGCAAATGCTGCTGATCATGGCCGTGCTCTCTATCGCTCTAGGCAATCTGGCGGCCGTTGCACAGAAAAATATCAAGCGCATGCTGGCGTATTCGGCTATCTCGCACATGGGGTTCATGTTACTGGGTTTAACCTCGGGTGTTATCGGCCATGAAATTGATCCTTTCACTGCGATTAACGCGTATAGCTCGGCGTTGTATTACACCGTGGCTTATGTGCTCATGTCGCTGGGGTCATTTGCCATGGTGCTGTTGCTCTCGCGTACGGGCCATGAAGCAGAACAGCTGGATGACTTCAAGGGGCTCAACCAGCGTAGCCCGTGGTTTGCTGCGATGATGTTGATCTTCATGCTGTCGATGGCGGGGATTCCTTTCTTTATCGGATTTTTTGCCAAATTTTCCGTGTTGACGGCAGCCATTACGGCAGGTCATATCACCATTGCGGTTGTTGCCGTGATGTTCTCGCTGGTGGGGGCTTTTTATTACCTGCGTATCATTAAGCTAATGTATTTTGATGCTCCCGTGGAAACTGCATCATTGACCGCCACGCCGACTTTTCGGATATTGCTATCACTGAACGGTATTGCAGTCGCGGCGTTTGGCTTATTTCCTGATGCAATCATGACCATTTGCACGGCTGTTTTATTGCATTCGCTATAGCTTGCCGTGCACGGGTACTTAACTGAATTTTCTTAAGACTCATCGCTGCATCCTCGACCCCATGGATGATGCCAAGCTGATTGAACACACCCTTTCGAGCGAGCCTGTTTTTGACGGCAAGCTGTTGCATGCGCGACGCGATGAGGTGCGTTTGCCTGATGGCAGTACAACGGTGCGCGAATGGATAGAACATCCAGGTGCCGTGGTGATTGTGGCCTTGCTGGATAATGGGCATTTATTGTTTGAACGGCAATATCGTTATGCATTGCACCGCGTATTTCTCGAGCTGCCTGCTGGCAAAATTGACCCCAATGAACATCCGCTGGATACTGCCCGGCGCGAGCTGCGCGAAGAAACCGGGTATCAGGCTAAAGTGTGGCATCACCTGGGTGTGATGCATCCCTGCATTGGCTATTCTGATGAGAAAATTGAAATATTTTGGGCTGAAGGCTTGGTGTATGTTGGCCACGAACGCGATCATGGCGAGTTTCTGGAAGTGATCGAAATGAGTGTTGCAGATGCCTTGCTGGCGGTACGGGATGGTGAAGTGACTGATGCTAAAACCATCACCGCCTTGATGTGGGCAGACAAAATCACCAACGGGATTTGGTCAGCGCCGGAATAAATGGCCGTTCATCATGGCAGCGGTTATTTTTACACGTGTCACGCTGCCAAAGCCGAATTTAAGCATCATCCATTCTGCAGGGGCCAGCCCGTGGGCCAGCCCGACAATTGCTTTCATTACGCCTGCATGTGTCACCAGTGCTGCGTGGGTAGTTTTTTGCAAGTATTGTTCAGCCAAAAAATCATGTACCCGCGTTTGTAGTTCGCTGACGGATTCGCCTTGCGGTGGAGTAAAACCTGTGGGATTTTCAGCCCAGGCACTGATTGCGGCTCGGTCCAGTGTTTCCCACGCCTGCATTTCCCAATCACCGAAATTCAATTCCTTCAAGCGCGGGTCAAGCAAGGGGGCAGGGTGCAACGCTTCGGCTAACAGACGACATCGCATCAATGGACTGGTAAAAAACGGCAATCCGGATGGCAGTTGTGTCTGGATGGTATGGACGATTGCTGCCAAGTCGTCACGCAAGGGTAAATCTGTTGCGCCATAGCAGATGCCCTCATTCACCTGTGGCGGCGGATGCCGGATCAGGTAAAGCTGCATAAGAGGCCTAGATAAAAAGCCAGCTCGGCAACCTGTTGGGTTGCGCCGAGGCAATCACCCGTATAGCCGCCGATGCGATGGATAAAATAGCGTGCAGCCAGCCAGGTGCATAAAGCCACGGCTACCAGCGCAACCAGCAGATGGCTTGCTGGCAGGAGAATACAGGGTGCCAAGCCTGTGAGTGCGGCTATGAATAGCTCATGGGGCGCCATGCGCACGGCCAGCGGCTTGGCTTTTGCTGTGGCATCTTCGCGTACATAATCCAGCGTGAAAATCAGGCTGGTGGCGGCTAGCCGGGAGACAGCATGTGCGGCAATCAAAGTCAGGCCAAGCGTTAGGGTATCAGACGTAGCATCAATTTCAACCAGTGCATTCCATTTTGCAAGCAGCAGCAGCGCCATGCCGATGGTCGCATAGCTGCCGACGCGTGAATCTTTCATGATGCTGAGCACTTGTGCCTTATCCCAGCCGCCACCAAGCCCATCGCAGGCATCCGCAAAGCCGTCTTCATGAAAGGCGCCGGTCGCCAATACACTCGCTGTCATGCCGAGCACAACGGCAACAGATGCCGGTAGCACCAGCGCGGCGACAAGTGTCGTGAGGGCCGCTATCAGGCCAACCAATACGCCCACCAGCGGAAAATAACGTGCGGCGTGGTTAAGCTGATCCTGACTATGACCTACCCAAGCCGGAACGGGCAAGCGAGTAAAAAAACGCAAGGCCGCGAAAAAATAGATCAGTTGCGTGCGAATTTTTATAAACATCAGGCCTGGCTCACGCCCGCTGAATCAAAGCTCGCCATCTCATTTAAAAAAGCGCAGGCGGCATTAAGCAACGGCAGAGCCAAGGCGGTACCGGTGCCTTCGCCCAAGCGCAGTCCCAGATCAAGCAGGGCTTCACCCTTTAGCCAGGCGAGCTGTAGCCGGTGCCCAACCTCGTTCGAGCAATGCGAGAACACGCAATAGTCGAGAATCTCGGGAGCAATACGCGCGGCTACCAGCAGTGCACTGGTGACGATAAAGCCGTCTATCACGAGCACCATTTTTGCTTCGGCCGCCGCCAGCATGGCACCGCTGAGCAATGCGATTTCAAAACCGCCAAAACGCGCAAGTACATCCAGCGGCGCATCATTTCGTTCTGGCCAATAAGTTAAAGCCTGTGCCAGCAAAGCGCGCTTGTTTTTCAGCCCCGCATCATCCAGCCCGGTGCCACGACCAATCACTTCAGCCAAAGGCAGGCCGGTCAGGCAATGCGTGAGCAATGAGGCAGAAGCCGTATTGCCAATGCCCATTTCTCCAAAGCCCAGCGTGTTACACCCGGTAGCGGCCAGATCACGCACGATCGCGGCACCGCGCTGCATGGCATCCGCGCATTGCGCAAGGCTCATGGCAGGGCCGGTGAGATAATTCGCCGTCCCACCAGCGCCGACTTTTGCGTCGATCAATCCAGCGCGGGAACCAAAGTCGTGCGCTACGCCTGCATCGGCAATCAGTAACTGTGCATGGGCTTGCCGCGCCAGCACATTGATTGCCGCGCCTCCCGCTAAAAAATTTTCCACCATTTGCCAGGTGACTTCTTGCGGATAAGCGGATACCCCGGCTTTGGCCGCACCATGATCCCCAGCAGCGACAAGAATGTGTGGCTGCACGATACGTGGTGTTAGTGTGTTTTGGATCAAGCCGATTTGCAAGGCCAGATTTTCCAGCCGCCCGAGCGCACCCAGCGGCTTGGTCTTACCATCGATTTTTATTTTTAAGGCCGCAGTCAGTGTGCGATCGAGCGGGGCGATGCGGGATAATTCAGCCAAGAAATGGGCAGAGGACATAAGCAGCTAATAAAAAATAAGGCGTTCATTATCCTCGATTCAAACGTCATCTTGAGATGCAAGGTATCAAAGGCGTCATGCTCAAGTCAGAATCAATCAGAATCAGCGCGAATCAGTCGCGCTCCACACCCACCATGCCTGCTTCAGGATAACGCAGCCCCGTGACATGTTCTGGCAAAAAGAGTTCATCCAGTATTGCCAGCTCGGTCGCTGTGAGGGTGATAGCCGAAGCTGCCGCGTTTTGCTCCAGATAGGTTATCTGGCGTGTGCCCGGAATCGGCACCACATGCGGGTGTTTATTCAACAGCCAGGCCAGCGCCATTTGTGCGTTGGTGATGTCGCGCGCTTGTGCCAGCTGATGCAAGGCTTCTACCAATGCACGGTTAGCCACTTCGGCCTCGCCCTGAAAGCGCGGGTTGAGTTTACGAAAATCATTCTCTGCCAAGGTGTTGTTGCGCACTGTGCCAGTGAGGAAAGCACGGCCCAGCGGACTGTAAGCCACAAACGTGGCACCTAGTTCAGCACAGGCTTCCAGCAAGTTGTTTTCAGGCTCGCGCGACCACAATGAATATTCACTTTGCACTGCCGCAATCGGGTGCACCAATGAAGCCCGCTGCAAGGTGGCAGTGGATACTTCCGACAATCCAATCTGGCGTACCTTGCCTGCATGAACCAAATCAGACATTGCGCCGACGGTGTCTTCAATCGGTACATCCGGGTTACGTCGATGGCAATAATAAAGATCAATCTCATCCACCCCCAGGCGCTGTAAAGATGCTTCACATGCCGTACGCACATAGGCCGGGCTGTTGTCGATGCGGCGCTCGTACTGACCGGCTTTGCGCACGATGCCAAATTTGGTAGCGACAACGACCTCCCGCCGTCGTGCCGTACCCCCTTGTTTCAGAAACTGCCCCAGCAGGCTTTCATTATGGCCCAGGCCATAAGTATCGGCAGAATCAAAAAAATTTATGCCAATATCCAATGCACGGGTTAGCGTGGCGAGCGATTGTTGATCATCGCTCGGTCCATAAAATTCGCTCATGCCCATGCACCCCAAGCCTATCTCGGCAATTGGTACGGCAGCTTGACCTAAGACGCGCTGTTTCATCGCTGTTCCATTAGTATTTTCTGATTTTCAAACAGGTGGCTAATTGAATAGAGTAGCTAAAACCCAGCGCAATGCATAGGGAGATTAGCTAGTACTAGCCTGATTCAGCAATTCGATAGCCGCTTGATCCAGACTCATTTCCGTCGCACGAATCAGCTCTTGTAACTGCGGCAGCGAAGTCGCACTGGCAATCGGTGCAGTGATGGTGGGGCACGCCATGAGCCAGGCTAGTGCAATGACGGCTGGTGTCGTTTTTTTATCTTTTGCGACGGCATCAAGTGCGGCAAGAATGCGCAGGCCGCGCGCATCCAGATAGCGCTTGGTCATTTCGCCGCGCGAACTGTTTTTAAAGTCGGCTGGGCTGCGGTATTTACCGGTGAGAAAGCCACTGGCCAGCGAAAAGTAGGGAATGACGCCCAGGCCATGTTTTTGGCATACGGCTTGCAGGCCGTCTTCATATGCTGCACGGTCATACAGGTTATACAGGGGTTGCAAGCTTTGATACGCGGCAAGATGATTATCCTTGCTTACTTGCAGTGCTTCTTCCAGCCGTTCCGGCGTGTAGTTGGAAGCTCCGATGACACGGACTTTGCCTTGCTTGATGAGCTGGTCAAAAGCGTCCAGTGTTTCGGTGAGTGGCGTATTTTCGTCATCAAGGTGCGCTTGGTAGAGATCAATGTAATCCGTCTGCAAGCGGCGCAGCGAATTTTCAACCGCTTTGAAAATGTAGGCCTTGGACAGACCTTGCTGCCCATCGCCCATGTCCATGCCGACCTTGGTTGAGAGAATGACTTGGCTGCGGTTGCCGCGCGCCTTCATCCATTTGCCGAGAATGGTCTCCGATTCGCCACCCTGGTTGCCGGGAATAAAGCGTGAGTAAACGTCCGCGGTATCGATGAAGTCGAATCCTGCTGCGACAAAGGCGTCGAGTATCTCGAAAGACTTGGCTTCATCCAAGGTCCAGCCAAAGACATTGCCGCCAAACATGAGTGGGGCGACTTTGATATTGGAATGTCCTAATGTGCGCTTTTGCATGGTTTTCTCCTGTGAGGGTTTTGGTTTTATCCGGCTTTGCGCCGTGTTACCAGCGCCGACTTTTTACAGATATCAACGATAGCGTAACTGAAAGATTTTTTCGTGCAGTCGAGTGAGGCCGCGTTGTTTAAAGCGTGGCTCGTTATCGAGTGCATCGAACTGGGCTAAAAAGGTGACTTCGCTGGCAGGGGCGAAGAGCGCGTGGACTTCCGCTTCTTCAACACTAAAAGGTGGTCCGTCCATTTGTTCTTGCGGATAGGCAAAACACACCAATAATGTTTTCGTGCCGGGTGGCAGAATGTGTTGCATGTGGCTGGCGTAATCGCGCCGCATGGCGGGTGGCAAGGCAACGAGCGAGGCGCGGTCAAACACACCGGTGACGCCTGTTAGGTCTGCTGCAGTGAGCTTGAAAAAATCACCACAAAAAATGCGGATGCCGGGACTTTCATATCGGATGAGTTCGCCCGGTTGTGTCACTTTTGCAGTGAGATCGTTTTCAGCAAAAAAATCTTCCACCGCGCGCTGACTTAATTCAACACCAATCACATTCAGCCCCTGGTTTCGCAGCCAGAGCAAATCTCGGCTTTTGCCACAGAGAGGCACAAACACACTGCTACTTTGCGGGATGTTCAGGCTGGGCCAGTACTGCTGCAAAAAAGGGTGAAATTCGGATTTGTGAAATCCGATCTCATTTTTTTCCCAGCGCTCATGCCAAAAGTTGCTTTCCATGGGACCGATTCCGAGAGTTATTCGGCAAGAAAAGGGTAGTCGGTATAGCCTTTGCTATCACCGCCATAAAAAGTGGCAACATCCGGTGCGTTAAGTGCAGCACCCTCGGCAAAGCGGCGGGGCAGGTCAGGATTAGCCAGAAAGGGCACGCCAAAGGCGACCATGTCTGCACGGCCATCGGCTAGGACCGCATTGCTGCGTGCCAAGTCATAGCCATAGTTAGTCATGTAAAGCCCTTTCCAGAGGCCGCGCAGCTTGAATAAATCAAATGCCGGGCCGGCCGCGCCAGGCTTATCAATGCCCATTTCGGCAATGTGCAAATAAGCCAGGCCAAAACGGTTGAGCGCTTCAACGGCGTAACTAAAGGTGGCCTCGGGGTTGGTATCACGTATGTCGTTAAAGGGCCCCAAGGGCGAGAGACGAATGCCAACGCGGTTAGCGTTCCATACGCTACACACCGCATCCGTTACTTCCAGCATGAAGCGTGCGCGATTGGCGATCGATCCACCATAAGCATCGGTGCGCTGGTTAGTGCCATCACGCAAAAATTGATCCACCAGGTAGCCATTGGCGCCGTGAATTTCCACACCGTCAAACCCGGCTTCTAACGCACATTGTGCCCCGTGACGGAACATCTCGATAATGCCGGGAATCTCTTCCAGCGTGAGTGCATGGGGTGTTTCAAATGCTTGCATGCCAGTATAAGTGAGTGTTTCGCCTACCGGCTTGATGGCTGAAGGCGCGACCGGCAACATGCTATTGGGCAGCAAGGATTTATGCGAGGCGCGTCCGCAATGCCATAGTTGCAGAAAAATACGCCCGCCTGCGGCATGCACGGCATCCGTCACTTGGCGCCAGCCTGTCACTTGCTCGGGGCTGTAAATGCCAGGCGTACCCGGATAACCGACTGCTTCAGGAGAAACAATGGCGCCTTCGGTAATGATGAGTCCGGCGCTGGCGCGTTGGCGGTAGTACTCGACATTCAACGCGTGCGGCTCATTTTTTTCTCCTGCACGGTTGCGCGTCATGGGTGCCATCGCCATGCGGTTTTTCAGCGCATAAGGGCCGAGTTGAATGGGTGAAAATAAATTGATGTTTTTTGTAGTAGTCATGATTTTTTTAATAAGAATGAAAGAGGGAGTTCGGTAGCGTCACACTTGATCCAAGCCGCCATCAAAAAATAATTTGACCAGATTGTTAAAGGCCTTGCGCTGTTCGATTTGTATCCAATGACCGCACTGGCTGAACACGTGCAGTTGTGCGCGAGGCAGGTGCTTGACCATGTATTCGGATGTTGTGAGCGGGATGAAGAAATCCTCCCGCGCATGGGTGGCCAGTATGGGGTTGGTAATTTTTTGTAATTTTTCGGGCGGCAGAACAAAGGCGTCAATATGCGTTTGCGTGTCGCCCGGGAACATCGCCTCGAACTGACGGCGTACGCTGTCCTGCATCACGAACTGATAGCGATTTTCCGCGATGGCATCCACATCGCCGCCGAGGATATCCGGATTATGCAAAAACTTGCGCACTAGAAAAGCCAATTCTTCCTTGGTGCCCTTGGTGTAATAACCCCAGCCGCGCTTTAAGCCTTCGGTCGCGGTAAAGGGCGCGCCTACCGCCCCCATTAACACGACATGATCAAAGCGGTTTGGGTAACGATTCACCAAATGCATGGCCACGCCACCACCCATGGAATTTCCCACCAGGTGCACTTTTTCCAGATTCAGTGCATCAAGAAAAGCAATCATCTGCGCGACCCAAATTTCTATCCAGGCAGCGGCACCTTGTGGTGGATTCGGGTAGGTGCTTAGTCCAAACCCCGCAAGGTCGGGCGCAAAGCAGTGATAAGTTTCACCCAGAAAAGGCAGAGCGAACTGCCAGTTGGACATCGCGTTCGCACCCGGTCCCGAGCCATGGAGCAATAAGATGGGTGCGGCATCCGGTGCCCCGCTTTCGTGAAAGGAGGTGTTAAAACTGCCGGTGCGTATTTGGTCCTGCTTGCTATCCATTATTTTCTCCGTGTGATTCTTGAATTATCGTGCACTATACCAATAGGCGATAATATATGGATGGTAGAACTCATCATCGGTGGTGCCCGTTCGGGCAAGAGCGCGCTGGCAGAACAGCGTGCAGAAGCATCACAGCGTGCAGTGATTTATATTGCTACAGCCCAGGCGAAGGATGCAGAAATGGTCGAGCGCATTGCTCATCATCAGGCACGGCGGCCAGCCGCCTGGCTTCTGGTGGAAGAGCCATTACAGTTGGCCACTGTGCTCAAAAAGCATGCCGCCCCTGACCGCTGCTTATTAGTGGATTGTCTGACCTTGTGGCTATCCAATCTTTTATTTGCACATGCTGGTAACGCTGATAAACGTCGCGACAAGTGGCTGACACAGGAAACCGTAGCGCTGTTTACTGTCTTGCCACAGCTTCCCGGTCGCGTGATTCTGGTGAGTAACGAAGTGGGGTTGGGCATTATTCCGCTGGGTGAAATCACGCGTCGTTTTGTTGATGAAGCCGGGCGCCTGAACCAGCGGGTGGCGACGTTGGCGGATCGCGTGACGTTTGTTGCGGCGGGTTTGCCGCTGGAGCTTAAAAGCCCGGCAGCGTGATTTTGGGCAGCGTCATGCTAGCGCCGAGTTTTTCCCAGTCGAGCGCGGTTTCTACAGCATCAGCCAGTCGGTCAATATCCGCTTCGCGGCGTGCAATGAAGTCAACCGGGTCGGCATCCTTCATGCCAGCCCAGGCAAGGAGTGCAGTCAGCGCTTCTGGTTGATCGAACAGGCCGTGACAGTAGGTGGCGAAGATTTTCTTGTCAGTTGAAATGACGCCATCCGTGCGCCCATCGCTAAAGCGCACGGCGGGGTTTTGCAACGCTTCGCCTTGTCCTTGTGTTACACCCATATGAATTTCATAGCCCACCATGACAGGGTTGCCAGAGAGTTGCAAGCAGCCAGTGACATTACGCAACTGCTTTTCTGCTTTCAGCGTGGTCTCCATCGCCAGCAGGCCCAGGCCCGGCTGGCTGTTGGGCAAGCCTTCCAGCCCCTGTGGGTCATGCAACATTTGCCCCAGCATTTGAAAACCGCCGCAAAGGCCGATGAGTTTGCCGCCGTAGCGTAAATGACGATCTATGGCAATGTCATGGCCTTGTTCGCGCAACCAGTTTAAATCTGCTTGCACTGCTTTTGAGCCGGGGAGCACAATCAAATCGCATGGCGGCAACGCTTGTCCGGGGGCAAGCCAGGTGAAGTCAACTTCCGGATGCAGGCGCAGCGGGTCAAGATCATTGTGGTTCGAGCAACGCGGATAAGCGATGGCAACAGCTTTCAGACGCGTGTTGGTTTTGGCATGGCTTTCCGTAGCGATGGCATCTTCCGCATCCAGCATCAGGCCATGCAGATACGGCAGCACACCGAATACGGGCTTGCCGGTGCGCGCCTCCAACCACTCAAGGCCCGATTCGAGCAGACGGATGTCGCCGCGAAAACGGTTGATGACAAAGCCTTTCACGCGTGCTTGCTCGCTGGGTGAGAGCAGTTCCAGCGTGCCGACCAGATGGGCGAAAACGCCGCCCCGGTCGATATCGGCAATCAAAATCACCGGCACGTCGGCGGCCTCGGCAAAGCCCATGTTGGCGATATCGCGATCACGCAAATTGATTTCTGCAGGGCTCCCGGCGCCTTCAACAATCACACAGTCGAATTCTTCCACCAGCCGTTGCCAGCTTTGCATCACGGCAGTCATGGCCACGCGTTTGTAGTCGTGATAAGCACGTGCATCTAGCGTATCTATCGCATGGCCGTGAATGATCACCTGGGCGCGGCGGTCTGTCGTGGGTTTGAGTAACACGGGATTGAAGTCAATGCGTGGCGCGATGCCAGCAGCCTGCGCTTGCAAGGCCTGCGCGCGGCCAATCTCGCCGCCATCACTGGTGACGGCGGAATTCAAGGCCATGTTTTGCGGCTTGAACGGCGCGACCTTCACACCACGGCGATGGAGAACGCGGCACAGGGCAGCAACGAGGGTGGTCTTGCCTGCGTCTGAGGTACAGCCTTGAATCATGAGCGCAGCGGCAGTCACCAGTAGAATCCTGTTTTTTTCATCTGCCGATTATCCCATGCTAGAAGTTTCTCTCGCCTTGCCTTTGACGGTGCTCATGGGCATTTTGCTGGACCGTCTGCTCGGCGAGGCGCGCCGGTTTCATCCACTGGTCGGGTTTGGCGCGTTGGCGGATCGAGCCGAGCTTGTGCTGCGTTGTGGCGCGCCGGGGCATCCGCTATTCAACCGCATGAATGGCCTGCTGGGCTGGCTGTTGCTGGTAGCGCCATTGGCCGCGCTGGCGATGTTTTGCCAGCGGCAGGCATGGGGCTGGGCAGTGGACGTGGCGCTGCTGTATTTCGCGCTGGGTGCGCGCAGCCTGATGCAACACGGCGCGCAGGTTGCGCGCGATCTGGCGGCGGGTGATCTGGCCAGTGCACGCATGCATGTCAGCTGGATGGTCTCGCGCGATACCTCGGCGCTGGATGAAGAAGGCATTTCCCGCGCGGCCGTTGAATCGGTTCTGGAAAATGGCAACGATGCCGTGTTCGGCACGCTGTTCTGGTTTTGTGTCGCGGGAGGCGCGGGCGCCTTGCTCTATCGCCTGGCCAACACGCTGGATGCGATGTGGGGTTACAAGGATGCACGGCGCATTTATTTCGGCTGGGCGGCGGCGCGTATCGACGATGCGCTGAATCTCGTGCCGGCGCGGCTGACGGCATTGACCTATGCCGTGCTTGGCGACACGCGCATGGCCTTGAATTGCTGGCGCACGCAGGCGCAAGCCTGGTCCAGCCCGAATGCCGGGCCGGTGATTGCGGCCGGGGCGGGTGCGATTGGCGCGCGGCTGGGCGGTGCGGCGATGTATCACGGGGCGCAAGAGATGCGGCCAAAAGTCGGCGCTGGCAGCACGGCGAATCTGGCTCATATCCATCATGCGCTGGCGCTGGTCAAACGCGGCCAATGGCTGTGGCTGGGCGTGGTGGCCGCGGTGACTGTTCTGGCCCGGGTGATTGAACATGCGTGAACATGGCGGCGGTTTGCGCGCGGCGAGTCGCCGTTATGGTATTGCGCTGGAAGGCTGGATCGATCTTTCGACCGGCATCGCGCCGTGGCCTTATCCGCTGCCGGCGATTCCCCCGGAGGTGTGGCAACGCCTGCCGGAAAATGACGATGGCTTGCTTGAGATCGCCCAGGGTTATTACGGGGCGGCGCAACTGATGCCGCTGAACGGCTCGCAGGCGGCGATTCTCGCCCTGCCGCGGGTGTTTGCGCCACGCACGGTGGCGGTGCTTGCACCCAGCTACAGCGAATATGCGCCGGCCTGGCGCGCCGTCGGCCACTCGGTCTGCGAATCCCCGGCCGGTGAGATTCTTCACTCTGCGGCCGATGTCATCATGCTCGCCAATCCGAACAATCCTGACGGTACGCGCTTTGCGCGGGAGGCGCTGCTTGCCGCCGCAGAGCGGCTGCGCGTCGGGCGGCGCTGGCTGATCGTCGATGAAGCCTTTGCCGATGCCGATGATGAAAATTCGCTGGTGCGGCTGGCGGGCACCGGGGAGGCGCCGAATCTGATCGTGCTGCGCTCGCTGGGGAAGTTTTTTGGCCTGGCCGGGGCGCGTGTCGGCTTTTGCGCCGCACGGCCGGCGATGTTCACCCGTCTGGAACGGCAGCTCGGGCCATGGCCGCTGGGCAACCCGGCGCGCTTCGTCGCAAAAGTCGGCCTTGGCGATACGGCGTGGCAGGCAGCACAGAAGCGGAAACTGCAGGCGGCAAGCGCGCGCCTGGCGCAGCGTCTGGCGGAGTACGGCCTGGCGCCGTGTGGTGGCACGGCGCTGTTTCAGTATGTGCGGCATGCGGACGCTGCGGCGCTGCATGAATTCCTCGCCCGGCGGGGTATCCTCGTGCGCTGTTTTGCTGAACCTTCCGCGCTGCGCTTTGGCTTGCCAGAAAATGAAGGTGCCTGGATACGTCTTGAAAATGCGCTGGGAGATGTAACAGGACGGTACGGTAACCCCGCTAATAGCTCAGCTTAGTGGCTTTCCCCCAAAAAACTCGATAAGCAAATATCGTGTAACCAATGATGATGGGCAGTACGACGACGACGCCATAAAAAATCACTAAAAGCGCCTCGGGCGCGCTGGCGGCTTGCCAGATGGTTATGCGATCAATGACCAGCCAAGGAAAAATGCTATAAGCCAAGCCATAAAAAGACAGCAGGAAAACGCCAACAGTGCAGGCGAAGGGAACCGCGGTTCCATATTGATTGTCTTGTGCCAGCCTGATCGGCAGTCGAGCCAAACTACGTGCCATCACGCCGAACAAAACCAGCGTCATGGCGGGGATGGGGAGCAGCATCAACACATTCGGGAAGCTGAACCATTTGTCAAAAATCCGCGAGCTGACCCAAGGTGTTGCGGCTGAAATGGCTAGCACGCCTGCTGCGGTCAGCCACAGACTTCTTTGGGCCCATTTCACCGCCTTGTATTGCAAGGGGCCTTCGGTTTTCATGATCAACCAACCCGCGCCTAACAAGCGGTATCCGGCGATCAAACAAAAGCCAATAAGCGCGCTGAACAGATAACTGTTTAATTCTTCCCGAAACCCCGTGATGAATTGGCCGAGCATGAAACCTTGAGACCAGGACGCCAGCAGCGAGCCCGCATAAAAAACCTGATCCCAAAGCAGCTGATGTTGTGTTTTTGCTTTCACACGAAAATCAAATGCCACGCCGCGCAGGGTTAAGGCGATGAGCATTAATGCCACAGGCAAATACAGAGCGCCCAGGATCACCCCGTGCGCCAATGGAAAGGCGACCAACAAGATGCCAATGCCCAATACCAGCCAGGTTTCATTGGCATCCCAAAAGGGGCTGATGCTCGCAATCATGGTGTTTTTTTGACTCAGGTCATCAGCCTTTTGGAGCAGTATGCCCACACCGAGATCATAGCCATCCAGAATGACATAGGCCAGGATGGAGAGCGCCATCACCAAGGCGAATACCAATGGTAACCACCCGGCTGGCGTGAACAGGTTTACCCCAAACTCAGACATGTTGAACCCCTTGTGGCAGCTGTTCGGCGAGATCGTTTTTGTAGATGGCTTTTTTGGCGAGATGGAACATTACCGAAATGTAGGAAATCAGCAATGCGACATAGAGCAAGAAGTAGAGCAGCAAGGTGGTGGCAATGTTTTTAGCGGACACAGCGGATGCCGCCTGTGCGGTGGTTAGCACGCCATAAACCAGCCAGGGCTGCCTGCCGACTTCGGTCACATACCAACCTGAAACCAGGGCAATCCAACCGGCAAAAGTCATCACCACCAGAATTTTTGCGGACAGTGCAGTAATGTCTTTTCTGGCATGAATTTGCCACGCCACAAACCAGCTCACCGCCAGCATCAGCAGGCCAACTCCTACCATGATCCGGAAGGCAAAGAAGACAGGGGCGACGGGCGGATGTTGTTCGCCGAAAGCCTTGATGCCCTTGATCTCGCCATGCCAATCATGGGTCAGGTAAAAAGAGGCGAGTTTGGGAATGGCCAATTCGTAGTGATTGGATTGGCTTGCCGCATCGGGAATGGCGATCAGCACAGCAGGTGCGCCCGCTTGCGTATCCCAGATACCTTCCATTGCGGCAATTTTTTCGGGTTCATATTTCAGCGTATTCAGGCCATGCAGGTCGCCTACGATAATTTGCAGGGGGGTGAGAATGGCGGCAACGAACATCGCTGTGCGTAACGTGGCCACAACATCTCTGGCTTTGTCATTTTTCAGCCAACGGTATGCGCTAATGCCTGCCAGCAAAAAGGCGACCGTTAACCCTGAAGCCATAAGCATGTGGGTCAGGCGGTAGGGAAACGAAGGGTTGAAAATAACCGCCATCCAGCTGATGACATGAGCTTTCCCGTTGATCATGGCGTAACCTGCGGGCGTATGCATCCACGAGTTGAGCGCCAGAATCCAGAATGCAGAAGCCGTGGTACCGGCAGCCACAAGAAAGGTGGCCAGCGTATGCACTCTTTCGCTCACGCGGCCGCGACCAAACAACATGATACCCAGCATGGTGGCTTCTAAAAAAAATGCCGTTAACACTTCATACGCGAGCAGCGGGCCTGCCACGTTGCCGACGGTGTTCATGAAGCCCGGCCAGTTGGTACCAAACTGAAAACTCATGGTGATGCCGCTTACGACACCTAATGCAAAAGTCAGTGCGAATATCTTGATCCAAAACTGATAGGCATCCATCCAATGAGATTGCTGTGTGGCGACAAAGCGTATTTTGAAGAACAGCAAAAACCATCCCAAACCAATGCTGATCGTCGGAAAGAGGATATGAAAAGTGATATTGGCCGCGAACTGGATGCGCGCCAATACAACGGGATCTAATGATTCCATGGGGATAGCTGCCTTTTTACGCTAAAAATAGCTATTGATGCTTGTTTTTAAGATGCTTTGAGCCGCAAAATTTTCTTGTCAATCATAGCGTGTTATTGACCATGAGATGACTTCTGTGGGATTAATCGCTAATTTTTCGTGCGTATCATCAATACACCCACAATGGCCAGTAGCAGCGGCACGATCAGCGCATAATAAAAACCGGCCACACCGCCGACTTTCAAGCACCAGCCACCAAGCGCTGCGCCAACGATCGAGCCTGTGCGTCCCATGCCGATAGCCCAGCCAGCGCCGGTGGCGCGCAGTTCAGTAGGGTAGGCCTCGATCACCACATAATTCAGCGCGATCTGTGGCAGGCCAATGCCTACGCCGGCAACACCGATGAGGAAAAATACCAGTGGCCAGTGAATGCTTTCCGCGAGACTGTTTGCCAACCCGAGGCCGCAGGCAGTGGCAATGCCCAGGATGAGAATTGCGGTCAAGAGCTGCCGTACAGGTTTTTTTGGCAGGTAATACGCCATGACCAGGCAAAAAAGTATGGCTGGACTATTGATGACGACGGTACCGAGGGCGGCCTGTTCAGGCGGTAGCCCGGCGGTTTTGAGTACCGTGGGTAGCCACAGAAGGAGCATGAACCATGCAGCCCAGTTGCAAAAATAAGTTATCCATACGGCGAGCGTGTTGTGTAAAAACTGGTGGCTGACCAGGGTTCTAAACGACGCATGTATGGTTTCCCTCGTGACGGGGAACGAAGTTGTGTGCAAAGCGGTTTCTTCTACCGCAGGCAATATTTTTCTCAGCAATGCCGTTATTTTTTTTCGATGTCGAGGCAGGTCTTGTACGGCCAGAAAGAACGGCGATTCAGGTAGGCGCGCATAAAGAATGAGCAGGGAAACCAGCGGCAAAATACCGCCAATCATGAAAATTCCCTCCCAGCCAATATGTGAGAGCAGCCGCGCACCCAGAAGGCCGCCGCCAATGGCACCAGCGGGTAGCCCTAGCAGCACGCCAGTGATTGCCAGCCCGCGGTGTCGCGCCGGGGAAAGCTCGCTCACCAAGGAGAGCAGGGCAGGTATTGCACCACCCATGCCCAGCCCGGTAAAAAAGCGAGCGAGAAGAATTTCAGTAGGCGAGCGGGCAAAAGCCGTGACGAGAGAAAAAATGCCGAACACCAAAACGGCAAGTAGTATCGTTGGCCGACGACCGATGCGGTCGCCCAGTGAGCCCAGCCCCATTGCACCTAGCGCCATGCCCACCGTACCCGCGACAATCAGCGGGGTAAGCTCGCTGGGGCCAAGATGAAAGGCGCTGGCAATGGCCGGGCCTGTGTAGGCAATGGCCTGAGTGTCAAAGCCATCGAACAGCGTGACGAAAAAACACAGCACCAAGGTTTGCCATTGAAATCTGCTTAATGGTGCCGCGTCAATCAGGGCGCGCGGGTCAGTCGATAGGGGCGAAGATGAAGTTTTCATGTCTGGGGCAACGCGAAAGCCTGGGCCAGCAGTTCAGCGGTGCGCATGCGCGCCTTGACGCTGGGGGCGACGGTGAGAATGATCAGCTCATCGGTGGCAAATTTTTCTTGCAGGGTGTACATGCGGTCGGCTACTTGATCCGGCGTGCCGATAATGCTGCGCGGCCGCTCGTTGGCCATGATCTGCCGGTCACGCTCTTCATACTGCACCGATTTGGCCTCGGCGACAGTAGGCACCGGCAGGTTTTGTCCATACGCCATAAATAAGCGGCGTAAATCGACCGCAGCAGCGATGTCCGCCGCTTCAGCCTCGGTGTCCGTTACAACGACAAAAATAGCAACGGCGTTACGTGGCGAGGATTCATAGCCCGACTGAAAGTTGTCACGATACATTTGCATCACCGCGTCTCCATGCTGCGCGTTGATGAATTGCGCAAAGCAAAATGGAATGCCCAGGTGCGCAGCGAGAGCGCCGCCAAAGTCGGACGAGCCCAGCATCCAGAGTTCCGGCCGCGTCTCGATTTCCGGCTGCAGCACCAGCCCGTGATAGGCGTGACCTTCGGGCACGGTGTTGGTGAATAGCCAGATCAGCTCTTGCACTTGCTGAGGGAATAAATCGCTGCGCAAGCCGCTCGGTGAGACAGCGCGGGCGGTGCGTTGGTCTGTCCCTGGTGCGCGGCCAACGCCCAGATCAATGCGGCCGGGAAACAGCGCTTCGAGCATCAAGAACTGTTCGGCCACTTTCCATGACGAGTAATAGGGCAGCATGATGCCGCCTGAGCCAATGCGCATGCGTTGCGTGGCGCTGGCCAGCCGGGCGATCATCACTTCAGGACAGGGGTTGGCTACGCTGCGGGCGCCGTGATGCTCTGCACACCAGTAGCGGTAATAGCCCAAGGCATCCGCCGCTTGGGCGAAATCAACGGTTGCGGCAATGGCGTCAGCCACACGCTGACCGGAAATCACGGGGGTTTGATCAAGAATGGAAAGCTTTAAGGGACGGGTCATGGCAGGGAAAGTTTAAAAAGTCGGCGCTGGTGAGACGGTGATGATAATGGATTAGCCCATGAATTGGCTGTCGCATGGCCTATCGATGGCCGAGTTGTAGAATGAAATCAGTAAAAATTTTTAGTCGTTAGGGAGGTGATCATGACGAATCAAGGCGTAATAAGCCACCGCACCGCATGGATGTTGCTGGCGGCGGTGGTGTTGTTCTGGGGCGTGAATTGGCCAGTGATGAAGTACGGGTTGCACTATGTGCCACCACTCACCTTTGCTGCGCTACGCATGATCATGGGCGCAATTGTGCTGGCTACTGTCGCCGCATGGCGGCATGAGCTGCGCTTGCCGCATCGGGAAGACTGGCCCTTGGTGCTGGGTGTGGGGCTGTTGCAGATGGCCGCATTCATGGGGTTGGTCAATGTGGGGTTGCAATATGTGCCTGCCGGACGCTCTGCCATCCTGGCTTACACGACGCCACTGTGGGTTGTGCCCTTGGCCGTGCTGTGGCTGGGCGAAGCGCTGACAACATTGCGCATTGTGGGGTTGATTTTGGGGATGATCGGCGTGGCAGTGTTGTTCAATCCGTTTGCCTTTGATTGGCATGATCCAAAAACCGTGCTGGGTAATGGGATGTTGTTGTTTGCGGCATTGTTGTGGGCGATTTTGATCGTGAAAGTGCGGGGGCATCGGTGGAAAGGCTCGCCGCTCTCGTTAATGCCCTGGCAGTTGATGGTGGCTGCCTGTGCCATGGCGCCGTTCATCTATTTATTTGAAGATGTCCACGCGATACAGTGGGGTGAGCCTCTGGGCTGGGTGCTGCTCTATAACGGCCCGATTGCCACCGCCTTTTGCTTTTGGGCCATGATCAGTGTGACGCGTGCGCTGCCTGCGATTACCACGAGCTTAAGCACGCTGTGTGTGCCGCTGGTGGGCTATGTGTCGGCGTCTCTGGTGCTGGGTGAGGCGGTTACCTTGACTAACAGCCTCGGCTTTGCCTTGATTCTTGGCGGGCTGATTTTTGCCACCGTCAGCGATTGGAAAAAGAGTCAGGAGGCTAAAAACGCACTTGCCAATGCAGCCGTTACAGCGGTGACAGCAGATGCAGTATCTAACGGAAAAACAAAATGAAAAGTTATTCGAAAACCCGTTTTCTGCTACTGCTATGCTTAATCGGTCACAGTCCGGCATGGAGCCAAACATCCGAAAAGCACGCCGAAGTCAATCGGTCTTTAGCTGCATTAACTACACCAGCTACACCAGCTACACCAGCTACACCGGCCAAACGCATCATCAGTCTGGCGCCGCATATTACAGAGTTGCTCTACGCAGCAGGCGCGGGCAATAAGCTCGTCGGCAATGTGGACTATGGCGACTATCCGCCAGCAGCTAAAGCGTTGCCCAAAGTAGGCGGTTATACCCGACCGGATCTGGAGGCCATCCTTGCCTTAAAGCCCGATTTAGTCATCGCCTGGGAAAGCGGCAACCCGCCGGCAGCGCTGGAAAAATTAAAGGCGATGGGAATTTCTGTTTATGTTTCGCAGCCTGACCGCATCAATGATGTAGCCCGCGAAATAGAGAGGTTCGGCGTGCTGGCGGGCACCGAATCGGTAGCTAACCTAGCGGCGGCCGCATTTCGTGAGCGTCATGCAGCATTGGCCGCGCGATACAGCCAGCGCCCGGTGGTGGATGTGTTTTATCAAATCTGGAAGCAGCCCTTGATGACGGTAAACGACAAACAGATCATCAGCGATGCCATACGCCTGTGCGGCGGGCGCAACGTGTTTGGCTCCCTGCCGATTTTGGCACCGACCGTGACGGTGGAAGCCGTGATCGCAGCCAACCCCGAGGTGATCGTTGCCAGTGGTATGGGCGATGAGCGCCCGGAGTGGCTTAACGATTGGCGGCGCTGGAAAACCATGATGGCGGTTAAGCGCGACAACCTGTATTTCATCCCGCCGCAGGAAATCCAGCGGCATACGCCGCGTCTTTTGGATGGTGCAGAAAAGCTCTGCCAGGCATTGGAGTCGGCACGTGAAAAGCGACCAGCGAACCCACGCCAGGCAAACCATCAGACAAACCAACAGACAAACCCTGCGCGAAAAAAATAAACTTGGCTTCTTCTTTATCCCAATATCTGCCACAGCGCATTGCCTGTTTATCAACAGAATCGGTCGAGGTGCTTTACGCCTTGGGCGAAGAAGCACGCATCGTCGGTATTTCCGGCTTTACCACGCGGCCTGCGCGGGCGCGCAAGGAGAAGCCGAAGATCAGCGGTTTTTCAAGCGCACGCATCGACAAGATTCTGGCGGTGAAACCCGATCTGGTGCTGGCGTTTTCTGATTTGCAAAGTGATATTTGCCGCGATCTGGTGAAGGCGGGCATTGCTGTGCATCACTTTAATCAGCGCAGCGTGGCCGAGATATTGGCCATGATCGCCACAGTCGGCAACCTGGTCGGGGCACAGGATCGCGCAGCGCAACTGGTGGCAAAGCTCGAAGCGCAGATCGCCGCTGTGCGTGCCGCTGCCGCCACGCTACCGCGCCGTCCTCGAGTGTATTTTGAGGAATGGGATGAGCCGATGATCAGCGGCATTCAGTGGGTCTCCGAGCTCATCACCATCGCCGGAGGGGACGACATCTTTGCCGAGCTGGCGCAAAAGTGCAGCGCGAAAGAGCGCATCATTGCGGAAAAGTCGGCGCTGGTGAGACGGCGACCAGATCTTGTTTTGGCCTCGTGGTGTGGTAAAAAATTTCAGTCGGCACGGTTTTTTGAGCGGTTTAGCGGTTTGAATTTTCCTGCGCTGGCCAATGGCGAGGTGCATGAAATTAAATCCGCGCATATTCTCTCGCCGGGCCCGGCTGCCATCGAAATGGGTTTGCCGCAGATCGCGCAAATAATCCAGGCGTGGGCGCAAAAAGCCTGACGCTACTTCGATGTAACCATTTTCTGCGGTGCCGGGCGGTTGACCAGGTAGATACTGTAGATGACCAGCGCACCGCCTGCATAGAGACTCGGTGGTGCTGATTCACCCAACAGCAACGCGCCACCGATCATGGATACTACGGGCACTAAAAAGGTATTGGCCGATAGCGTGCTGGCGTCTCCCGTTTTGACCAGATTGAACCAGATCACCCATGAGGTGGCCAGGCCGATGACGGAGCCCCATAAAAGGGTAATGATGAAGGGTGTGTTCCAGACAATCTCGCTGGGTCGCTCACCCAATGCAAAGCCGATGAAACAAAGTGACAGCCCTCCGGCGAGAAATGGCAGGGCAATAAACCAGTAGATCGAACGCGGATTTTTACGTTTGATAAAGACGGTGCCGATTGCCCAGCCCAACGCAGAGAGCAATCCCATGAAAACGCCATAGAGTGATAAATCACCTGTGAGGCCTTTGTAACTGATGATGGCAACACCAATAAAGCCAACCAACAAACCGATGAACTTACGCTGGGTGAGTACTTCGTTGAGTAAAAAATGCGCCAAGAGGCCAACCATGATGGGTTGGGCATAAAGCAAAATGGAGGCAATCCCTGAAGGTAAAAACTTGATCGCAATGGCCGACGTGCCAAAAAATAAGAGCACGTTAAACACCAGAGAAGCGAGCATGGCGTGCCATGTATCGTGAAAATTCAGCGCTTCGCCGCTACGCAGGGCAAGAACTGCTAAAACCAGGCCGCCTGTCATGGCACGCAAGCCGGCAAAAATCAGAGGCGGGCAATAGGCCAGCCCGACTTTCATGATCGGATAACCCAGTCCCCAGATCAGAATCAAAACGACAAGAGAGACTTTGGGGTAACGAAGAACAATGTTCACAGCAGACTCACGATCGGCAAAAAGGATGCGTATGCTAACCGAAATTATTGCAAAGACAGGCTAGCTGAGGCATAAGGAAAAGCAGGAAAAAATAAAGCGTCCTGCACTGTACGTGAATTTCGTACAGTGCAGGGCGCTTGAGTTTGGTTTGGCGCGGTGCCTGGAGCTAACAACCTGTTCGGGCCGAAATCATTACCGACCTAAATCTTCAATCGCATCCACCACCATGCTGCTACCGACGGCAATCAGCAGAATATCGGAGGCAACGCGGACATACTTATGGCCGGATGGGGGCGGGCGTAAATGAACCATTACCTCGTTAGGCACAGGGTAGTACACCACACTGCTTGGTAAAGGCGCGCCTCTGTGCCATTTTTTCGCCTGACCGGGTGGCAGGCAGCCATTGTTCTTTTTGGCGAGTCCCGGGGGGCAATGGCCGCGGCTAAATTCTTCACGATAGTAGCCGCGTGCATAGTCACGCTCACGATCGTCGAAATACGCATTGATTGAGATTCGCGATCCATCACGAGAAGCTCTGTCGTCACCCCGACGGCCCTGGTCATCATCACGCTGGTGACGTTTATCTTTTTTTTCGCCATGACGCTGTTCATCATCACCTCGGTAATCATTCCGGTTTTCTTGTTTTGAGTGTTTGCCATTCCCGGCCCAGTCGGGTTTGTCTGCGTGAGCGAGGTTGGCCATAAAGGGTATCACTATGAAAAGGCCGAGTAGACATGACTTTGCAAGGGATGTGACGCAGTTTGGATTGCTCATGGGGGTTCTCTTTTGGCAGTGACAGAAGGCTGAATTGTTGCACAGTTTGTGGCTACAGGCAGGGTGGTTCGTATGCTGCAATGCAATTCGATTAACTCAATGTGTGATGGTGTTGGCTGTGCATTCGAGAATCGCACTCTGCGAGAACATGACGGATGGACTTGGCAGTGCGTGCTGCATCATCGTGATTTCCCTCAGCGCTAATGCTTTACTGTTGCGTGATCAATGTCCGTCGGGTAGCATGCATTTCATGGGTGTTATGATATTCGCGTAGGACACTGCGGAATGCTGGAAGTGATTATCAGCACGCGCTGCTTTCGTTCTCTCGTAGCGAAAAAATAAGCTATATCGTTGGAGTTTACAAGAGGCATTACAACAAAGAATGCATCAATTCATTGGACGGTTTGAAATTCGCCGCGAACTGGGACGCGGCGATCAAAGTGTGGTTTATCTGGCTTGGGACCCGCAGTTGCAGCGGGAGGTGACGATCAAGACGATGCATTTTGACCATGCCGATGCTCAGCTCAATCAAAAATTGTTGGCTGAGGCGCGAGCGGTCAGCAACTTGCGTCACGCCAATGTGGTGCCGATTTTCGATGCAGGAGAACACGATGGGGATCCCTATCTGGTTTTCGAGTTTGTCGATGGCCATACCCTGGCTGACGTTTTGCCGAAGGGTGGACCTATCGAGTCGGCGAGGGCCGCTGATCTGATGCGGCAGGTGGTGGACGGCCTGGCTCAGGCCCATATGCAGGGCATCATCCATGGCGACCTGAAACCTTCGAATATCATCCTCGATGCTGAAGGAATTCCCCGTATTATGAACTTCGGCATCGTCAGCCAACTGACCAATAGCCAAGGTGGTGATCAACAGGGGCTGGTCGATACGCTGAACCCTATGCCCGGACACGTAGAAAATCGTGTTATCACCGCGCAAGACGACATTTATGCCATCGGGCTGATCTTGCTGGAGATGGTGGCAGGACAAAGCGTAAGGCAAGGCGGCAGCGCTGAGCAAGTGTTTTACAAGAACACGCGGGAGCATGTGCAGCTGCCTTCGGGGATTGATGAGAAGCTGGGAGCCATCATTCTCAAGGCTTGTGATTGCAACCAGGCTTTGAGCTTTGCTGATGCCGTGCAGATGCGCCAGGCACTGGATCAGTATCTCTTTGCAGGCAGCATGGGGGAGACGACGGGAGATGGGCAAAAGCAGAGCACGCTGGAGTTTCTCTTGCGGCGCATGCGTCACAAGTCCGATTTTCCGGCCCTGTCGAGTTCGGTGTCGGCCATCAACAAACTGACCGATTCCGATAAAGAGAGTATTCACAAGCTCTCCAATACTATCCTCAAGGATTATGCCCTGACCAACAAGATTCTGCGTCTGGTCAATTCCACTTTCTACCGACAGGCCGGCGGCAACATCAGCACGGTATCCCGTGCCGTGGTGGTGCTGGGTTTCGATGCGGTGCGCAACATTGCCATCACCGTACTATTGTTTGAGCATCTGCAAAACAACAGCAATATCAAGGAGCTGAAAGAAAGCTTTTTGTATGCAAATCTGGCGGGTTTGCTGGCACGAAATGCGGGCAAGAAGTTCCTGGCGCGCGAGTCGGAAGAGGCATTTATCTGTGCCTTGTTTCATAGTCTGGGAAAATTGTTGGCCCAGTACTACTTTCCCGAAGAAGTGGAGACCATGCGGATCCTGATGCAGCAGAAAAAAATGAAGGAAGATCAAATTTCAGTTCAGGTGCTGGGTATTTCCTTCGAGGATCTGGGCATCGGTGTGGCTCGCAGCTGGGGTTTTCCGGCATCCATCGTCAACAGCATGCGCGCGCTTTCCGATGGGGGAGTGCGCAAGCCGGCAACTCATGATGAAACGTTGTGGGTTACTTCAGGATTCGCCAACGAGTTGTGTGCCGTCATGGCGGAAACCTCGGCAGAGGGGCGGCCTCGGGCAATCAAGCAGATATCGGCTCGCTTTGCTGCCAGCATGAAGTTTTCCGATAAACAGTTGCAAGACGTGCTGGAACAGTCTTTCGATGAACTGACACAAGTTGCCAGCATCCTTCAGGTTAATCTGAAGCAAAGTCCTTTCGTCTGCCAAGTGGCCTCTTTTACCGGCGCGACTCTGGGTAGTGACAATACGCCGCAGGCGTCAGATGCAACCGATTCTCTCGCAATATCCCTGAGCGAGATGACATTGGCGAGCCACCCTGGTTTGGCGGATGGAGAGGGCGATGAGTCGGCAGCCCAGGGTCATCAGTCTGAGACTATTCTCACAGCGGGCATTCAAGACATCAGCAATTCCCTGCTAGATGATTTTTCGCTTAGCGACACTCTGCGCGTCATTCTCGAAACCATGTACCGGGCCATGGGCTTCAAGCGAGTCATCCTTTGTCTCAAGGATGCACGCATGGATCAGATGGTGGGGCGATTCGGCTTTGGGCCTGATACGACAGAGCTGGTCAAGCTGTTTCGCTTCCCTCTTGCTTTCTCATCGGACGTGTTTCACTTGGCGACCTCAAAGGCAGTCGATATTTTGATCAACGATATTGATGATCCGAAGATTGCCGACAAGATTCCTGCGTGGTATCGAGGGAAAATTCCGGCGCGTACTTTTATCCTGTTCCCGCTCAATATCAAGGGCAAGCCGGTGGCCTTGATCTATTGCGACAAGGATAAAGCTGGATCCGTCGTGATTTCCGAAAAGGAATTGCAATTGTTGAAGACCTTGCGCAATCAAGCCGTGCTGGCTATCAAGAGCACATCTTGAGATAGAAATTCAGTACGCTGTCGGCGTTGGCTGCGCATTGGCTGGCCATTGGTTTTCAAACACGACTGCTTCGATCGGCAGGCGCTGTCCCCAGCCGAGGGCTTCGAGCGTGGGCTGAGCAGAGAATTCAGCCACGTGCCCCAGGCACAGAATGGCAATGGGTTTTGCGCCGGGCGGCATGGCAAACAGGCGCGCTAAGGCATCGGGTTCGAAAAAGGATACCCAGCCCAGGCCGATGCCTTCGGCGCGAGCGGCCAGCCATAGGTTTTGAATCGCGCAGGCGGCGGAGGCGAGCGCCATTTCAGGCAGCGTGCGCTTGCCGAAAATATGGTTTTCGCAACCATCCATGAGCGCCACGACGAGGACTTCAGCGCAGCTTTTGATGCCTTCCACTTTGAGCTTGAGAAACTCCGCTGTGCGGGTAGGCAGCTCGGCAGCAGTGCGCAGGCGTTCTTCTTCGACGAGCGCTGCCATACCTTCCCGCAATGCCGGGTCGCTGACGTGAATCAAGCGCCAGGGCTGCATGTAGCCGACTGAAGGCGCGGCGTGGGCTGCAGCGTAGAGACGGTCGAGCAGGCCGCTCGGCAATGCGCCGGGCACGAATTCGCGAATGTCGCGGCGGCTGTGGATGGCTCGATAAATCGCATCGATGGCCGCATCATCGAAGGCATGGGGGTTCTTCGGCTGAGTTAAAGAAAAAATCATGGCAAAAACAGCGCGGCGGCAGCCGCAGGATGGGAGGGGAAGTAAAAGTGCACGTAAGAAGCGGTCAGCCGTGCGCGGCGGTAAATGGCTTCGCCTTGGGTTTTGCCACCCAATGGCCGCTGGCGGCGGGCATGGCTGAGGGGCTCGAGCGATGTTTCGGTTTTTGAATAATGAAATGTATGGCCACGCAGCGTACCCTCGGGCAGCGCTGCCTCTTGACCGCCAAGCGCGGTGAGGCGCGGTTGCATGACGACGCGGCCGGGGAGAAGGGCGGCCATCGGGTGTGTTGCGCCTTGCGTGTCGGTGAGTGTGTCGAACAATATCATCATGCCGCCGCATTCGGCGAGCAGGGGCTTGCCAGCGGTGACGTGGGTGGTGAGCTGGGCAAAGAATTCATGGCGTTGCGAGAGTATGGCGGCGTGCAGTTCGGGATAGCCACCGGGCAGCCAGAGCGCGTCGCATTTGGGCAGCGGCTCGCCGGCGAGGGGTGAAAAAAACTTGAGCTGTGCACCGAGTCGCTCAAGCAGTTCAAGAT
>WOZP01000205.1 GCA_011620215.1 Rugosibacter sp.
GTGCTGGATTGTCTTGGCGAAACAATGTGGCGCGCGCAGCGCGATGCCCAGCCGCTGGATGCCGCCGCCTATCTGGATTGTCTGCGTCGCGCGGCAGGTTGAAAAATCGGTGCCGAAAAGTCGGCGATGGTGAGACGGCGAATCCGTGGTGGATTTATTGAGCCTGACCCTTTTTACTGCGTAGCATCCGAGTTGATGGCTGGATTAGGCATAACCGAACTCAATCTTGCGGACTTTCTTCAAGTCCACAGTCTGCTTGGCTTGCCATAAATCGTAATTTCCTTGCATCGTCAACCAGCTCTCGGGCGAGCGGCCCAATGCTTTTGAGAGACGAAGCGCCATTTCAGGGCTCACGCCACTGGTTTCGTTCAAAACGCGATTCAGGGTCGAGGCGGCAACGCCCAACTTGAGGGCGAGCTCCCTGCAACTGATTTTGTTCGGCGCAAGATAAACCTCTTGAATAAATGCTCCGGGGTGAGGTGGATTGTGCATAGCCATTAGTGATAATCCTCGTAATCCAAAACAAATGCGTTGCCGTTCTCAAACTCGAACGTGACGCGCCAATTGCCATTTACCCATATTGACCAACGCCCGCGCTCACTGCCCTTTAGCGGGTGAAGCCGAAAGCCGGGAATGTCCATGTCCTCGATAACTTGGGCGGTATCGAGCGCCGCCAACTGCATTTTGAGCCGATTCGCGTGTGCGGTTTGGATTCCAGCCAAGCTACCGGATTCAAAGTATTTTCGCAGGCCTTTGTGGCGAAACGACATAATCATGCGCAAATGATAGCGCGTTGCGCGTTGCGCAACAAGAGCTAACTGTAACGCCTACCTGGATTGCCTGCGCCGCGCCGTGGGTTGAAAAGTCGGTGCTGAAAAGTCGGCGATGGTGAGACGGCGCAAGATGACACTCCACAGAGAGAGGCACACGCCGATCAACAACGATGAGCGATTTCAGGTAAGGTTGCGAAAACGTTTCTCAACCGATAAAGGAGCGAACCATGGGACATCTGCTGAACTTCAAACGACCAGACAACACCAGCTGCCAAGGCTATCTGGCAACCGCCGGGCAGGATTGTCCTGGCGTCGTGGTGATTCAGGAATGGTGGGGATTGAATGACCAGATTTGCGGCGTCGCCGACCGCTTTGCGCGCGCCGGGTTTAACGCGTTAGCGCCTGACCTTTATCACGGCCGCATCACGCAAGACGCTAACGAGGCCAGCCACATGATGAATGGCCTCGACTTTCCCGGTGCCACGCACCAGGATATTCATGGTGCCGTGACGCACCTGCAACGAATCAGCAGCCAGGTTGGTGTGATGGGTTTTTGCATGGGTGGCGCACTCACCATCGCCGCCGCCGTACATGTGCCCGCACTCTCGGCCGCCGTCTGTTTCTATGGTATTCCGCCGCAGGAATTTGCCGATCCAGCCAACATCCGCATCCCTTTTCAAGGGCACTTTGCCACCCAGGATGACTGGTGCGTGCCCAGCATGGTCGATGCGCTGGAAGCCACCCTGCAAAAAACCGGCGCTCCCGCCGAAATTCACCGCTACGCCGCCGCCCACGGCTTTTTCAACGAACGGCGCGGCGATGTCTACAACGCCAATGCAGCCAGCCTAGCCTGGGAGCGCATGATCGCTTTTTTCACCCAACATCTTGGCTTGAGGGGATAGCGAAAAAAGTCGGCACCCCAAGGGGACTTTCCAGAGACGGACTCAAGCCTACGGGGCGCGCTGCGGCTTTATCGCGCAGCTCTGGTGAATGATGGGTTAGCCGACCTATCTAGACGAATAGCGATGTATTGCACTCTAATCTTAACCCTCTTATGCCATTCAGTCATTGGAGACAACGGCTCTGGATACTTGAGTCTAGCTATCATGTATGAAATGTTGTCTTGTGACGTTGTTTCCAAGTTTGGTTTGCAAACGTAAGTCAGTGCGGCTAGTCCGTATAAACCAGAGCCATAAAACGCATTGCTGAGGTAGGCTTTAGCAATCTGTGCTTTCGACCGTTTGCAGGAGAGAGCAATAGCAACCAATTGTTCGCGTAACTTACGGCGCAAAGTTTTTTCGTAACACTCCAGAACGACACGCACCAGTTGCTGCTCTATTGTGCTGGCCCCTTGGACTCGACCAGATCGCACCCAAACCAACAGAGCACGAAGCATCGCAATGGGATCGACACCTGGATGAATTGAGCTCCGATGATCCTCCGCTGCCACCAGAGTAACAACGAAGCGACTTGGAATTGATGGCGTTGAATCGACTACAGCCAGACATCTCTTTAGGTCATCATGTAGTCCGCACAGCCCGAGCCAGATCATCACTTGTGAAATAACGATCAACGGCAATGCCAGTATGTGTATGACTACCCTTAGAACGGCTTGCATTGCCATTTGACTGTACCGGTCTGCTCCGCGACCATTGATGAGAAATTTCCGGCAAATGGTTCGACACAATCCACGGTTATTTCGTAAAAGGTCGTTGATTCGCGCCCATGACCATTTTCGACCACATGAAGACAAATCCGATCCTTACCGAAATACTTCTTTTCTATATAGCCCGTAACCGTTGCGCGCGTGCGATTCTCCCCCGTGAACGTGCGCTCACCCGTTGAAGAATTCTCGTATATTTTTTCCGCAGTGCCCTCAACTCTAGTGCCCTCGCGCCAAAGCATCACTATGTACCTCAGTACCATTCCGTCATAGGGTTTGTATGCCGTGATCTGGGTTGTCTGCTCTAAGTACCAACGCCCGGTTAGCTTTGGGAAAGGGAAAAGTTTTTCCTTAGCGAGGAAGAACAAAACGGCCAATATGACGCCACCAACTACGGTAGAAATTAAGTCCGCCCAGAAACTGGCAAAGCTCATATGGAGTGTCCTATGGGTAGGCTAACGACGGTGTAGAAAAGTCTGCTCATGTCGGCATTGTGCTGTGAACCAACTGGAATAACAAGGTTCCAATGGTTTTGCATTTGGAAAACCGGATGGCGAAGTACAAGCAGATCGACACCAGCCCACGGCTTTTCAACGAACGGTGCGGCGATGTCTACAACGCCAAGGCGGCCAGCCTAGCCTGGGAGCACATGATCGCTTTTTTCACCCAACATCTTGGTTGAGGTGTAGCGGAAAAAGTCGGCGTTGGTGAGACGGCGAATCCATGATGGATTTATTGAGCCTTACCCTTTTTACTGCGTAGCGTCCGGGTTGACCGTAGGGTTAGGGGTTTTGGATGACTACGTGAGACTGGGAATGATTGGAATAGGTGGGCCAAGTGGGCGAGTATTCCTCGGCTTGATTTCCCCACGTTGTCCAGCCTTCGCGCGGGCCGCGACCGAAAAGCTCAAGGTATGGGCCTGGGCTGCACGCCTCAATGATCCCGTATTGTTCATCGGGTTTGCGCGAATGTTCGCGCTTCATCGAGCGAATGATATTGACCTGACTTCTGCCTGGAGCCAGTGTGCGGGCATTCTTCCCGCGCACGCCAAACAGAATGATCTCAGTGGTATTACGAAAGTAGAAGCCGACGCCACGCCCATCTGGGCCGCCATCCTTGCGCACCTTGTGCCACACAAGGTTGCTTTTGTATTGGAATCCCCACGCGGACAGCACGCGCAAACCTTCCGGCAGCAGTGCATTAGGAACCCACAAATACAGGTGCGCAGTATCGGCGCAGACGTTCGCCACAGGAAGGGCGCAAATATCCTCAAGCGTCATGGTGCTGTAGCGATTCAGGCGCTTGTGCTCTGGCGCAACCTTTCCAGTTTTGTTTTGAAACTGCCACGGCGGATCAGCCAGCACGGTAGCAAACCGTGCGCCTTTGGTTTTTTTCAGGAGGTCTTGTGATGGGGTCATTGCGGCCAGTCCTCAATCAATTTTTTCGTGATGCCGAGTACCAGCACCGGGCAGCCACCATTTCTTCCAGCCTTCATGCGGTAAAGCAGTTTTCCCATCCAAGTCGTGCTCGCGCCGTACTTCGGCATGATTTCGAGCTTCTTGAAAACTTCGTTGAGATCTGCGCTGCGCGTAAGCAAAACGGCGGCGCTGATGACTCCGGCCTCGTGAAATGCGCGGAATGCGTAAAGATCGCGGTCGAAGGTCTGATCTTTACTGTTCCATTCTAAATCAAAGGCAACGCGGTTTTTCACGAAATCGACCTTGTGGCCGTCCATGAAATCGTCAAGGCGGGTTTCGGTGGTTTCCTTCCCGTCGTCGGTGTGCGTTTCGACGGTAACAACGAGATCTCCACGAATGCGCGTTTCAAACCAGCGCAATGGGCGGAACAGAGAAGCGAGCCGCTTGGGTATTTGAGATTCGTTGCCGCCTTTGGCAAGAATGTCGGCGGTGGTCAGGCGGAACTGACTGAGCGCGCCGATCAGTTCTGCGAACTCTTCCGGGCAGCCTGTAGCGAGAACCTCTGCCGCATGGCGGTAGTTGTGGACTTCGTAGAGCTCAAGGAATTCGGCGGGGAGATAGTCTGTCAGCGGCATCGGCGAAGGATACATTTCATTGGCGGATTCAGCAATGCGCAGGCTGAAATCCCTAACGTGCTAGCTCAGGGGCGACCGGAGGCCAAAGGCCGGAGGGAACCGAGAAGCGCAGCTTCTCGAGCGTCCCCTGGAACGGCGGATTAGGCGACATGGAGTTCAACTGTGCCACCACAGGCAAGCTTTTCCTCAAAGAGATTGTTGAATGGGCCACGGCTTTCGAGGCTGTCCAAGGTGTAGGCGTGGAGGGACACCCTAACCGGCGCTGCGCGGCTTTATCGCGCAGCGTCCAGCGACCAAAGGGAGCGAGGTTGAGCGCCATGTTAGCCGCCTTACGGGAGTGACTTGGAAACAAGGCGGCTCTCCAAAACAGTGCCGACCAGCCAAACGGTTGCTGACGGAAGCAACCAAAGAGCAAGAATGATCATGGCGCAGCTACGCGACGGGCTGTGAAAAAGGGTGTACGCAAGCAGCCCTTCAAGCAGCACAATCAGAAAGGCATTGCCGTGCTCTCGAAGATGGCGGTAGGAGGTGACGTACTCAATGCCGGGCGTTGGTGGTTTGTCTTTCTCGGGCATTCCTTTGGATCGCGCTATGGCCAGATCACAATAGAAATTCTCAACGACGCTGAATTTCGTGCAAATAGCGAGAAGAATCAGGCCACTTTCAACACCAATAACAAGGCCAGAACTCGCGGCCGCGACTGGCGGCAAGAATTGCCAGAACGCAAAAATGGCGAGGAGCGTCGGCACGAGAAGTGCGCTCGCGAAAGCATATGGCGAAGCTTTAATGGCTGAGAAGCGCAAATGTGCCCGGGTGGCGTGTAGCGTCAGCACTGGCGAACTAGCGATGTAGCAGAAAGCAAAGCCAAGTGCAGCAACCAACCCAACACCAAGAAACGTTGCCTCCTTGGAATCTCCGAGGATGTCCAAGCGATCTTCAAAGGGCGAGCCCGGTTCAAGGTTTAGAAATGCAACGACGAGTGCCCCAACAACCGTACCCACGAAATAGCGAACCGCGTAATACTCCCACCACTTATTTTCCATGCGCACAGTCCTTACTTGAGGTGGCTAACGAGGCTGTAGAAAAACCCGTTTTTTGGCAAAAACGTGGTTGTAACTTATTGATCTATAAAGGCGTGATTTTTGCATTTTGAGTTTTTCTACAGCCTCAACGTGGAATTGAGGGGCTGCGC
>WOZP01000059.1:0-2249 GCA_011620215.1 Rugosibacter sp.
GGCATAAAACAATGTCATGGAGGCCGGAGTGGAGTTTCTTGCGGATGTCAAACTAAGCAGGGGGTCGATATTTTTCGGACAGGCTTACCTAGGGAAACGCTGAACAAGTGGTACTTATCTATGATTCGACAACCTAACCATGAACGGAATCAATAGCTTACCGTTCGTCCTGAGCCTGTCGAAGGACTTAATCAGCGTTTCCCTAGTGAGCAGTGATGCTTTCATCCTTGCCGGAAAGAACACATTGGGTATCACTCCATGACATCGGCGACAAACAACCCGAGGCATTTCATCGCGCATCAGTGCGTAGTTGATGGGAGGCCGCAAGGTGAGCCGCAATCACTTGAAGCGCACCTCTTGGCTGTCGGGCGGCTGTCGGCGCTAAATGCAGCCAAGCTGAAATTGGCGGCTAGTGATGCTACTCAAATTAAGGGGCTTGAAGCTATTGGCGAAGTTTTGGGTTTGCTGCACGATTTCGGTAAGTACAGCAAGGAATTTCAGGATTATCTGGGTTCTGCTGTCGGTCGTATCGACCAGGATGCCGACGAATATGTTGATGCAGTCAAGCTCCGTGGTCGTATTGACCATTCAACGGCTGGAGCACAGTTCATTTGGGAGCGACTTTCCCAGGAGGGCTCGTTGGGTCAGCTTGTCGGGCAGATGCTTGCCTTGTGTATCGCTTCTCACCATTCTGGCTTGATCGATTGCCTGACCCCATCTGGTGATGATTCTTTTAGTGCGCGAATGAACAAACGCGTTGAGAAAACCCACCTCGATGAAGCATGCACTTCTGCTGACAAGGGAATCCTGTCCCGTGCACAAAAACTCTTGGGCGATGCAAGCCTGATTACCAACCTGCAAGCCAGTCTTTTGAAAATCGTGTCGTCAGAATCTGCGCGTGGGCGGGATATTGTTGCTCAGCAGCAGATTGGTTTGCTGGTTCGCTTCTTGTTTAGTTGCCTGATTGATGCTGATCGTGTCGATACGGCTGACTTCGAGAATCCGAGGGCGGCGCAAGGTCGCATGAATGGGCGCTACCCCGACTGGGGTACGCTAATCAGTCGTCTTGAAAACCACCTGATAACCTTTGTGCTGCGTGAGCCTATAGACCAACTGCGCGCCGATATTTCCCGCCATTGTCTCAACGGTGCGTCGCGCGAGCCAGGCATCTACACGCTGACCGTACCTACTGGCGGTGGCAAGACGCTTGCCAGTCTTCGCTTCGCTCTGCATCACGCCAAGCAATGGAACATGGATCGGGTGATTTACGTCATCCCTTTCACCTCGATCATCGATCAGAACGCCGACGTGGTACGCCGTATTCTCGAACCGGATGATGTTCCGGCGAGCAAAGGTCGGATCGTCCTTGAGCACCATGGCAATCTGACGCCCGAACAGCAGGGCTGGCGCGAGAAGATGCTGTCCGAGAATTGGGATGCCCCCGTGGTTTACACCACCATGGTTCAGTTGCTCGAAACCTTGTTTGGTGCAGGCACGCGCGGGGCGAGGCGTATGCACCAGCTGGCCAATGCCGTGATCGTGTTCGATGAAGTCCAAACTCTGCCGATTAACTGCGTTCATCTATTCAATAACGCAATTAGCTTTCTCGCTGAGCAGTGCAGCTCTACTGCTGTACTTTGCACGGCCACGCAGCCGCTACTTGATGCAGTAGATCAAAAAAAGGGTGCCATTCGGGTTCTGGCGGGCAATGAGCTGATGCCTGATGTGAAACGTCTTTTCTCTGATTTGAAGCGGGTCGAAGTCGTCAATAAGCGCAAACCGGGCGGTTGGCCGAACGAGGACATTGCCGCTCTGGCGATGGATGAGTCTGATCGCGTCGGTAGTTGTCTTGTCATCGTGAATACCAAAGCCTCTGCCTTGGCCTTGTATCACTTGTGCAATGGAAACCGACGGAGACCCGTAATACATCTGAGCACCAGCCTGTGCCCTGCGCATCGCAAGAGAATCCTGCGCATCATCCGCCATCGGTTGAAATGGTTGAAACCTATGCTATGCATCAGCACGCAATTGATTGAAGCGGGTGTGGATGTAGATTTCGGTGCGGTCATTCGATTTACGGCCGGGCTCGATTCAATCGCGCAAGCGGCGGGTCGTTGCAATCGTCATGGACGCCGTGAAACAGGTATCGTGCATGTGGTGAACCCTCAAAATGAGAATCTGGGTACGCTGACTGACATTAAAGAGGGGCGAGACAAAGCCGAGCGCGTGCTGGACGATTACGAAGCCGA
>WOZP01000059.1:2349-4210 GCA_011620215.1 Rugosibacter sp.
CGCACGCCATGCCTTGTTCACTGACCCACTGACACGTGTCGGTGGCGAGAAATGTTCTTATCACGTCCCCACCTATGAGGCGTTGAAAGGTATTGCCAAATCGATCTACTGGAAACCGACCTTCGTCTGGATTATCGATGTCGTGCGCGTGATGAAACCGATCTGCACCCAGACCAAGGGTACCAAACCGCTGGTCTACAGCGGTGGCAACGATTTGGCGATCTACACTTTTCTTGCCGATGTCGAATACCAGGTGCAGGCACATTTCGTGTGGAATGAACATCGTCCAGAGCTGGCCGATGACCGTAATCCCGCTAAACACAACGATATTGCGCAGCGCATGCTGGTTCGTGGCGGACGGCAGGACATATTTCTCGGCACGCGTGACTGCCAAGGTTATGCGGAGCCCTGCGAGTTTGGCTCAGGTGCCGGTCACTACGACGGTGCTGATGAACTCGCCTTTGGTTTGATGTTCCATGGATTCGACTATCCCGACGAAACAGGCGAAGACAAGCTACACGCCCGTTTCTGGAAACCCACGATGAAGGATGGCGTGATCCGCTTCGACCGACCCGAAGCTTGCACCGTCCGCAAGTTCGTGCGCGAGATGACGAAGAAGCCGTTCGTCCGGAATGAAAACTTGCGTGCCGTTGAAGAAGTCGCTGTGGAACTGGAGGCGAGCGATGGCCTGGATTGAGAAGCTCTACCAGACCTACGAGGCATGCAAAGGGCGAGAGCCATCTGGCGCTGCGCTCTTGATGCCGATCAGCCATACACCGCAGCAGGCACACATTGAGATCGCCGTCGACGGGCAGGGTAACTTCAAGAGCGCGAAGACTATCCAGAAGGAGGAGACTGTAATTCCGGCGACTGAGAAGTCGGCAAACAGGACTGCCAATGAAGCAGCTCACCCTCTTTGCGACAAGATTCAATATTGCGCGGCTGATTATTCGACGTATGGAGGGGCGAAGCCCTCATATTTCAATGGCTATGAAAAGTTATTGTCCGAGTGGTGCGACTCGGAGTTTAGCCATCCCAAGGCGCGCGCTGTACTTGCCTACATTCGTCGAGGACATGTCGTTGCAGATTTAGAGAAAGAAAAACTCCTGCACTTTGGGTCAGATGGGAAGTTGCTGACTCGGTGGTCAAGTGAGAGTGATTTACCGGAGATTTTTCGCATGCTGACAGCGAAGGGTGGCGAGCGTGACCAAGGGGATGCCTTGGTTCGTTGGCAAGTACGTTTGCCGGATGACCCCAACCCTGCTGTCTGGACGGACGTCTCGCTTCAAGAAGCATGGATCGGATTCGATGCCGCCAGCAAGGAAACGAAAGGTCTGTGCATGGTGACAGGCGAGAGCAGCGTGGCACTCGCGTTGAGTCATCCCAAGCGCATTCGCCATGCGGGGGACGGTGCAAAGCTTGTAAGTGCTAATGATGAGCAAGGCTATACCTTTCGGGGCCGTTTCACCGACAAGGAGGGTCAGCAAGCCTGCGGCGTTGGTTACGTGGTTACGCAGAAAGCACATAACGCTCTGCGCTGGTTAATCGCACGCCAGGCGTACAAGAGCGGCGATCAGGTTATCGTTAGCTGGGCGGTAGCAGGCAAGCCTATCCCCGACCCGTTCAAGGACACGTTGGCTCTGATTCTTGGCAACAGTGCAAACGCGAAGCTGGAGGAAGATGCGAAAACCGAGCTTGCTGGCGATGCCGGTCAGTCTTTCGCATTGCGCTTCAAGCAGATTATGCGCGGCTATCGTGCAAGCCTCGACCCGAGTGACGACATTGTGGTTATGGGTCTTGACTCCGCTACGCCGGGTCGCATGGCGATCACCTACTACCGCGAGCTTAAGGGCTCGGAGTT
>WOZP01000059.1:4310-5681 GCA_011620215.1 Rugosibacter sp.
GAAGGGTACTCGCTGAAACAGGCAGGCGAGAGCCGGGACACGACAGCGGCGCGACTGATGCAACGTTTCGCCGACCGGCCTTTCTCGACGTGGCGCAACATTGAGCTGGCCTTGACGCCCTACAAGTCTCGTTTGCGCGCTTCGGAAAAAGGCGCTGGGTTCCTTTGGAAGCGGGAAAAGCTGCTGGATGAAATACAGTGCCGTTTCCAGCCGGAGGACTTCGCCAGCGACCGCGCGCTGTCCGGCGAATTCCTGCTTGGCTTCCATTGTCAGCGCGCAGATTTATTCAGCGGTGCTGGGCCGACAGCAGACGACAACCAATCCACCACTGAATAATTACAGGAGACCCCAGCTATGACAACTCTGCAAAACAAAATCGACTTTGCCATCGTGTTCAGCGTCAAGCACGCCAACCCCAATGGTGATCCGCTTAACGGCAATCGTCCGCGTACCGACTATGGAGGCTTTGGCGAGATGACTGATGTTTGCATCAAACGCAAGATTCGCGACCGGTTGTTGGAGGCGGGAGAGGCGATTTTTGTGCAGTCTGACGACCGCAAGAAAGATGGCGAAACCAGTCTCAAGAACCGCGCTGAATCGGAAACGAATGGTTTGGGTAAAGCAGTTTTCGGGGCTAAGGCCAACAAGGATGAAACAGCGAGGAAAGCCTGCGACAAGTGGTTCGATGTCCGAACCTTCGGACAAGTGTTCGCCTTCGGTAAAACGAATGATGCCAGTGGCGTCTCAATCCCGATTCGCGGCCCGGTCACCATTCAATCCGCGTTTAGCGTCGAACCGGTCAGTGTCACCAGTACTCAGATCACCAAGAGTGTTAGCGGTGAGGGTGACGGCAGCAAACGCGGCTCCGACACCATGGGCATGAAGCACCGCGTGGATCAAGGAATCTACATCTGCTTTGGCAGCATGAACCCACAACTGGCCGAGCGCACGGGTTTTTCTGATGCCGATGCTGAAACGTTGAAAGCCATCCTGCCACGTCTGTTCGAGAACGATGCATCCTCTGCTCGCCCGGAAGGCAGTATGGCCGTGAAGAAGGTTATCTGGTGGCGGCACAGCAGCAAGGCTGGTCAGTGTTCGTCGGCCAAGGTGCATGGCAGCTTGAGCGTGGATGTTGAAGGAAATATCACATTGGCAGCAACTTGTGTTGCGCCCGAAATCATTGAGGGGTTCTAACGTGGGGATTAGTTATGTCTGAAATCCATTTCTGCGTAGAAGAAGCGCCCGAAGGCGGCTACATCGCCAAGGCGATCAATGCGGACATATTTACCGAGGCCGACGATATTCCTGACCTGCATGTCAGTGTCAGCGATGCGGTGCGTTGCCATTTCGATGCAGGCAGGTCGCCCGGCG
>WOZP01000211.1:0-1617 GCA_011620215.1 Rugosibacter sp.
AACGAAACGGCGCCCGCCACTTTGCTCGCCGAGTGCCGCCACCGTTTGCCGTCTTATATGGTGCCAACCATGATCACGATTTATCCCGGTCCATTGCCACGCAATGCCAATGGCAAGATCGATCGGCGTACCCTGGCCGATAATCTAGCCGCTACCCTGGCGGCTAGCGCAGGCAAAACCGCTACCCATAAAAAATCTTAACGCGATGCATACCTTGTCTTTTCCTCACGACGCACACACCTTCGGTGGCCAGCTGATTACCCAATTAGCCAGTGAGCAGGGCACGCCATTTTATGCCTACGACAGCCAGCGCATCACACAACGCATTACCGATTTACGCGCGGCTTTACCCCAATCCATTGGCATGCATTACGCGATCAAGGCCAATCCATTCCTGCCTGTAGTGCGCTTGATGGCCGGGCTGGTTGATGGCGTCGATATTGCCTCTGCCGGTGAGCTTGATCTGGCGCTTAAAGCGGGCATCGTGCCCGATCGCATAAGCTTCGCCGGACCCGGCAAACGCGATAGCGAACTGGCGCAAGCGGTGGCAGAAAATATATTGATCAATGCCGAATCCGCAGGAGAACTGCTGCGCCTGGCGACAATTGCGCAACACCAGGGGCGTGTGGCGCGTGTCGCGCTGAGAGTCAATCCAGCATTTGAATTAAAAGGTTCAGGCATGCGCATGGGCGGCGGACCGCGACCGTTTGGCATTGACGAAGAAATGATTCCCGATCTTTTAGCCAGTTGGTCGCGCTTTGATAACCACCTGACATTTGAAGGTTTACATATTTTCGCTGGCTCGCAAAACCTGAACGGCGAGGCGATTGCCGAAGCACAACGCGCGAGCTATCAGCTGGCCTTAAGGCTTGCCGCACACACCCCTGCGCCGATCAAAACACTCAACCTCGGCGGCGGCTTTGGCATCCCCTATTTTCCTCACGAATCGGCCCTTGACCTGGCGCCGATTATTGCGGCCTTAACCGAGATCGCCACCGATGCCGCACAACGGTTGCCGCACGCGGCATTGCATCTGGAACTCGGCCGTTATCTGGTGGGCGAAGCGGGTATTTACGTGACACGCATCATCGATAAAAAAATCTCGCGCGGCCACACGTATCTTGTCACCGATGGCGGGCTGAATCATCATCTGGCCGCCAGTGGAAACTTTGGCCAGGTAATCCGCCGCAACTACCCCGTGGCGATCATTCATGCGCAGGATGCGGGCAACGTCTTGTCCACAGACGGATTCAAAAGGCCGTCACTGGACGACGGCGCTGGTGATGCGGCAACCAGAACCCCCACCAGCGTTGTTGGCCCGCTGTGCACCCCGCTTGATCTGCTGGCCGATAACGTCAACCTACCCCATGCAGCACCGGGTGACCTGTTCGTCATTTTCCAGTCCGGTGCTTATGGTGCCAGCGCCAGCCCGCAAAATTTTCTCTCTCATCCACCCGTGACCGAAGTACTGCTCTAGCCGAGTGGTGTCTCAGCCGATAAGCGGCGCCGATAAGCGGCGAATCAACTGCTCGGCAGCGTGTTCAACCAACGTCAGCACATGGTCAAAACCCTCAGGGCCGCCGTAGTAAGGATCGGGCACCTCGTCGTCAAGTTCCT
>WOZP01000211.1:1717-5669 GCA_011620215.1 Rugosibacter sp.
CCTCGTCGTCAAGTTCCTTGCCGGCATACTCAAGAAACAAACCCAAGCCTTGCCGATGCATCGGCGGACAAAGTTTTTCCAGCACCGTGAGATGACCGCGATCCATTGCCAGCACTCGATCGAAATAAAAAAAGTCGCTCTCCGTCACCTGCCGCGCACGCAATGGCGCCAGATCGTAACCACGCTTGGCGGCAGCCGCAATGGCGCGCCGATCCGGCGGCTCGCCGCTGTGATAACCGATCGTGCCAGCAGAATCAAACGTGAATAAATGCCCCACCCCTTGTTTTTCCGCCAGCGCGCGCGCCACCCCTTCAGCAGTCGGTGAGCGACAAATGTTCCCCGTGCAAACGAAAAGTATTTTTTGTTGAATCATGTCCTGCGCTCCACAACAACCATCATTCGGCCTAGCATATCAGCCACCCGCTTGAAATTCGTCATTAAACCGACGCAAAGGTTTGATAACATCAAAGCATGAAGTTCAAACAACATTAAAAACATCTGCCCTACATCATGCCAAACAGAAACCAGCCTGCCACCAAAGCGACGAATCAGCCGCCCATTATTCCCGTTCTGTTGTGTGGCGGTTCCGGCACACGGTTGTGGCCTCTATCACGCGCGCAATATCCCAAGCAGTTTTTGCGTTTGCTGGGCGAGCATTCCTTATTACAAGCCACACTGTTGCGACTCAAGGACTTTCCGGGATTGGGTCGGCCCGTATTGATCACCAATGAGGCGCACCGCTTTCTGGTAGCCGAGCAAATCCGCGAGATAGGCATTGAAGCCGATATTCTGCTTGAACCCGCCGCCCGCAATACCGCTCCGGCGCTGGCTGCTGCTGCGCAATGGTGCCGCCAAGATGGGCAATCTCCCTTGATGCTGGTGCTGCCTTCCGACCATGTCGTCACCGACATTGCCGCCTTTCAGCAAGCGGTTGCGCTAGGATTGCCGCACGCTGCCGCCGGGCGTTTTGTCACTTTCGGCATTACCCCCGAACGCCCCGAGACCGGCTATGGCTATATCCACCGAGGCGCCGCCATCGCCGATGGTTTTGCGATTGATCGCTTTGTTGAAAAGCCGGATTTAACCACCGCCCAAAGTTATCTTGATTCAGGCGAATACTATTGGAACAGCGGCATGTTCCTGTTCCGCGCGGATCGCTATTTGCGCACCCTGAACCGCCTGGCGCCCGACATCGTTGAACCCGCCCGCAACGCCGTTGATCGCGCCCGCCGTGACCTGGATTTCATTCGTCTGGATAGCGAAGCCTTTGCCGCGTGTCGCGCCGACTCGATTGACTACGCGCTGATGGAAAAAACCGATGATGGCATTGTCATTCCACTCTCTGCCGGATGGAATGACATTGGCGCGTGGGATACGCTGTGCCGTAGTGCCAGCGCCGACTTTAACGGCAACACCTGCACGGGCGACGTCATCGCGCATGACTGCAGCAACAATCTCATCCGCGCCGAATCAAGGTTGGTCACCACCATTGGCCTCACCGACATGGTGGTGATCGAAACGGCAGATGCCGTGCTCATCGCGCCGAAAAACCGCACCCAGGAAGTCAAAAAAATCGTCGAGCAATTGCAGCGCGATGGCCGCACGGAAAGCGATTTGCATATGCACGTCCACCGCCCCTGGGGCAGCTACCAGGGCATCGTGCAAGGCGAGCGTTATCAGGTCAAGCGCATCATTGTCAAACCCGGCAAGCAACTCTCGCTGCAAAAGCATCACCACCGCGCCGAGCATTGGGTTGTGGTCAAAGGCACAGCGCAGGTTACCCGTGGCGAAGACATCTTGTTGCTTGCGGAAAACGAATCCACCTACATTCCGTTAGGCGTCGTGCATCGCCTGGAAAACCTGGGCAAGATTGATCTGGAAATGATCGAAGTGCAATCCGGCGGCTATCTGGGCGAAGACGATATTGTGCGGCTGGAAGATATTTATGGTCGCGCAACATAGCACCACTCCACCACTCCACCACTCCACCACTCCACCAATCGGCCAGGCATCGGCACGCGCGTCGATGCCTGGCCTACCTTTAATCGGGCTGCTTTATCTTTTCAATACCTGCCGTTCGATCAGCACCAAATAGCACAGACAGGCAAACATCATCAAGGCAATTCCGCCCAACAGCAACGTGCCCGCCTGAAACCCGCCCAACCAGAAATGCCCTTGCAAGCGTAGTATTCCTGTGACAGCACTGAGCAGCACTCCTGCCACCGCCGCTAACCGGCCCAACCAGCGCAAAATCATCGATGCCATGACTGCCTCCTCGTTATTTGAAAAAAAACCTGCCCAATCTACACCAAAAAAAGTCGGCGCTGGCGAGACGGCGATGGCAGCGATGGTGGCGAGATTGATCACTGCAAGCGCGCGGTTCGCCCTCACCTTATTCTTCATCACCTTATCTATCCCCTTAACCATCCCTTTAGCCATCCCCTTAGCCGCAGCTGAAAAAATAACAGATGACACGTTGCCCGACACCGCCCCTTATCTTGGCGAAATTCGTCGTGCGCCCACCGGAGAGCTGATTGTCGTCCCTTCCCCGCCTGCCTCGCAGTCGGCGCTCGACGTAACCGATCCATCCGATCCATCCATCGCCGACAAGACAACCGGCCGTATCATCAGCGTCGGCCCCACTGCCCGCATCCATTCCATCGCCACAGCGGCAGCCTTGGCGCGCAATGGCGACACAATAGAAATTGCCGCCGGCGACTATCCGCAAGATGTTGCTATCTGGACGCAGGACAATCTGACGATTCGCGGCATAAGTGACAAAACCGGTGGCCGCGTGCGCCTCTTGGCCAACGGTGCCAGTGCCGAAAAAAAAGCCATCTGGGTTGTGCGTGGCGGAAAAATCACCATCGAGAATATCGAATTTTCCGGCGCCCGCGTGCCGGATAAAAATGGTGCCGGCATCCGCTTTGAAGAAGGTGATTTAACCCTCCGTCATTGCCGATTTATCGAAAATGAAAACGGCTTGCTCAGCAGCAGCGACCCGAATGCCACGCTCACAATTGAGAACAGCGAATTCGGCCACAATGGCGCAGGAGATGGCTACAGCCACAATCTTTATGTAGGTGCCATCAAAACCCTGCGCGTCACCGGCAGCTATTTTCACCACGCCAACGCAGGCCACCTGCTCAAAAGCCGCGCACGTGAAAACCACATTCTCTACAACCGGCTCACCGACGAAGCCGGTGGCCGCGCCAGCTACGAGCTGGAATTTCCCAACGGCGGCACGGCTTACGTGATCGGCAACATCATTGAACAAAGTGCCACCACGGAAAACCCGACTTTGATTTCGTTTGGTGCTGAAGGTTACAAGACACAAAAAAACGCGCTGTATCTCATCAACAACACGCTGGTGGATCACTGGTTCGGAAATGGAAAATTTTTGGTCGTAAAGCCTGGGGCTAGCAGCATCACCGCTTACAACAACCTGCTACTTGGCAAACGGCCTCTCAACACCGGCATTGACGGGCGCTTCGCCAATAACCCCAATGTCGATGCGCGTAGCTTCGTGCTGGCCGACCGGCATGATTACCGCATCGCCAGGGAGAGCGGTCTGGAACGAACTTACATTCCACCACCTATGGCCAATGGCATGACCCTCGCTCCGCAACAAGAATACGTTCATCCCGCCGCAACCCGTCTATTGACAGGAACGCCGACCCTACCGGGAGCGCGGCAGACCATGCAACCCGACACGATCCGCTAAAACAGAAACAGTCAGCCTGATCCGGGCAGGAATGAAGATCACAAACCCAGCATTGAGAGTCCTAGCTGTCTGCAAGCGCTAGAAAAACGCCGATAAAGTAAGCCTTAGGCGACTCAATGAAGCCAATCCGCGTGCTCTTCTATTGATTGGGAAATGATTATTTCCAGCTCCCCTTGCCCTTGCGCCGTGATACACAAATACCCAGCAGACCGAGCCCTAGCAAGGCAA
>WOZP01000212.1 GCA_011620215.1 Rugosibacter sp.
TTGCCCTTGCGCCGTGATACACAAATACCCAGCAGACCGAGCCCTAGCAAGGCAAGTGTCGTCGGCTCAGGAACTGCCTGACGCTCGTTGCTAGACGGCGGTGTCTGATTGCCGCAGACCAACCCACAGTTCGCACCACTCTCGACAAATGGTTGCGGTAACTCTGCTGCAAGCAAGATAGGTTCACTTTCAACCGGTTCTTCGAAAAACGGCTCTTCCTCTTCAGGTACGACTTTTTGTGATTGCGGCTCATCATTATCAAACGACCGCCGATCAGGCAAGTGCGACGAGCTACCCCCTCCCGGCATAAAAATCCCGCCTAAACTCAAACGCGACACCTCTTTTTGACCTGACGGGACCGTATCATTGGTATCCCCCTTTGCATCGCGATTGAACGGCACACCCTGCGAACCTGAAAATTCCCGATTACCTGCTGGATGTTCAGTATTATCTACTGCGAAGATTAGTCCTCTGCTATCGGGATCCATTTCAAAAAAACCCGCCCCTTGATCCACACCATCACCCACCGCATCCTCCGGGTTGATGACAGGCGTTTCAGCCGTAGCCACAACCAAATCCGGCAACTGGTTATCAGACAATGGTTTTAGCCATGTTGTACCTGGCTCTGTTGCCAAAGCACAAACCAGCGCCACCAGCAGCATTGCCTTTCGATTTTTTCGTTGTCTTACATATTTCACCGGTTTTTCCTTTGCCATCGAAACGAAATTGTTTGCGCCATGTATAGGCCCTCGACAGCAATAAAGCACATTCCATGCCATCGTATATTATATATATAAAACATACAGTTGAATAAAAATTCAAATCACTTCGAGCGTGAAAATTAAAAAAACCGACACTTGTCATGGCAAATTTCTTTTGGCTATCTGGACTCGTTTGTCCATCAAATGAAACAAATCAGATAGTCGTATCGCATGGCAAAGCCTGCATTTTCGATTACCATCCTGAAGACAGTCCACCCAATAAAAGTCGGCACCTCAAGGGGACTTCCTGCGGGGCGCGCTGGCGATACGGCAAGACGAAAAACAGCTGTTTGCTGAACATACCCCGCGTGCATACCCATACCTTGAGAGCAATCCTGTACGTCACAAATTCCCCACCATGCGCATAGAAGCTGCCCCCCGTTTGCATCCAGCCTGGTTGCTTGCCACCCTTGTCTTCATCATTTACGGCAGCCTCGTGCCGCTGGATTTTCATCCGCATTCACTGGCCTGGGCGTGGGATCAATTTCAGCACACGCCCATGCTCAATCTCGGGATAGAAAGTCGGGCAGACTGGATCGCCAATGGGGTGCTGTATCTTCCGGCGGGCTTCCTGCTGGCGGAGCGTTTTGTCGGTCGCCTGAGCGGGTTGGCATTGGGCGTCACAGTCCTGTTGAGCATCGCGGCGCTGGCCCTCATCGCATTCGGTGTGGAATTCACGCAACTCTTTTTTCCACCGCGCACGGTATCGCAAAACGACCTCCTCGCCGAAACCATCGGCGGCGCACTGGGTGTGCTGCTTGCCTTGCCGTTAAGCAATTCAATCCGCCGGATAGCCGCCTTCAAACCTGCATACGGTACTCAAGGTGTGACGCTGCTGTTGGGCGTTTACATGGCGGCCTACCTGGCCTTTTGTTTTTTCCCTTTTGATTTCCTCCTGTCTGCCAAAGAGATTTCAGCAAAGTGGGCATCTGATCAGTGGGGCCTTCTCTTCGCCGCTAGTCAACCTGGCTACGGCCTGCGTACCTTGATCACCTTGGCAATTGAAGTCGCCGCCGTTTTGCCTTTCGGTATCTTCATCGCCCGCAATGCAGGCCGTCGCAGTCACCCTGAGACAAATGACGGACGAATGACACTGCTGACTTTGCAGCTCATCATCAGTGGCCTGCTGCTCGGCATTGGCATCGAAACCCTTCAGTTCTTCACCTATTCAGGCAGCAGCCAAGGCGTCTCGGTTATCACCCGCATATTGGGCGTTTATATCGGCGGCATGCTCCAGGTGACAACGAGTGCCCGCGTACGCAAGCCGTGGCATGAATCCTGGCAATCCATCCTGCAACGCTACTGGGTATTGTTAACCCTGTTTTACTTACTGGGCCTCGCCCTTTTTACGGGCTGGTTCTACCGCCCTTGGGGCAGCGTCGACACCGCACAGGAGGCACTGGGAAAACTTCATTTTCTGCCGTTTTACTATCACTACTATGTCAGCGAAGCCAATGCCTTGACCAGCCTGATCTCAGTGGCGCTGCTCTTCGCGCCGCTGGGTATTCTCGCGCAGCTCTCACAACGTCGGCTGCTGCTATCGACCTATGCGCCAGCCGCCTTGGCCGCTCTTATTGAAACCGCCAAGTTATTCTCCACCAGCACACACGCCGACCCGACCAATATCCTGATCGCGGTAGTGATGGCACGCTTCACATTCCTGGTCACCAACCGCATGATGCCCGACAGCCCGACACCGCCAGCAGCGCGCGATGCACCCAGAAAAACAGACGACGCTGACCGTGCCCTTGCGCCTATTGCAACTCCTACTCACCATGCCCCTCCGGCGCCAAACACCTCTGCTGCGCCCAAACGCCCTACCGGGCAGCACCTCACCCTGCTGATGCTCGCTGCCGCAGGCGTCACTTACTGGCTCATTCATTTTCCCGTACAACCCTTGCTCCTTGCAGCGCTGCTAGCAGCCAGCGCGCTTGCCGTTTGGCATAAACCCGTTGCCATCCTGCTGATCATTCCCGCTGCACTGCCCATTCTTGATCTGGCCCCCTGGAGCGGCCGCTTTTATCTTGACGAATTCGATGCCCTGCTGGCAATCACGCTGGCAACAGGCTATGCGCGCACGTCGGCCAGTAGCAGCCCCTGGCACCCGGCATTGAAGTGGGCGCTGATTTTTCTGGCACTCGGCTTTTTCTTCAGCACACTGCAGGCGCTGCTGCCTTGGTCCATGCCGGATATCAACTCGTTTGTAAATTACTTCAGCCCGTTCAACGCCCTGCGCATCAGCAAAGGGTTCGTATGGGCTTTGCTGTTTATTGGTTTAACACGCCGCATCGACAACGCACCCAGCCAGCGCTTCCAATGGTTTGCCTGGGGCATGGCACTCGGCCTGGCCGCCGTTGTTGCCACCATGGTGCGCGAAAAAATCATGTTCGGCGGGCTCCTCAATTTCAGCTCGGACTACCGCGCCACCGGGCCGTTTTCTGCCATTCATACAGGCGGCGCCTATGTCGAGTGCTACTTGGCGGTAGCCACGCCTTTTCTGCTTTACCTGACCATCACCACCCACCGCTGGCTGCTGCGGATTGCCGGTACAGCGTTGTTACTTGCCAGCACTTACGCCTTGATGGCGACGGTCTCGCGCAACGGGTTTGCTGGTTATGCCGTCGCTTGCGGCTTGGCTTTACTCGCCCTGATGGCCGGTCAGGACAAAAAACTCAAGCGATTCGTACAAATTGCCCTGCTCGCAGGGGCAGCTCTCGCAGTCGCTGTGCCGCTGTTTGAAGGCAGTTTTGTGCAAAAACGCATGTCGGAAGTCGGCAACGATCTTGGCGTGCGCACCGCCCACTGGCACGATGGACTCTCGATACGCGACAGCGGCTGGCTAACGGAAATCTTCGGCATGGGTATTGGCCGCTTTCCCGATACCCATTTCTGGCGCAGCCGCGAGCCTTTTCATCCCTCCGTCCACGTACTAGGCAGCGAGGCAGGCAACACCTTCCTGCGCATCGCGCCAGGCAGCACACTCTATGTAGAGCAGATTGTCGCCATTGAGCCACATCAGCGTTATCGCCTGCGCTTTGATCTGCGCTCCGCCACGTCTGGCAACACGGTCGGCATCGCACTGTGCGAAAAATGGATGCTGGCCTCAAGCCGCTGCGCGGCCTGGAACAAAAGCCAAGGCACAACCCAGGCCGGCGTCTGGCAGCCAGTTGAACAACTCATCGATTCGGGCGAACTGGGTAGCGGGCGATGGTTCAGCCAGCGGCCAGTCAAACTGTCATTGTTCACCAACGGCAGCTCTGTAGTGGATATCGACAACATCCACTTCATCCCCGAACACGGAACCGACCGTATCACCAACGCCGACTTTTCACACGGCATGGATCATTGGTATTTTGCCACCGACGAGCACCTGGCCTGGCACATCAAGAGCATGCCACTGGCGATACTGTTCGATCAGGGATGGTTTGGCGTGCTCGGCTTTGGCCTGTTTTTTGGTGTGGCGCTCAGCCTGGCTGGCCGTGCGGCCTGGCGCGGCAACCCTGCGGCTGGCATAAGTCTGGCCGCCACAGCAGGGTTTTTAGTGGTGGGGCTGTTCGATACCTTGATTGATGCGCCACGCTTTCTTTTTCTGCTACTCGTGCTCGCCCTGTTTGCCGCCCAGATCACGCAAAACCCGAGCCCCGGCGCATCAGATAAACTGCGCGCCGACCATGGCCCCGACTAACAACCCAAAAAAAAATCTTATCCGCGGTGCCGCCTGGACTATCGGCACCCGATGGCTCATCAAAGGGCTGGGCTTTGTCAATACCGTCATCATGGCGCGTCTGCTCATGCCGGAAGATTACGGCATCGTGGCCATGGGCATGCTGGTGGTCGGCCTGATTCAAACCTTTCTTGATTTTGGCCCAGGCACTGCGCTGCTCCGCAAGGCAGAAGTCTCGCGGGATGAAATTGATTCCGCGTGGACGCTGAGCATTATTCAAGGCATCGGTGCTGGCCTGGCGTTAATCATTTCAATCCCATTTGCGCTTAAGTACTTCAACGAACCCCGGCTCACTTTTGTGCTTTGTTCGCTTGCCGCCAGCGTGATCTTCATCAGCTTTGGCAACATCGGCCAGATATTGGCGCGCAAGGCATTTATCTATACGCTGGACTTCAAGATAGCGACCGTCACAAAAATTGCCAGTGTAGTCACCACCGTGATCGCCGGCCTCATGCTGCGTGATTACCGTGCGCTGGTGATCGGCATCATCGCGGGGTATACCGTTCCCGTATTCCTGAGCTATCTGTGGCACCCTTATCGTCCGCGCTGGAACACCTCGAAAATCGGCGAAATATGGATGATCACCAAATGGCTGATGGTGGCACGCGTGGGTCAATTCATTTTGCGCAAAGGGGACGAACTTATCGCTGCGCGCATTGGCACAACGCATCAATTCGGGATTTATAACGTCGGCTCGGATTTTGGCCAGATGCCCGTAGGCGAAATTGGCCCGGCGATGCTCAAAGCGCTGTTACCGGTGCTCTCTTCCCTTGAGGGGAATATCGAACGCACCAATCAGGCGGTGATCAAGACCATCGCAGCGGTGAATACCGTCATCTGGCCCATCGGGCTGGGTTTCATGGCCATTGCCGCCCAGGCGACCGAGATAGCCCTCGGCAGCAAATGGATGGATGCAGTGCCTTTTGTTTCGCTGTTTGCCTTGGCTTCTGTAGTGCAAACCATGACTTCGCCCGCCAATACACTGTTAATCCTGCATGGACATACCCGCTCGCAAAGCCAGATTGTCTGGATCGAGTTTGCCAGCTTTATTCTCGCCGCGATTGCGCTCGTCCCCGGCTTTCATCTGATCG
>WOZP01000088.1:0-3222 GCA_011620215.1 Rugosibacter sp.
CAGAGCAAAACAAACCGCCGCGCGCCTACCGTGAATTGTTTCGCGTGCTGCGCGAAATTACGGAAAAAGCCATCGCAGGCGACCCAGAATCAGCGCAGGGCAGGCACAGCGATGGGACTGATGGCGCTGACGGTACGCCATGACGCGTTGAGTCTTTGTCCGTTTCCGGAAGGTTCAGGAAAACCCTATTGGGAATGGCTTCAGTTAAACACCAAACTTGAACCAGGACTAAGGCCGGGTCAGCGCCGGCACTTCTTCCGCCGGCACGGCCCGCTTGCCGCCAGTGGGGTTTAGCGCCACGTAAATCACCTTGGCTTCGGTCACCTTGACGATCACCGGGTTTTCAGGGTTGCGCTCGGCATACACCTGCACATCGACAGTGATCGACGTGCGGCCAACACGCAGGATGCGCGTGTAAAAACTCACTTGGTCGCCGACTGAAATCGGCTGCTTGAAGATGAACGAATCCACGGCCACGGTAGCCACACGGCCACGCGCGCGGCGCTGTGCTGCAAACCCGCCGGCGACGTCGACCTGCGCCATGACCCAGCCGCCGAAAATGTCACCGGCGCCATTCACGTCGGCCGGCATCGGCACGACACGCAGCTCAAGATGGCCTTGGGGTTCTTCGTCAGGATGTTTTGCTTGAGTACTCATGGTCAGGATGTTGTATGCGGTAGTTCATCGGACCGCCAGTATACGGCGCGAAACCGGTGCCGAAGATAACGCCGGCGTCGGCCAGGTCGGCGTCCTGCACCACGCCGCTGGCGACGCACTCAGCCGCCGCTTTGAGCAGGGGTTTTAGCAGGCGTTGTTGCAAACCGGCAGGTGCGGGCGCTGCTGCGGCTTTTTGCGCACGACCTTCACGCCACAGATAAAAACCCTGGCCGCTTTTCTTGCCCAGATGTTTTTCTGCGACAAGCGCAGCCACTTTTTTGGGCTGTTGATCTGCTGCGATCAGTTGCCGGCCGACGGCGAGCGCGATGTCGAGACCGACGGTATCGGCCAGCTCGATCGGCCCCATCGGCATGCCAAAGGCCAGCATCGCCGCGTCGATGGTTTCTGGCGCGATGCCCTCATCGACGCAGCGCATGGCTTCGTTCAGATAAGGCGCGAGCACGGCATTCACCAGAAAGCCCGGCGCGTCCTTGACCGGCAGCGGCAGTTTGTCGATAGCGCGCACGAAAGCCGCTGCCTGCTGCGCGGCCAGCGGCGCCGTGGCACTACTGGCGACCACTTCCACCAACGGCATCTGCGCCACGGGGTTGAAGAAATGGATGCCCACCAGGCGTTCCGGCTGTTGCAAGGCGCGGGCAATCTCCGCCAGGTGCAGCGACGAGGTGTTGGAGGCCAGCAACGCATCCGGCCGCGCGCGGCGTTCGATGTCGGCGAACAAATCCTGCTTGGCTTGCAGGTTTTCAAAAATGGCTTCGATGATTACATCGGCGCGGCGCACGCCGTTGCCCTGCGGGTCGGCGATCAGGCGGTCGAGCGTGAAATGCGCGGCTTTATTGTCGCGCAGTTTTTTTGCGAACAGTTGCGCCGCACGGGCGATGGCCGGTGCGATGCGTTCGATGGTCTGGTCTTGCAGGGTGACGGTGAATCCGTGCAGCACGCACCACGCGGCAATGTCGCCGCCCATCACGCCGGCGCCGATCACATGCACATGTTGCGGGTTGAAGTCGGGCACTGTCTTGCCAAAGCCCTTGAGCCGCTCCTGCAAGGAAAATACGCGCAACAAATTTTTCGTGGTTGGCGAGGCGATCAGCGCGTCGATGGCTGCCGGGTTGTCCGCCGGTACCGCGAGCGGGTTGCCGGCGTAATGCGCCCAGGTGTCGAGAATCGCGTACGGTGCCGGATAGTGTTTTTGTGGCGCGCGGCGCGCGACCTGCTTTCTGGCTTGCGCGGCGACCAGCCATTTCAGCGGGCCGTTGAGCAGGCGTTGCAACCATGGCAAGGTGCGTGGCGGCCGGCCTGAATTCACCAGCGTGCGTGCGGCATTGTCCATCACGCGCGGCGGCACGCAGGCATCGACCAGGCCGATGGATTTTGCGCGCCGTGCGTCAATGCTTTTACCGGTCAGCAGCATGTCCAGCGCTGCGCCAGCGCCGACTTTTTGCGCCAGGCGCAGCATGCCGCCCCAGGCCGGCACGATGCCGAGCATGACTTCCGGCAGGCCGATTCTGGTTTGCGCTTCATCCACCGCGATGCGATAGCGGCAGGCCAGCGCCAGCTCGGTGCCGCCGCCCAGGCAGTGGCCGCGGATCAGCGCCAGCGTCGGATAGGGCGCCGCCGCCAGCCGCTGGTAAACATCCCAGCCGCGCCGCACCAGATCACGTGCCTGCGCACCTGTGTCGAGATGGGTGAATTCTTCGATGTCGGCACCGGCAATGAATCCCGCCGCCTTGCCGGATTTGAAAATCAGCGCCTTGGGTGGCTGGCGTTCACATTCATCCAGCAGCAAGCCCAGCTCGGCCATCACCTCGGCAGTCAGCACATTGGTAGATGCGTTTTGACGATCAAGAATCGCCCAGGCCGTGCCATCATTTTCACGCGTCAGTTGCCAATGAACGAGGTTGGTTAGCGTGTTCATCACGTTATTCATCACAGCGCCTCCACCAACACCGCGCCGCCCTGGCCGCCGCCGATGCAGATGCTGGCGATGCCGCGTTTCTTTTTCTCGCGGCGCAAGACATGCAGCAGGTGCAGCACGATGCGCGCGCCGGATGCGCCGACCGGATGGCCCAGCGCAATCGCGCCGCCATCCACATTGAGGCGGCTTTGGTCAAGCTGCCCCAAGGCTTGCGGCAGGCCAAGTTCGCTGCGGCAATACGCGTCGTCATTCCAGGCGCGCAAACAGCCGATCACTTGCGCGGCGAAAGCCTCGTTGATTTCCCAGGCGTCGATGTCGTTCAACTGCAAACCGTGGCGTTGCAAAATCGGCGTTGAGGCATGCACCGGCCCCAGCCCCATTTGCGCGGGATCCAGCCCGGCCCATTGCGTATCAAGGATGCGCCCCAGCGGTTGCAGTTTCCATTCCTCGACGGCGGCGGCGGAGGCCAACAAAAGCCAGGCCGCACCGTCGGTGATTTGCGAGCTGTTGCCTGCGGTCACAGCACCATACGGCGGGTCGAAAAACGGCCGCAGGCGCGCCAGGTTTTCCATGCTCGAATCGCGGCGCAGGCCATCGTCCTGTTGATACACCGTGCCATCAGCGCCGAC
>WOZP01000088.1:3322-5565 GCA_011620215.1 Rugosibacter sp.
ATGAAAACGCTTGTATGCCCGTTTGCGCGCGCCCCAAAATCAAGGCGTGCACATCATGCGTGCCTTCGTAGGTATTCACCACTTCCAGATTCACCACATGGCGGATCACGCCGTATTCATCCGAGATGCCATTGCCGCCCAGCATGTCGCGCGCCACGCGGGCGATGTCCAGCGCCTTGCCGCATGAATTGCGTTTCATGATCGAGGTGATTTCCGGCGACGCGGTGCCTTCGTCCTTCATGCGCCCGAGGCGCAAACAGCCTTGCAGGCCGAGCGTGATTTCGGTTTGCATGTCGGCGAGTTTTTTCTGCACCAGCTGGTTCGCCGCCAGCGGACGGCCGAACTGCTGACGATCCAGCACATATTGCCGCGCGCGGAACCAGCAATCCTCCGCCGCGCCCAGCGCGCCCCAGGCGATGCCGTAACGCGCCGAGTTGAGGCAGGTGAAGGGGCCTTTCAAACCGCTGACATTGAGCTCATTTTCATCCGGCACGAACACTTCATCCATCACGATCTCGCCGGTAATCGATGAGCGCAAACCCACCTTGCCATGTATCGCCGGTGCCGACAAACCCTGCATGCCTTTCTCTAAAATGAAGCCGCGAATCACACCCTCATCATTCTTCGCCCAGACCACGAACACATCGGCAATCGGCGAGTTGGTGATCCACATCTTCGCGCCCGACAGGCTAAAACCGCCGGCCACTTTTTTTGCGCGGGTAATCATCGAACCGGGGTCGGAGCCGTGATTCGGCTCGGTCAGGCCGAAGCAGCCTATCCATTCGCCGCTCGCCAGCCTGGGCAGGTATTTCTGCTTTTGCATCTCGGTGCCGAATTCGTTGATCGGCACCATGACCAGGGATGATTGCACGCTCATCATCGAGCGGTAGCCAGAATCAACGCGCTCGACTTCACGCGCGATCAGGCCGTAGCTGACGTAGTTCAATCCGCCACCGCCATACTCGGTGCCTATGGTCGCGCCGAGCAAACCCATCCCGCCCATCTCGCGGAAAATGTCCGGGTCGGTGGTCTCGTTGCGAAATGCCATCTGGATGCGTGGCGCCAGTTTGCCCTGACAATAATCGCGTGCCGCATCGCGCAGCATGCGCTCATCCTCATTGAGTTGCTGCTCCAGCAACAAGGGGTCGTCCCAGCAGAATTTGGCGGCGGATTTGGCGATGCTCATGCGTGCTTCCTTATCTTGAAAATCATTCATTCTAATCGTGGGCTGCCACCGAAAAATCAGGTGGGAAATCATCGACGCGAATCACTTGGTCGCGCAGATCGTAGCGATGCGTAACCAGCGCGGCCTCGGCAGTAGTCAGCACACCGGTTTGCTGCGCCAGATGCAGGCGTTCGCGTTCATGCATCGCCGTGTCGCCAGCGCCGACTTTTTTCATTGCCGCACGTAATTTCGCTTCTGCGGATTCTGCCGCGAGCGTCGCCGCCAGCGCCAGTTCAACCAGGCCCACCGCATCGTCGCCGGCTTCGGCCTCGCTGAGCGGCAGATACATGCCGTCGGTCAGCCGGTCGCGTGTGGCCGATGGCGTGATCAGGCATTTCGCCACCGCATGCCCTAGCGCATCGGCAGGCACCACATACGGCCGGCCGAGCGGGAAAATAATCCGTGCCAGCAGCCAGGCCACGAATTTTTTCGGAAAATTCGCCAGCACGCCTTCAAATGCCTGTTGCGCACGGAACATCGCATCCCAAATCGCCCAGTGCATCAGCGGCGCATCGGCGGCCTGGCAGCCTTCGTCCTGATAACGTTTGAGCGTGGCCGAGGCCAGATACATCTGCGACAAAATATCACCCAGCCGCGCCGAGAGTTTTTCGCGGCGCTTCAAGCCGCCGCCCAGCACCAGCATGGACACGTCGGAGAGAAACGCAAATGCGGATGAAAAGCGCGTGAGCTGTTGATAGTAGCGTTTCGTTTCCGGCGCGACATTGGCCGGCACGCTGACCAGATGCGAGCCGGTCAGCCCCAGCCAAAACGCACGCAGCGCATTGCCGATGGCAAAGCCGATGTGGCCAACCAGCGCCGCATCGAAGGCGCGCAAACCGGCTTTGACATCGGCATGCTGCGTCGCCTGCATCTCGCGCAGCACATACGGATGGCAGCGTATCGCCCCCTGGCCGAAGATGATCAAACTGCGCGTCAGAATATTCGCGCCTTCCACCGTGATGGCAATGGGAATCTGCTGATACGCGCGCCCCATGAAGTTGCTCGGCCCCAGGCAAAT
>WOZP01000019.1 GCA_011620215.1 Rugosibacter sp.
CCATCACCTGGCAGCCGACCTCCTTTTCGAGATTACGCGCCTGCGAGGGTGAAATCTCATGATCGACAAAGATGACGTCGATGGACTCGGCGGCGTTCATGGTGGCAGCATCGGTAGCAAAGTTGCTGGCAACCCCGTCCTGCGCCTCGCTATGCACGGACTCGTGGTTTGATTCCGGCTCGTTGTTAACAAAGCGGCGTATCTCCTGTCGCTTGCCAACCCCCAGATAGGCCGTCGTGTCAAAGCCGGAGCGCTTCTGCGTAAATGTGCGGATAACGGTAAACCCGAGTGTCTTGGCGAGCTCGCGCAGCTCGGTTAGCGACGCTTCAAACTCAACATCGCTCACGCCAGGCAACTGCACGGCTGCCACAATGGCGTATTGGGGCTTCTCTTTAACTTCTGTTTGCATTCGGCGATAGTTTCTCTTGAACAAATGAAAACGGATAGTACCCGTTATGGCGTATTCATCCGCATGCAGCCACTAAACCATTACCAAGCCATCACTAAGCCATCGCGTGGAATTGCAGCGCAGCCAGATGCGCGTAAAGCCCACCCTTCGCCACTAAATCCGCGTGGGTGCCGGTTTCGACAATCCGCCCTTCTTCCATAACGAGGATGCGGTCGGCACGTTGCACGGTGGCCAGGCGGTGGGCGATGATCAGCGTGGTGCGGCCTTGCATGGCGGCTTCCAACGCGCCCTGCACCAACCGTTCCGATTCAGCATCCAGCGCGCTGGTGGCCTCATCCAGCAGCAGCAGCGGCGGGTTTTTCAGCATGGCGCGGGCGATGGCAATACGCTGGCGCTGCCCGCCGGAAAGACGCACGCCGCGTTCGCCGAGAAAACTCTGATAGCCCTCGGGCAGCTTCTCGATAAACTCGTGTGCCGCCGCCAGGCGCGCAGCGGCAATCACTTCCGCATCGCTGGCGCCGGGCAGGCCATACCGAATGTTTTCCAGCGCGTTGGCAGAAAAGGTCACGCTGTCCTGCGGCACGATGCCGATGGCATTGCGCAGGTCGGTCAGCGCGAGCTCGCGGATGTCGACGCCATCAAGGGTGATGCGTCCCTGCTGCGGGTCATAGAAGCGCAGCAGTAACTGAAACAATGTCGTTTTGCCAGCGCCAGAGGGACCGACGACGGCGATAGTCTCACCGGGCCGGATAGCGATCGAGACATGATCCAGCGCCCTGTTAAGCGGGCGAGATGGATAGTGGAAAGTCACTTCTTCCAGAATAAGTGAGGCGCCCTGGCCCGTTTTTGGTGGCAGTCTGCGGGGAATCTCTGGCGATTGAATTAATGATTCGGCAGCGAACAATTCAAGCAGACGTTCGGCAGCACCGGCGGCGCGCTGCACATCGCCCAGTACCTCTGCCAGCCCGCCAATGGCGCCGGCAACCAGCGCCGAATAAAGAACGAACTGGCCCAAATCGCCGCCCGTCATGCGCCCCTCGATCACCGCATGCGCACCCAGCCACAGCACAAAGACGATGGCGCCGAACACTAGCAGGATGGCAATGACAGTCAGCAGCGAGCGGGCTTGGATGCGGCGGATGGCGGTATCAAAAGCCGTGTTCACCGAATCGCCGAAACGCGCGCTCTCCTGCGCTTCTTGCGTGAAAGATTGCACCGTGGGCATGGCGTTGAGCACTTCGCCAGCCAGAGCGGAGGCATCGGCGACACGGTCTTGTGAGTCACGCGATAACTTGCGCACGCGACGGCCGAAGAAAACGATAGGCAACACTACTGCGACCAGCATGACAATGATAATAATTGATAGCTTGAAACTGGTGACCATCATCATGGCCAGACCGCCGATGAACAGCAATAAATTGCGCAACCCCATGGAGATGCTGGTGCCGACGACGGTCTGAATCAGCGTTGTGTCAGCGGTCAGTCGCGAGAGAACCTCGCCCGTCCGAGTAGTCTCGAAAAACTGCGGACTTTGCGCAAGCACATGGCCATACACTGCGGCACGAATGTCGGCCGTAACTCGCTCGCCCAGCCAGGAAACCGCATAAAAGCGTGCCGCCGTAGCCACAGCCATCACACAGGCAACCCCAAACAGGGCGAGAAAATACAAGTCGATGTGAGCGCGGCTTTGGTTGCCCGAAGCACCGAAACCAAGATCGATCATCTGCTTGAAGGCGTAGGGAATTGCCAGCGTTGCGCTAGCTGCCACCACAAGCGCAATGGCGGCTAATACAAAACGCATGCGATAAGGTGCCAGAAAGGGTAACAAGCCCTTGAGCATGGTCAGGCGGGGTTTAGGTATTGGGGGCATGATGTTTTTTTACTTTTTTACTGACAAATACGGCGATAGATCGGCGATCCAACCCAAGGAAGCTTATCCGAAAAGAACAGAATTTCAATAAATTCTCATATCCATCACGGTTGGCCGAGAGCAAGTATCCTGAAATCAGGCGAGCGCCCCCGTTCTATTGAAAATGGGATGAGTCATCGCGTTTTCCAGCACCTCTTCTGTTAAGCTCCGCTTCGCTGTCGTATTCATTGACTGTTGGCTCGCCGTAACGCCTCTTCATTTGATTTATTAAGTGAATTGGGTCAGACGGCCCGTGTGTGGCTGGCATAAACCGGATGCGATGGAATGTACCGTATCAACGCGCTGCCAGTGTGCAGGTCAGCAGATCCTATGAGGTGCGAAGCTTGACTGCCGTTTTCTCACCCGTCGAGCGGTCGAAACTTTTCCCACGCTAAACACTGCGTGGCATATGGTTATATCTGTCTTTTCTCGCATAGTCTGTCCGCGCCCACTTTTTATAAAGGGCCACCATGACTTACCTTGCATCTGCAAAAAATATCACATCACTCTTGGCCGCTGTGCTCGCCTCAATAGCACTGCTTTCAGCCAACCTGTCCTTGGCGCAACCGGTTTTGCGCGTTTCCGCCATCCCCGATGAATCACCAACGGAATTGCAACGGAAGTTCAAGCCCCTGGGCGAGTATCTGGAAAAGAAACTTGGCATGAAAGTGGCGTTTACTCCCGTTACCGATTACGCAGCATCGGTTGAAGGTCTGGTCAACAACAAACTGGATCTGGTCTGGTTTGGTGGCTTCACTTTTGTGCAAGCCAAGATCCGCAGCAACAATCAGGTGATCCCTCTGGTACAGCGTGAGGAAGACGAAAAATTCAAGTCTGTTTTTATCACCACGCACCAGGACATCACGAAGTTGCAAGACCTCAAGGGAAAAACATTCGCTTTTGGCGCGGAATCTTCCACCTCCGGTCATTTGATGCCTCGTTCTTTTTTGCTGGCAGCCCATATCAACCCGGAAACTGACATGAAACGCATTGCTTTTTCCGGAGCACATGATGCAACAGTCGCGGCAGTAGCAGGTGGCAAAGTGGATGCGGGCGCATTGAACAGCTCCGTATGGGAAAAACTGTTGTCGCAAGGCAAGGTGGATGCCAATGTCGTGCATGTGTTCTACACCACCCCGGGCTATTACGACTACAACTGGACAGTGCGCGCTGACATGCCCCCGATATTGCGCGAGAAGTTGACGAACGCATTCCTTGCGCTGGACAAGAACGATCCACACGACAAGGAGATTCTCGATCTGCAACGTGCCACACGCTTCATTCCGACCAAGGCAGAAAATTACAGCACGATAGAAGCCGCAGCACGCAGCGCAGGCCTGCTCAAGTAAACATGTCGTTCGTATTAAGCGGCCTCAGCGTGCGCCATGCTTCAGTCGTGCGCAACAATTCATTGGCCTTGATCGATATCAATTTGTCGATCAAGCAAGGCGAGCAGATCGCTTTGATCGGGCCATCCGGCGCGGGAAAAACAACTTTATTACATGCCTTGGCCTGCGCCCATCAACCTGAACCTGGTGGCAAATTCTCCGTTTTTGGTTTGCAGCCATGGGCGATGCAGCCTGCCGCACGTCATGCACTTCGCGGACGTTTGTTTCTTGCGCCGCAGACGCCACCACTGCCACCACGCCAGCGGGTGGTAACAGCCGTTCTGGCCGGATGCCTACCGCAGTGGGGTTTCTGGCATGCAATCATCTCGCTGATCAAACCCAGGGAACCCGAGGTTGCTTATGCTGCGCTGGCACGGTTTAACCTTCAGGACAAGTTATATGCGCGGGTGGATCGACTGTCAGGCGGCGAGCGTCAGCGCTGTGGGATGGCACGCTTGCTGGTATCCCAAGCCGATGCCTTGCTGGTGGATGAGCCACTCTCTGCGCTTGACCCCACGTTAGCGCTACAAACGCTGGCCGTCGTGCAACTGGAAGCGGCTAGCCGCAACGCCACACTGGTTTGCAGTCTGCATCAAGTCGAGCTGGCGCTCAGTCATTTTCCACGCATCGTTGGTCTCTCCGATGGACGAATTGTCTTTGACGCTCCGCGCAATGAGGTGAGTGAAACGATGCTCGCCGCGCTTTACCGAAACACTCCCCCGACCCAACATCCCGAATCCATCGACCCAGAAGATACTTGTCGGCCTGGCCCCTCACCCTGCTGATATGCAATGAGCATAGTTGTTAACACTGCTGTTTCACGCTATCCCGACCCCGCCTGGCGAGGTCGTATCACCGCATCGCTTATTGCCTTGATCGTGTTGTGGCCGCTGCTGATTGCGAGCGAATTCAAGCCGTGGATATTGCTCGATGCACAAAGCCTGGGCGCGACCAGACACTTTCTTGCCAGTTTTTTTCCACCGGCACATTCCAAAGATTTTTTAGTGCTGCTTATGCAAGACACTTGGCAAACCATCGCTATCGCCACAGCAGGACTGACCCTGGCCCTGTTGAGTGCGATTCCACTCACCCTGCTGGCGACAGAATCACTGTCGATCTCACGGTTGGAATCCGGCCGGATGCGTTTGGCCAGTGCTGTAGTCAGGCAAGTGGTTCGCTGGTTGCTGGTGTTGTTGCGCAGCGTGCCAGAGCTGGTTTGGGCATTGCTCCTGGTGCGCATCCTTGGTCTTGGACCGACGGCCGGTGTATTGGCTATTGCCCTGACATACAGTGGCATGCTCGGCAAAGTTTACGCAGAGATTCTTGAATCTTCGGAAGCGCATGCGACCCAGTCACTGTTGAAAAATGGTAGCGGCCGACTGGCCGCCTTGTTTTATGGCGCCTTGCCCGCATCGGCTTCCGAATTGGTCTCATATACCACCTTTCGCTGGGAGTGCGCGATCCGCGGCTCAGTGGTCATGGGCTTCGTCGGGGCAGGCGGCATCGGCCAGCGTATGGACGAATCGATGAAAATGCTGGCGGGCGGCGAAGTGTCCACCATGCTGATCGTTTTTGTGCTGCTGGTGGCTTGCGCTGATCTAATCAGCACTTTTTTGCGCAAGCGGCTGGGCTGAGATGCAACACTGCCCCTCCACTGTGCCAACGCGTATCAAGCCTGCCACCCTGCTGTTTCTGCTTGGTCTTTTGACACTGATCTGCGCTAGCTTTTACTCACTGGCCCTCCAGTGGAGTGAACTTTTTACAGCCGATGCAGCGCGCTCAAGCATAGAGTTTTTACGCGGCTTCGCAGCGCCGGAACTGGCTTGGCCTTTCCTGATAAAAGTGGCACAGGGCACGCTGGAGACGTTGTCTATGTCGGCATTGGGAACCGGCATCGCATCCATATGCGGTCTCACACTTGCGCTGCCTGCCAGCGGCAGATTCGGCCCTGCAGCCCGCTTGGCAATGCGCCTGATACTTAATATCTTACGCTCGATACCGGAGCTGATCTGGGCGCTCATCTTACTGATTGCCGCCGGACTGGGCCCATTTGCAGGCACGCTGGCGCTGGCAGTTCACACTACCGGCGTGCTTGGCCGCCTGTTCGCCGACGCCCTTGAAAACATGCCGCCTGCGCCTGAAGTTATCTTGCGTATTAATGGTGCGAAACCGATGGCTGCCTTTTTTTACGCAGCGTTACCGCAAATCCTGCCGCAGCTGATGTCCTACACCCTGTATCGCTGGGAAAACAACATACGTGCCGCAGCCATCCTGGGGATCATCGGTGCCGGTGGCTTGGGACAAATGCTGAAATACCATCTTTCCTTGTTTCAAATGCAGCAAGCTGCCAGCGTCATCATCGCGATGCTGGTGCTGATTAGCCTCGTTGATGGAACGAGCTTTTGGCTGCGCCGCAGGCTGACCAGTCAATAGACCTTAGTGCTATCACTAACCACTTAACCCGGCGCCTTATTCCACCGTCACCGATTTGGCAAGGTTACGCGGCTTGTCGACATCCGTGCCTTTTACCAACGCCACGTGATACGCCAACAATTGCAGTGGCACGACATGCAGTACCGGACTAAGCAGTCCATAGTGCTCGGGCAAGCGCAGCACATGCACGCCAGGCTCTTCTTCCACGGCTGAATCCGCATCGGCAAACACATACAGCTCGCCACCGCGCGCGGCGACTTCTTTCAAATTGGATTTCAATTTTTCAAGCAAAGCGTCATTGGGCGCAATGCTGATCACGGGCATGTCTTTATCCACCAGCGCCAGTGGGCCGTGCTTTAGCTCACCTGCGGGGTAGCCTTCGGCGTGGATATAAGAAATTTCCTTGAGCTTTAGCGCGCCTTCCAGCGCGATGGGGTAATGCTGGCCACGACCCAGAAACAGGGCATGATGCTTGTTGGCAAATTGAGCGGCCCATGCCTTGATGTCTGCTTCGCCTGCCAACACTTTTTGCACTGCCACGGGCAGGTGGCGCAATGCAGTCAGGTGCTGCACTTCGGCCTCCGGCGTCAGTCGGCCAATCTGTTTGGCTAGCGTGGCGGCGAGCAGAAACAACGCGGCTAACTGTGTGGTAAACGCCTTGGTTGATGCCACGCCGATTTCAGGACCAGCCCGCGTCAAAAAGCGCAATGCACACTCGCGCACAATCGCGGATTCGGGCACATTGCAAATCGCGAGCGTGCGCTGCATGCCTTGCGCCTTGGCGTGCCGAACTGAGGCCAGCGTATCGGCTGTTTCGCCTGATTGAGAGATCGCAACGACCAGTTGATCCGGGTTCGGTACAGATACTCGATAGCGATATTCGCTGGCAATTTCAACGGTGCACGGCACACCTGCCAACTGCTCTATCCAGTATCGTGCCACCAAGCCCGAGTGATAGCTGGTGCCGCACGCCAGAATAAGCACGGATTGAACTCCAGCCAGCAATTCAGGGGCAGCCACGCCAAATAGATTAGGCGTAAAGGTTTGCGCCCCGCTGATCATTTCCAATGTTGCCGCAAGCGCCTGAGGTTGCTCGAAAATCTCTTTTTGCATGTAATGCTGATAGTCGCCCAGCTCAACCGCATCGGCAGACAAGCTGCTTTGCGTCACGGGACGCACTACCGCCGTACCACCAGCACCGACTATTTTGAGCGAGCCTTGTTTGAGCTCGGCGCAATCGCCATCCTCAAGATAAATAATCTGCCGTGTGACTTGCAATAACGCAGCTGCATCCGACGCCGCGTAGTAACCGTCCTCACCCACCCCAAGCAATAACGGGGCACCGTGTCGGGCAACGATAATGCGCTCATCGCCCTCCCTGAGCACCGCAATGGCATAAGCCCCTGTCAGGCGCGTCGTCGCCAGTTGCACCGCTGCAAACAAGTCTGGCGCGGTTTTCCATATCTGCTGAATCAGGTGAGCAATCACTTCGGTATCCGTATCCGAGGTAAATACGTAGCCGTCTGCCATGAGTGCTGCGCGCAACTCGGCATAATTTTCGATGATGCCGTTATGTACCACCGCCAAGTCAGCCGACACATGCGGATGCGCGTTGCGTTCACTGGGTACGCCATGCGTGGCCCATCGCGTGTGCGCAATACCCAGATGCGCCATCTGATCTGCTGCCTGAGTCGCTAGCTCCGCCACCCGCCCCACACTGCGCAGACGCGTGAGCTTAGGATTTAGCAGTGCCAAACCAGCTGAGTCATAGCCGCGATATTCCAGACGCAGCAAGCCCTCAATCAGAACAGGTACAACGTTGCGCGCGGCAACGGCAGCGACAATGCCACACATAGTTAATCCTTTTTCTGTTTTACAGGACGCTTCCAGCCAGCAATCGATAACTGTTTGGTGCGTGAAATGGTGAGTTGATCAGGCGGTGCATCTTTGGTGAGTGTCGTTCCAGCACCGAGGGTTGCGCCACAGCCGACCGTCACCGGCGCGACAAGCTGCGTGTCAGAACCAATAAAAACATCGTCTTCGATCACGGTGCGAAATTTATTGGCGCCATCGTAATTGCATGTGATCGTGCCAGCGCCTACATTCACCCGCTGGCCTATGGTGGCGTCCCCGATATAAGCCAGATGGTTGGCTTTGGAGTGGTCTGCAATGGTGCTGTTTTTAACTTCAACAAAATTGCCGATATGCACGTCCCGGCCAAGTTCAGTACCCGGGCGCAACCGCGCATAGGGACCAATGCGACAATCCGGGCCGACATCGGCATCTTCAATATGGCAAAAAGGCGCAATGACTGCGCCCTCGAAGATGTGGCAATTTTTCAACACGCAGTTTGCACCGATGCGTACGTTATCTGCCAGCGTTACCTGCCCTTCGAATAGGTTGTTCGCGTCAATGAAAACATCGCGACCGCATGTCAGTTGACCGCGTACATCGATGCGTGCCGGATCAGCCAGGCTCACGCCCGCGTTAAGCAAGGTATCAGCAATCTTGCGTTGATAAATGCGCTCTAAGGCCGCGAGCTGCACTTTACTATTCACCCCTTCAGTTTCCCACGCCACCTCAGGCTGCGCCGTCACGACAGGCAATCCCTCAGCAACGGCCATGGCGACAATATCGGTGAGATAGTATTCGCCCTGCGCATTACGATTGCCCAGTGTCGGCAGCCAGCGAGATAGCGCTTCTGTGGGTGCCACCAGAATACCGGTGTTGATTTCATGGATCTGGCGTTGCGCGTCGCTGGCGTCTTTCTCTTCAACAATGCACGTCACCTTGCCCGTGTCCGCCTCACGGACAATACGGCCATAACCCTGCGGGTTGTCAAGGTTTGCTGTCAGCAATGCCAAAGCGCCTTGCGTGCTTCCTTTTGCGCCTGGTTCACTTTGCGCTCCTTGTACTGCCACATCAAGCAACCGCTGCAGAGTGGACGCCTGAATCAATGGCACATCGCCATACAACACCAAGGTCAATGAAGGCATCGTCGGAACCAGCTGCGGCATAGCTTGCAATACTGCGTGGCCCGTACCTAGCTGTGGTGACTGATTTACCCAAGTGACATCAGGCGCATTGAGTCTCGCCTGAACTTGCTCACCCCCATGCCCATACACGACGCAAATATGCCCAGCGCCAATTGCGCGAGCCGTATCCAGTACATGACCAAGTAGCGGCTTGCCCGCCAATGGATGCAGCACCTTGGGTAGCGCAGAATTCATGCGCTTGCCTTGGCCCGCCGCAAGAATGACGACATTGATGACCATGGCGTTAATATCCAGGTGCGCAGCCAACTTAACGCGGCAAGACGCTTTCGCCCATTAAAAATTCATCCACTGCGCGCGCACATTGGCGCCCCTCGCGGATCGCCCACACCACAAGCGATTGGCCACGCCGTATATCGCCTGCCGCAAACACTCGCGGCACATTGGTGTGATACGCCACATTGCCTTCCGTGTTCGCGCTGGCATTACCACGCGGATCTTTAGCCACGCCAAAGGCTTCCAGCACACCGCCAACCGGACTGACAAATCCCATGGCCAGAAAAGCAAAATCCGCCTGAATCTCGAATTCAGAGCCTGGCACTTCTTGCATCTTGCCGTCTTTCCATTCCAGACGCACGGCATGCACCGCTTTGAGATGGCCACGCAAGGCGCCTGATTCGTGGGCAATAAAGGCTTTGGTGCCAATCGCCCAATCACGCTCACAGCCTTCTTCATGCGAAGAAGAGGTGCGTAACCGCAAAGGCCAATAAGGCCAGGTTAACGCGCCATTTTCTTGCTCGGGAGGGCGTGGCATCAGCTCAATTTGAGTGACGCTCGCTGCCCCATGGCGGTTTGAAGTGCCAACGCAATCAGAGCCCGTATCGCCGCCGCCAATTACCAGGACATGCTTGCCTTTGACATTGATTGGGTTTTTACGCCCACCAGCGACTTCCTTGTTTTGCGGGATGAGAAACTCAAGTGCAAAGTGCACACCCTTGTATTCCCGGCCAGGAATGGGTAAATCGCGCGGCACCTCAGACCCTCCGGCCAAAACAACAGCATCAAAATCCTTGCGCAATTGCTCTGGTGTTACAGTTTTTTTCGCATCGCTGTGAATACCTTCGGTCAACTGGGTATTTGTCACCATGATGCCTGTCGCAAATGTCACACCTTCGGCTTTCATTTGCGCCATGCGCCAGTCAATCAAGCGTTTATCCAGCTTGAAATCCGGAATGCCATAACGCAGCAAGCCGCCGATACGATCGCTTTTCTCGAACACGGTGACCGCGTGGCCAACGCGCGCCAATTGCTGCGCTGCTGCCAGACCGGCAGGACCTGAGCCGACCACAGCAATTTTTTTGCCCGTTTTTTGCGTCGGTGGTTGTGGCACAACCCAGCCATTTTCACCTGCTTTATCGATGATGACGCGCTCAATCGACTTGATGCCAACAGGCGTATGCGGGATATTGAGCGTACACGCTTCTTCACATGGGGCCGGGCAGATACGGCTGGTAAATTCAGGAAAGTTATTCGTTGAATGCAATACCTCAATGGCTTCTTGCCAATTGCCACGGTAGACCAAATCATTCCAGTCAGGAATGATGTTATTGACCGGGCAGCCCGTATTGCAAAACGGAATGCCGCAATCCATGCATCTTGCCGCCTGAATTTTGGCTTTTCCATCCGCTAGCCGTGGAACAAATTCCTTGTAAAGCGTGATTCGTTTTGCCACCGGCTCATAAGCGTCAGCAATCCGTTCGTACTCCAAAAACCCGGTGGGCTTACCCATCAAGCAGCCTCTTTCATTTTGGTCGCCGCCATTTCCTTTAATGCACGACGATATTCATGGGGGAAAACTTTCACAAACCGACTCAGCGTTTGCCGCCAGTCAGCAAGCAACATCTTCGCTTGTTCGCTACCTGTCAACTGAGCGTGCTGTGCTATCAGTCGGTTCAGTTGCGCCTCGTCTGTTTCGTCACGATGCCGCAGGCCGTCATCGGCTTGTGCATCGGCAGAGAGCACGGGCTCCAACGCCACCATAGCCGCATTACACCGCTGGGAAAACTGGCCATCAGCGTCATACACATATGCTATGCCGCCAGACATGCCTGCGGCAAAGTTTCGCCCCGTGAGCCCGAGGACAATCACTGTGCCACCGGTCATATATTCGCAGCCGTGGTCACCCGCGCCTTCAACAACCGCCGTAGCGCCTGAGTTACGTACAGCAAACCGCTCGCCAGCCACACCGCTGAAAAACGCTTCGCCTTCGGTCGCGCCATACAGCGCGGTATTGCCAACGATGATGTTCTCAGCCGATTTGCCACGGAATGCTTTCGGCGGACGCACAATGATGCGGCCACCAGACAATCCCTTGCCAACATAGTCATTACCTTCGCCGACCAAATCCAGCGTAATGCCACGCGCCAGAAATGCGCCAAAACTCTGCCCTGCGGTGCCAGTCAGATGAATGGAAATCGTACCGTCTGCTAATCCGGCATGGCCATAGCGCTTGGCGATCTCATGCGACAGCAGGGTGCCAACCGTACGATTTTGGTTTTTGATCGCAGCGTCAATTGTCACTTTGGTCCCATGCTTCAAGGCAGGCGCAGCTTTGCTGATCAACTCGTGATCCAGGGCACGGTTCAAACCATGATCTTGCGTTTCACGGTGGCACAGCGCAACATCGCTTGAAACTGGCGGCATATAAAAGATGCGCGAAAAATCGAGCCCTTTGGCTTTCCAATGCGCAATGCCCTCGCGCGTATCCAGGAGATCCGCACGACCTACCAGATCTTCAAAACGACGAATGCCTAATTTCGCCATCAATTCACGAACTTCTTCGGCGACAAAAAAGAAATAGTTAACCACATGCTCAGGCTGTCCAGAAAACCGTTTGCGCAGTACCGGATCCTGTGTGGCGACACCGACTGGGCAGGTATTCAGATGGCATTTACGCATCATGATGCAGCCTTCGACAACCAAGGGGGCTGTGGCAAACCCAAACTCATCCGCACCGAGCAATGCAGCAATCAACACATCGCGCCCGGTTTTCATCTGGCCGTCAGCCTGCACGCGAATGCGCCCGCGCAGTTTGTTCAGCACCAGCGTCTGCTGCGTTTCCGCCAAGCCGAGTTCCCAAGGCGTGCCGGCATGTTTGATCGAGGAAATAGGTGATGCACCGGTGCCGCCATCGTGGCCAGCGATCACGACGTGGTCCGCCTTGGCTTTGGTCACGCCAGCGGCAACCGTACCCACGCCGACTTCGGACACCAGCTTGACCGACACCGAGGCCTCCGGATTCGCATTTTTCAGATCATGTATCAGCTGCGCCAGATCTTCAATTGAATAAATATCATGATGTGGCGGTGGTGAAATCAAACCAACACCGGGTACCGAGTGGCGCAAAAAGCCAATGTACTCGGAGACTTTGTGTCCCGGCAATTGACCGCCTTCGCCAGGCTTTGCACCTTGCGCCATTTTGATTTGCAGTTGATCTGCGTTACTCAGATATTCTGCCGTAACACCAAATCGCCCGGATGCCACTTGCTTGATCGCCGAACGTAAGCTATCGCCCTCTTTCAGGGGAATATTTGCCTCCACGCGGCTCGCTCCAACCACGCTGGCCACCGTAGCACCAGCGCCGACTTTTCCAAAACGACGCGGATCTTCGCCGCCTTCGCCGGTATTGGATTTTCCGCCAATACGATTCATGGCAATCGCCAGGGTCGTATGCGCTTCAGTCGAAATCGATCCGAGCGACATGGCCCCCGTGGCAAACCGCTTGACGATGTCCTTGGCTGATTCAACCTCATTTAAAGGCACCGGCGGGCCTGCCGGATTAAGATCAAACAAACCACGCAAGGTCAGGTGACGTTTGCTTTGATCATTAACCAGCCGCGCATATTCTTTATACGTTTCGTACTTTCCAGACCGTGTGGCATGTTGCAGTTTAGCGATGGTATCAGGCGTCCACATCCGATCTTCGCCACGGACACGATACGCATACTCACCTCCCGCATCCAGGCTATTAGCCAGCACGGGGTCGGCAGAAAAGGCAGCGCGATGGATGCGCACAGCTTCTTCTGCGACCTCCAACAAACCAACGCCTTCAATCTGTGTTGAAGTGCCAGTAAAAAATTCGCGAACAAGCTCGGAATTCAGGCCAATCGCTTCGAAAATCTGCGCGCCACAATAAGACTGATAGGTTGATATGCCCATCTTGGACATGACCTTATTCAGGCCCTTGCCAACCGCTTTGACAAATTTCTTCTGTGCCTCTTTAGCATCTTTGCCTGAAAATTTAGCGATGGTTTCAAGTGCCAACCAAGGGCAAACCGCCTCAGCACCATAACCCGCGAGCAAGGAAAAATGATGCACTTCGCGCACAGAGCCGGTATCAACTACCAGACCAGTGCTGGTACGCAAGCCCTTTTTGATGAGGTGGTGATGCACTGCGGCACATGCAAGTAAAGCGGGAATAGCTACTCGCTCGGACGACACCGCACGATCCGACAGGACCACGATGTTGTAACCCGCCGCCACGGATTGCTCGGCAGCAGCCGCAAGCTCGGCTAATGCAACTGCACAACCCGCAGCGCCGCTAGCCACAGGGTAAGTCATATCCAGAACCAGCGATTTGAAGCGCCCTTGCGTAGCCTTCTCGATCGAGATCAAACGCGTGAAATCCTCATCCAAAAGGACGGGCTGTGTCACCTCCAAACAAGGCGTCAGCGATTCGTCATCACCATTGGCTATGCCCAGCAAATTAGGTCTTGGGCCAATAAAGCTTGTGAGTGACATCACAATTTCTTCGCGAATGGGATCAATTGGTGGATTAGTCACCTGGGCAAAAAGCTGCTTAAAGTAGCTATAGAAGGGCTTTTCGCGCGAGGACAATACCGGCAACGCAGAATCGTTACCCATCGATCCCGTGGCTTCCTCGCCATTTGCAGCCATCGGCTCAAGGATGAATTTAATATCCTCCTGGGTATAGCCAAATGCTTGCTGGGTATCCAGCAGCGACTCTTTGAGCTTTAGAGACCCTTTTGCATTGGCTGACAAGCCTGCCAAGAACAGCCGGGATTCCTTTACCCATTGCCCATAAGGCTGCTCAGTTGCAATCGCATGCTTGAGTTCAGCATCATCAATGATGCGGCCCGCTTCCAGATCAATGAGAAACATTTTCCCTGGTTGCAGGCGCCATTTTTTGACAATTTTTTCTTCAGGAAATGTCAGCACACCCATTTCTGATGCCATCAGCACTATGTCATCATCGGTTATCAGATAGCGCGCCGGACGCAAGCCATTTCGATCCAGCGTTGCGCCAATCTGGCGGCCATCCGTGAACGCGACAGCAGCAGGGCCATCCCAGGGCTCCATGAGAGGCGCATGGAATTCATAAAAAGCGCGGCGCTCTTCATCAATCAAGCCATTGCTTGCCCATGCTTCGGGGATCAGCATCATCATGGCATGTGGCAGGGAATACCCGCCCATAACCAGCAGTTCCAAGGCATTATCAAAACTTGCCGAATCCGATTGACCATCAATGATCAACGGCCACAGTTTTTTGAGGTCGTCACCCAGCCATTTCGACCTCATTGCCCCCTGCCGTGCAGCCATCCAATTGATATTGCCACGTACCGTGTTGATTTCACCATTGTGCGCAATCATGCGGAACGGATGCGCAAGATCCCACGTAGGAAACGTATTGGTTGAAAAGCGTTGATGCACCAAAGCGATGGCAGACACCAGACGCTCGTCCTGCAGATCAATGAAATAACTGCCCACTTGGTCGGCGAGCAGCATACCTTTGTAAACGATGGTCCGCGAGGATAATGACGCAATATAAAACTGGTTGATATCGCCCAGCTTTAATCGGCGAACCTCATGCTCAACGCGCTTTCTAATAACAAAAAGCTTGCGCTCAAACGCCTCTTGATCGGGGCACTTATCGCCACGGCTGATGAACACTTGACGCACTACGGGTTCAATATCTTTAGCGGCTTGGGCAAGCCCCGAGTTATCTCGAGGTACATCGCGCCAACCCAGATAATTTTGCCCCTCTTCATGGATAACACGCGCCATGACAGATTCGCACGCGGCACGCCCGTTGGTTGACTGCGGCAAAAACACATTGCCACAAGCATATTCTCCGGCTACGGGGAGTGCAATATCCTGAACCAATGCTTCTTCGCGCAAGAAAAGATCGGGGAGTTGAAGCAAAATCCCTGCACCATCGCCCAATAGCGGGTCATATCCCGTAGCACCGCGGTGCTCAAGGTTACTAAGTATCTGTAAACCCTGCTTGACAATCGCATGGCTTTTGCAGTTTTTAATATGGGCCACGAAACCGACACCACAGGCGTCGTGCTCTCGGATAGGGTCGTAAAGCCCTTGGCGCTGGGGGAATACCATCTTGTCATTCCTCGGAAATGCAGTCGGCGAAAAAGCGAGGGAATCTGCTCCCCAGCCTTGGATAGACCGTCTTTAAAAAAGACGGCGGAACTAACAAATATACCGGCAAAACCCCTCGAACTCAATATGCTCAAGTACAAAAATCGTTTTTATTCATCACCTACTAAAAATAATCGTCGATACTCTTTTACAGCGTAACGGTCAGTCATTCCAGCGATATAGTCCGCCGTTGCGCGAGATAAATCCTCTGTCGCGGCAATTTTCTGGTATTGCGGTGGCAGCAAGCGCGGTTCCGTCATAAAAGCGGTGAAAAGCTCGCGAATAATGCGCTGTGCTTTTGTTGTCATGCGCACCACTTGGTAGTGGCGGTAAAGCTGTTCGCGCAAAAAAGTTTTCAGCGCTCGATTCTCGGCGTACATGGATTCCGAAAACCCGATCAGTACCGGTGCAACAAGGATATCCTGCAATGTCCTAGGTGTCGCCTGGGAAATTCGCCGACCAGACTCATTAAGTAAATCAGTCACTTGCGCATCAATAATGCGTCGAATGGTTTCATGAATCCGTCGCCGGCCGGTGATGCCAGGAAAAACCTCGTCAACTTCGGCAAGATAGCGGCTGAACAGGCTAACGTCTTGCAACTGCTCCAAGGTGATAAACCCCGAGCGCAAGCCATCGTCAACGTCGTGGTTGTTATATGCGATTTCATCCGCGAGATTGCATATTTGCGCTTCAAGCGAAGGCTGTTGCCCCTTTAAAAACCGCTGACCCAGCTCGCCCAGGGTACGCGCATTGGCAAGCGAACAGTGCTTGAGGATGCCTTCACGCGTTTCAAACATGAGGTTCAAGCCATCAAATCTGCCGTAATGCTGCTCTAACTGTTCAACGATACGTAGCGACTGGAGGTTATGCTCAAATCCCCCGTACCCCTGCATGCATTCATTTAATGCGTCTTGTCCTGCGTGGCCAAAAGGGGTATGCCCTAGATCATGCGCCAAGGAAATCGCTTCTGCCAAATCATCATTCAAGCGTAACGCTCGGGCAATTGAGCGCGCAATTTGAGCAACCTCGATGCTATGTGTCAGCCGAGTACGAAATAGATCGCCTTCATGATTCACAAAAACCTGGGTTTTATACTCAAGTCGTCGAAAGGCAGTGGAATGCACAATGCGGTCGCGATCACGCTGAAACTCGCTGCGCGCATTAGGCCGTGGTTCGTTTATTTCGCGTCCCCGACTCGCCACATCGGTTACCGCATATAAAGCAAGCTCACTCATGGCAACACGCGTTTATAGTTGCAAGGATGTCCGCATGCTCGGCATCGCTTGTGGTGACAGCACTTCCTATGGATTTAAGCAGCACTAACCGCATGCGCCCATCGACCACTTTTTTGTCATGCGACATGAATTCAAGATACTGCTCGGCACCCAGCATGGGGCCGCATACCGGCAGGCCGGCACGCTGCAAAATATCCCGCACGCGATCAACATCAGCCTCTGATAACCAGCCCAGACGGCGCGATAATTCTGCTGCCATCACTGTCCCGGCAGCCACCGCTTCACCATGCAGCCAGTTGCCATACCCCATGCCGGACTCTATGGCATGGCCAAAAGTGTGGCCTAGATTGAGTAAGGCACGGCCGCCTTCTTTAGCGGTTTCAAATTCATCATCCGCTACCACCTCGGCTTTATTGCGGCAGGATCGTTCAATAGCGTAGGCCAGCGCATCATCATCTCGCCCCACGAGGCTATCCATATTGGCTTCAAGCCATTCCAGAAATGGCAGATCGCGTATCAAGCCATATTTGATCACTTCGGCTAGCCCCGCCGAAAGCTCGCGCGCGGGTAAAGATCGCAAAGTGCGCGTATCCGCCAAAACCAGCTTGGGTTGCCAGAAAGCGCCCACCATATTCTTGCCACGCGGATGATTGATGCCCGTTTTTCCACCCACCGATGAATCCACTTGCGATAGCAAGGTAGTCGGGATTTGTATAAAAGACACCCCTCGTTGATAGGTCGCTGCAGCAAACCCCGCAAGATCACCGATTACGCCCCCCCCCAATGCGATCAACGTCGTACCGCGGTCGCAACGCGCAGCTAACAAGCCATCATAAATCGCGTTGAGAGACTCCCAATTCTTGAATTTTTCACCATCGGGCAAAATAATCGCCGTCACACCAACGCCGACTTTTTCCAGCGAGGTAACCACCGTGCTCAAGTAGAGCGGGGCAACGGTTGTGTTGCTAATCACGGCAACTCGCGGCCCGCGCAAATAGGGTTGTAGATTTTCTGCACTTTGCAGCAAATCGTTACCGATCAAAATCGGATAGCTACGCTCAGCTAAAGCCAAGTTCAAGCAGCGCATCGTTTGCGTAACTCCCGTTCAACTTGTGCCACCAGGTAAGAAACACTACCACCGCCACTGGTCATTACCAGATCGGCTATATCCTGATAAACAGGGTCGCGCTGCGTGAACAACTCCTCAATTCTCATCATGGGATTCGCTACCTGGAGTAGCGGACGGTTTGCATCATGGCGTGTTCGATCAAACAGAATGCGCGGCGCTACCCGAAGATAAACAACCAGCCCGCTTTTTTTTATCGCCTCGCAATTTTCCTGTCTAAGAACCGCGCCACCACCCGTAGCCACAATCAGATTGGATTGCCTAGCTAGGTCAGCAATTACGCGAGCCTCTTGTTCACGAAAGCCCGCTTCGCCTTCAGTCTCGAAGATCGCCGAAATTTTGACGCCGGCACGCACTTCAATTTCATGGTCAACATCAATAAACTGGCGGTGCAGACGACGTGCCAACTGCCTGCCTACCGTTGTTTTTCCGGCACCAGGCATGCCCACCAGATAAATGTTATCGCTCGAATTCACCGTTGAATTGTATCAGTGGCACCCACACAAGCTGTAAAGAGCCATGAAAACGGCTCTTTACAGTGACTGCCGTGGGCTAAGTTATCGTTGTGCTAAAAAGTCCGTCACGATACGCGGCGTAACAAATATCAACAACTCAGAACGATTTTGCTGGCGGGTTTTAGCTTTGAACAGAAAACCCACATAGGGCAAATCACCCAAGACTGGCACACGCTCTTCGGAGCTGATGTCATTATCCCGGGCAAACCCGCCAATAACCACCGTACCGCCATTTTCGACGGTTACATTGGTATTCAATGTGTTGGTATCCAGGCTACCTGTCGTGACATTGGTGATCGTGCCTTTCTCAATCTTCAACTCCATGCTGATTTTGTTATCCGGCGTGATCGACGGGGTAACCTCCAAAGTCAGCGGTGCGGAATAGGTCTGATAAATAGGCAAACCCGTTTGGGCATTGACTCCCACTAACAAAGTTACCTGCTGTGTGTTGTTGATTTTTGCACTCTTACGGTTTTGTGTCACTACGCGCGGTGCAGAAACTGTTTTGTTTTTATCATCCGCCTCTGCTGCCAAAAGCTCCAGGGAAAGCAACCGGGTCGCGGCATTATTGAAAAGCATCAGATTGATCGCTGTAGTGCCATTGGCCGTGAAATTAGTACCGAACCCTTGTGTTGTGGTGCGGATTAAGGAGGGCGTTGCGGGTGCCCCAAATGCATTGACATTACTAAACCCATCGCTACTTGCAGTGCCCAATGAAGCTTTTGCACCGCCACCAAGCGATGTCACCGCGTTGCCAAAATACTTTAAGCGCACCCCCAAAGCGGTTGAAAAACCCGTTGATGCTTCTACGATGCGGGCCTCAATCATCACTTGCTTGGGTGGAACATCCACATTACGAATAACCTCTCGAACGGCTTCAACAACCGTTGCGATATCGCGGATAAATAATTTTTGAGTCAAGTCATGTGTCGCCATACTACCCCGTGGCGAAAGCATTCCACCTCTATTAGCTTTCTTTGGGGCAGAAGGATCAGCACTATTCGGTGCAGTTGTGCCACCGGCCTGGGTAACATTTGCCTGAATCAACGCGGCCATATCTGCTGGTTTGACATAATTCAACGTAAAGGTCTCAGATACTAACGGAGCCGTATCCGCAGCTCGAGCCGCTTCATCCGCCAGATCCTGATCCCGCTTTTGCAGCGCTCCCCTGTCACCAAACACAATGACATCGTTGCGTACCCGCATCGCGGCGTTAACTTGCGTCATAACGATATCAAGCGCCTGATCATAAGGCAGATTATCCAGATTAGCCGTCACACGGCGGCCATTAAGCGAAGGATCAATCAGCACATTTTTACCAGATATTTCGGCCAGCGTCCGCAGAACCATCGCAGCATCTGCATCATAAAAGTTGATAGATACTTTTTTACTCTGCTGTCCAGTTTGCACCAACTTGTTGGCTTCGTCTGCTGGGATCGATTTAATTTCAATAGTGAGCTGGTTATTACTCACATGTGATTGATGAAACCATCTACCCCGAGCGACTAGGTCTATGCGGGTAAGATCACCTATCGCTTGTACATTGAAGGTTGTCACAGGTGTCGCAAAGTCATTAACGTCGCGGCGATGCTGAAGTCGCTCGGGTAATTCCACACCACGCAACTCAACGGACAACCCATTACCTGACCGACGTATATCAACCGGCACTGAACCATCCGTCAAATCGACCAAAATCACTGCCTCGCCCTCACTACCTCGGCGGAATGTCACATCACGAACTACTGCATTATTTGCAGCAAATGTCGCCAGCTTGGGCGCTACAGGCTGATAGATACTGGGGGCGGCTTCCTGGCCCGTCGCCACAGTTTGTGTCTGCAATTTGATAAATAGAACGTCGCCAACAATCTCTGTTGAAAATTTGGTTGGACGATAAAGATTTAACACTAATCGTGTTAGTTTTTCGGTTTGTACAAGGTTAAGGCTTTTTAAATCGCCTACAACCACTTTCTGCGCTGCCTGCCCCGACTGGTTTTCGGTTTCAGGGAAATCAAAAACCACACGTGGCGGCTCAACCACGCTCCAGTTTCCCGGCAAAGACTTCAAGGGCGATGCCATCTGTACTTTAAGCAAAACCTGATCACCCTCATGGCGCACCTGAATTTGCTTGATCGCATTTTCAAACGCTGCCGCAGCTCCGCACAAACCAAACCAGAAACCCGCCAAAGCAAACGCGAAAAGATGTGTTTTTTTCATTAAGAACCCCCTTCTTTCGGCACGGAAAGAGTTTTTTCTTGCTCGATCCATACGCCATTAATATCCCGGACAGTTTCGCGCACGGTGACACCATCCTTTTTAATTGCCACAATCTTTCCAAAACTCTGACCGATGTACTCCCCCACAACAACGTTTTTTGGTTTATTCGGGGGAGGGGTCTGAATCAAGGCGTAAGGCTTTGAGCCAGATAAAATCACGCCAACGACCTTCAAGTCTTCCAGCGGAAAGCTTTCCAGCGGCTGCAGTGGGCGATTTCGATCGGGTGCTGTTTTATCGACGGTTGCATCGATGGTAACGATTTTTCCCGCAACAAAAGGGGATAGCAAGGTTTCTGCCTCATATGCCACAGGAGGAAAGGGTTTAATTTCCGGCAAACGCGGCACTCTACCGCGCATATCTTTCGCCTGCTCCTGCATCCACTCTTTGAGGTCCTGATTCTCTTCAGAAGCACAACCAAACAAAAACACGCAACTGGATAATAAAACCCAAAGGAGTCTCATTGGTTCGCTCCTTTGTTCGCTTTTTTCTTCCTGGCGAGTTCTTCATCATCAAGGTAACGGAAAGTTTTTGCGGTCGCCTTAAGAGCAAGCACACCTTCTTTAGGACCAGTGGTCAGATTAATATCATTCAGTGTCACTATCCGCGGTAACTTGGCAATATCTCCAGTGAAAGCACCGATATCATGATAGCCGCCGATCAGATTCAGCGTGATAGGTACTTCTGCATAAAATTCCTTGGTGGCTTCCCCGCCCGGCTTGAATAACTCGACGGATAAACCCCTGCCCTGCGCTGCCTTATTGATATCCACTAACAGGTCGCCCATCTCGGAGCGATTAGGTAACTGCTTTAACAATGCGCCGAATGATCGATCGATTTCCGCTAACTGCCGACGATACTCTTCAAGATTTATCGACTGATTTTTCTTGCTAAGCCAATCATCTTTCAGGCTGACTTCTTGGACTTTTTGACCATCCAGTTCTTCTAGCTGGCTACTCCAGCCAAACCACCACGCCGCGCCGAGAAGGGCTAAAAACAATCCCAGCAAAGTAACGACACGCGGGGCAAGTGGCCATAGTCCCGGATCTTGAGGATCAATTGTTTTGAAATCCTCGACTATTTGATGGAAATCAATTAGTGGCCCTTTAGGTTTCGCAGGCAACACCTCAGCTGAACCTGCCACAGGCATATGCCCTACCCCGGCTTTTTTAGAAGCGAAAGGAAGCTTCATCTTTTAGCTCCCTTGGCCGATTCAACATCAGTTAATTGTCGCGTTATGAATGTATTCACACTAAACGCATTTAACCGGCGATTACCCACTACTTCAGCCTTGGTTTCGATTAGCGTTGAATTTTCCAGCAGTGGCGACTCGTCAAGATTATTCATTAACGTCGTGATTCGCGCATTAGACTGCGCCACCCCGGTGATGGCAATTTTCTGTGCAGTTTGCGTCAGAGTACGCAGATAAATACCTTCCGGCACCCGCTTGGCAAGCTCGTTAAAGAGGTGCACCATTTCTGTTCGATTGGCTTGCAGGGCTTCAATCACTCGCTTTCGAGCCAACAAGGAGTCAGTTTGGCTTTTAAGCTTTTTAATTTCGGCAATATCCTTGTCCAGAAGAGCAATTTCGGATTTGAGAAATTCATTCTTACTCATCTGTACATCAATTTGCCGGTTGATGATGCTAAAACCCAAAAACCAGATGACCCCGACTAAAACCGTTGTTAATCCCATCAAGACATAAAACTGTTGGCGTCTTGCTCGACGAGCCTCTTCACGGTGGGGAAGCAGGTTTATCTTGATCATTGGTCAAACTTCCTCAAGGCAAGACCACAAGCTACGAGCAATGAAGGTGCATCCATTGCTAATTGCTTGGCACGAATACGCGGTGATATCGCCATACCGGCGAATGGATCAGCCAGCAGTGTATTGACACCTGTTTGCTGCCTAATGCTATCGACTACCCCGGGAACAAGAACTGAGCCTCCTGCCAGAATAATGTGATGAACCTCATTGTGCGGGGTTGATGTGAAAAAAAACTGCAGCGCACGTGCAACCTCCTGGGCCATCGTCGTAACAAACGGATGAAGTATTTCTGCTGCGTAATTATCAGGAGGCGTTCCCGAGCATTTCATCAACTCAGCCTCAGCGGGACTCACACCATAGATGCGAACAATGTCATCGGTCAGCTGCATACCACCAAACGCCTGCTCACGGACATATAGCTGGGTCTCATTCTGCATGACAGTAGCTTTCATTACCGCAGCCCCGACATCAATCAGTGCAATGATTTGCCCTTGTCCATTTTGCGGAAGCTGGTTGAGCACCAACTCATAGGCGGCCTGAATCGCGTAAGCCTCAATATCAATGACTACGGGCTTTAATCCGGCCATTTCGGCTACAGCGACTCGATCCTCAACCCGCTCTTTACGCGATGCGGCAAGCAGCACCTCGACGTCATCCGGATTATTAGGTGAGGGACCGATAATCTGAAAATCCAGGTTGACCTCTTCCAGCGCAAAAGGCAGATATTGATTAGCCTCGGACTCCACCTGGATTTCCATTTCCTGCTCACGTAGATTGGCAGGGAGCATAATCTTCTTAGTGATGACTGCAGCAGTTGGCAACGCTAAAGCAACATTCCGCGTACTCGTGCCCAACCTGGTCCAGCAGCGCACAAGGGCATTTGACACCGCCTCTAGCTCAGCCATATTGCCGTCAACAACTGCATCTCTTGGCAAGGGCTCGATGACATAACGCTCTACACGGGGAACCCCCTTACCGGCATCAACTAACTCGACCATTCTGATCGATGTTGAAGCAATGTCCACACCAATCAAAGGGCGCAGATTAGGGTTGAAAATAGTTTTCAGCGAAGAGATATCTATTTGCAACACTTTTCCTTTGAAAATAAAGCCCTATGAGAAATACACATAATCTACTTTAAATCCTAACAGCAACCATATCACCTGTAAAGAAAAATATCATCATGCTTTGTAGCTTCGAGCTTTTCCGTGCGTGACTATAATGCACAACATTAAATATTACACATTCAGCCCTATTTATTTTGTCATTCTTATCTGTTCTTTCACTTGACCGCTGGACGCTACGCATCCCGCTCATTATTGGTGGCGTCCTGCTGGGTACTGCTGCCCTAATCGGCATTGTGCTGATTCTTGCATACCCTCAGCTTCCTTCGCTTGAGGCCGTAACTGATTACCGCCCCAAAATACCACTGCGCATTTATTCAAGTGATGGCTACTTGATCGGCGAATTTGGTGAAGAACGACGTGATTTTGTCCGTATTGAGGCTGTCCCCACAGTCATGAAGCAGGCAATTCTTGCTGCCGAAGACGACCGTTTTTACAAACACCCTGGCATCGACACATTGGGGGTATTGCGTGCAGCGTTTGCCAATTTAGTCAGTGGTGGTAAACGGCAAGGTGCCTCCACGCTCACCATGCAAGTGGCACGCAACTTTTTTCTTTCCAGTGAAAAAACACTGACTCGCAAGCTCTATGAAGCCCTTTTGGCGATCAAAATTGAGCACAGCTTGAGCAAGGATGAAATTTTCCAGCTTTATGTCAACCAGATTTATCTTGGGCAGCGCGCCTACGGATTCTCATCCGCAGCACAGATTTACTTTGGCAAACCATTAAAAGACATCACCATCGCTGAAGCTGCCATGCTGGGCGGCCTACCCAAAGCACCCTCTGCATATAATCCCGTGGCTAACCCCAAGCGTGCCCAATTAAGGCAGAACTACGTGTTGCATCGAATGCTTGAGCTCGGCTTCATTAATGCAGCCCAATTAAAAGAAGCTCAAGAAGAGGTATTGAAGGTAAAACGCAGCCCCAATGAGTTTGCTTTGCATGCCGATTACGTCGCCGAAATGGCGCGACAGATTACGGCTGAACGCTTCCCCGGCGACATTTACAGTAGTGGTTATCGCGTCATCACCACCATCACCCTCAAGGACCAACAGGCAGCCTATCGCAGCCTACGTAAAAATGTCCTCGACTACGACAGGCGTCATGGCTATCGGGGTGCCGAAACTTATGTCGACCTAACGGCTATTGCTCCCGACCAAGATGAAACGCTGGAGGATTTACTCAGTGATTTTGCCAGCAGTGACGACTTGCTGCCGGCACTCGTTCTGGCCGCCTCGCCCAAAAATATTCACGCTATTCTGCGTAGCGGTGAAATTGTAAACATCCATGATGATGGCCTGAAATTTGCTGCCCACATGCTGGATGATAAAGCCTCGCCAAATAAGCGCATACGCCGTGGTGCCGTCATTCGCGTACAAAAAACTGATAAAGGCTGGCAGATACTCCAGCTGCCGGACGTACAAGCCGCCTTTGTCGCTGCCAGTCCTGTTGATGGCGCTATCCGCGCGCTGGTGGGTGGCTTTGATTTCAACCAAACCAAATTCAACCATGTCACCCAAGCCTGGCGCCAGCCTGGATCGAGCTTCAAACCTTTCATTTACTCGGCTTCTCTGGAAAAAGGCTACACACCCGCCTCGGTATTTCCTGACGAGCCCCTGTCCGTCTCTGCCGACGAAACAGGCTCTCAAGTTTGGGAACCAAAAAATTACGATGGCAAATATGAAGGCCCGATGACGTTACGTACTGCCTTGGCAAAATCCAAAAACATGGTGTCGATTCGGTTGTTACGTGCCATTGGCACCCGCTATGCGCAAGACTACATCACGCGCTTTGGCTTTGATGCCGAAAAACACCCGCCCTATCTCACTATGGCACTGGGCGCTGGTATGGTCACCCCATGGCAACAACTTGTAGGCTACTCAGTGTTTGCCAATGGGGGTTATCGCATTGCGCCATACATCGTTCGCCAAATTCTTGATGGCAAAGGTAACGTTCTCGCCACGACACAGCCAACGATCGCCGGTGACGAATCGCTACGCGTGATCGATGCCCGTAATGCCTGGCTCATGGATAGCATGATGCACGACGTGGTTCGTCGCGGCACGGCGACCCGTGCCGCAGTTGCTTTAAAGCGTAGCGATCTAGCCGGTAAAACCGGCACGACTAACGACTATATCGATGCGTGGTTCTGCGGCTATCAACCCACCGTCGTGGGTATTGCCTGGATGGGCTTCGATTCGCCAAAACGCCTGGGTAGCGGAGAAACAGGCGGAGCCGCTGCGCTACCTATATGGATTGGTTACATGGAGCAAGCCCTCAAAGGGATACCTGAAAGCTGGCCGGAGGCGCCTGCAGGGATGCTCTCGGTCACGGCTAAAGACCCCTCCGGCAAGGAGATAAACGAAATGGTATACAGCGAGCATCTACCATCGGCCCCAGAGGACGGCTCCCCAGCGGAGGCACAACAACTTCCTGCCCCGGTAGAAGAAGCAAAACCCAAAGCTGTAATACAGCCACCTCAATAAAAAACAGAGGGCGACAATGGCACTAACGGGCCAGACTGATTACAAATTTATCTCGGTTCCCGTTTGCTCGGACAATACGCGCGCAATAGCTGCCCATAATGTTTCACCATCGCGGGTGGCTAGCCAATCGCCGTCCTGCGGCCGGAAGTGATAGCCGCCCGATTTTGCTGCTATCCAAATCTCATGTGCCGCCGTGTGCCGGTTAATGATGATTTTCGACCCATTGGCGCATTCAATTTCAATCACGCCCCCGGGTTTGGTCTCCACATCAAAATCCGCTACAGCGCTCTCACTAATGGCTTCAAGCGCTGCTTCAAGGCGTGTTAATTCCTGATCTGCCCGCTGTATAAATTCCTGCTCATCCATCACGTGTTACCATCCTTTATCCGTTTTTAACCATCTTTGCTATGCGTACTTTGCTCGCCATTTTGATGCTGCTCCTGCTTGCTGCTTGCGGCACAAAAACACCCTTGAAACTCCCGCTCACAACGACTACGCAGATCGCCCATGACACTGTCGTTAGTAAAGCCCGTGAAAACTTGTTTCGCGCCACATCACTACCCATTACGGTGCGAGGAGTATTTTTTACTCGACCGCCTGGTAGCGTACTGGCTTCATCAAAGCTAATTGCTCTTCATCGCAATCATAACAACAATGTGGCAGAGCCTGCACAATGCGCTTGACTACACCACATCCCGATGGCCTCTTTATCGAGGGCGTCGCACTCACTGATATTGCCGCCCACTTTGGTACCCCGTGCTACGTCTACTCGCGTGCTGCCCTCGCCGCTGCTTATGCCGGATACCGCAATGCGCTGGACGCGCAAGGTTTTAACAAGCACGCGTTGATCTGCTACGCCGTCAAGGCTAACTCCAGTTTGGCTATTTTGAATCTTTTCGCAAGCCTTGGCGCCGGATTCGATATCGTCTCCGGCGGCGAGTTGGCGCGCGTCATTGCGGCGGGCGGCAAAGCCGAGAAAATCGTGTTTTCGGGCGTCGGCAAATCGCGTGAAGAAATGCGTGCGGCCCTTGCCGCCGGAATTCACTGTTTCAATGTTGAATCAGCCAGCGAGCTGACTCAACTCAATGCCGTTGCGGGTGAGTTGAACACACGTGCACCGATCTCCCTGCGCGTAAATCCCAACGTTGATCCGAAAACTCACCCCTATATTTCCACAGGCCTGAAAAGCGCAAAATTCGGCATCGCCATTGATGTCGCCTTCGCACTCTATCAATACGCCGCTTCACTGCCACATCTTGCGGTGAAAGGTATCGACTGCCATATCGGCTCACAACTGCTCGACCCCGCCCCTGCAGCCGAAGCTATCGATAAAGTACTCGCGCTGGTTGATCAACTCGCCGGGGCAAACATTCCGCTGACACATATTGATATCGGCGGCGGCATGGGCATTCAGTATCATCCAGATGAGCCAGCGCCCTCGGTCGCCGATTACCTGGCGCCGATTCTGAAAAAACTATCTGGCCGGAATGAGCGCTTGATATTGGAACCAGGCCGCTCGCTGGTAGGCAATGCAGGTCTGCTACTGACTCAAGTGATGGTCTTAAAACCGGGCGAAGAAAAAAACTTTGCCATTATCGATGCGGCAATGAACGATCTCATGAGGCCTGCGCTCTATGACGCTTATCATGAAATTGTAAAAGTTATGCCCAACGGTATCCGGTCGGACGACTCGGGTGATACGGCGCAAACTGCCGAACAACGCTGGGAAATCGTCGGCCCGGTATGTGAATCGGGTGATTTTCTCGGGCATGATCGTGCTTTGGCATTGGCCGAAGGCGACCTGCTTGCGATTCTCTCCGCCGGAGCCTATGGCATGGCGATGGCATCCAATTACAACACCCGGCCACGCGCGGCGGAGGTGATGGTTGATGGCAATAAAGTTCACCTCATTCGCCGCCGTGAAGAAGTGGCCGAGCTTTTCGCGCTGGAGTCGGTTTTGCCCGCCAAATCTGCCTGAATCTAATCTCTCACTGTATCTTTCTTGCGCCAGGCCGACACTGAGCTTGGCGCGACCTCAACCCGATACTCGCCAAGGCGCATAAAACGCAGGCAATCGCCGCGCCGGAAGGCAGAT
>WOZP01000168.1 GCA_011620215.1 Rugosibacter sp.
CCGAAAATCTTTGGATTGCCGCCGATGATGTTGCCGGTCTGCAGGTAGTTTGATTCACCCGACAAGTCGCCAACCAGACCACCGGCTTCGGTAATCAGCAGACTGCCGGCAGCCATGTCCCAAGGGCTTAAGCCGAGCTCCCAGAAGCCATCCATGCGGCCGCAGGCGACCCAGGCGAGGTCGAGCGAAGCGGCACCGGGACGGCGCATGCCGGCAGTTTTTTGTGCCAGATCGCGAAAAATGGCGAGATAAGTGTCGATGTGATCGAACATGCGGTAGGGAAAGCCCGTGCCGATCAGCGATTCATCCAGACGGGTGCGCTTGGCGACACGAATGCGCTTGCCATTAACGAACGCGCCACCGCCTTTGCTGGCGGTAAAAATTTCGTTGCGATTGGAGTCATACACCACGGCTTGCTGCACCACGCCTTGTTTTGCCAGACCAATTGAAATGGCATATTGGGGCACGCCATGGATGAAGTTGGTGGTGCCATCGAGCGGATCAATGATCCATTGAAACTCGGCGGTGGCATCGGTGCCAGCCAGGCCGGACTCCTCTGCTAGAATTCCATACGTTGGATAGGCCTCGCGCAAGACAGCAATGATGGCCGCTTCGGCGGCACGATCGACCTCTGTGACGTAATCGCTTTGTTGTTTGATGCTGACGTTGAGCGAGGCGATATCAAGGCTGGCGCGGTTGATGATTTGACCAGCGCGTCGCGCGGCCTTGACTGCAATGTTGAGCGTGGGATGCATGGAATTTTTATAAGAGAGCAGGCGCTGTTTGCGCGAAGGTCGTCATTCTATCTAATATGAACCTACAAGTGATTCACGTGACTGGCTGGATTTTTGCCACAAGGCATGTCATGGTGCTGGCTAAATAATGCCGCCTTTGGACCGGATCCGGGTTGTTTTGTCGCACACCAGCCATCCAGGCAACATCGGGGCTGTGGCACGGGCAATGAAAACCATGGGGCTGTCGCGCCTGGTGCTGGTTAATCCGAAAATATATCCAGATGAACAAGCCGACGCCAGGGCAGCGGGGGCAACGGATATTCTGGCTGCCGCTCAGGTAGTGACGTCGCTATCGGAAGCGCTTGTGGGGACAGTGCTGGCTGTTGCCATGAGTGCGCGACGACGTGAGTTGGCGGTGCCCCCCGTCTGGGCGCGTGAAGCGGCTGCCGAGCTGGTGGCAGCTGCAGCGACAGGTGAGGTCGCTCTGGTGTTTGGCAATGAAACGGCCGGGTTATCGAACGAAGAGTTACTTCAATGTCGCCGTTGGGCAATGATTCCGGTGAATCCGGCATTTAGCTCGCTGAATGTCGCTGCGGCAGTGCAGGTCATGTGTTACGAACTAAGGCTGGCTGGCGAAGTGACAGGATTGCCGCCCGCAGTATCGGGTGCGGGGTTGCCAGCGAACCACGAAGAGGTAGAGCATCTGGTGGCGCATATCGAGCGAGCAGCGCTTGGCAGTGGATTTCTTGATCCCGCGAACCCTAAGCGGCTTGTTTTACGCATGCGCCGGTTGTTTTCTCGGGCGGTTATTGAAAAAGAAGAAGTCAATATATTGCGTGGTTTGCTCGCGGCACTGGAAAAAAGGTCGTAGATACCACTACCCCGCATTCGATCTGTTACGGAGGGAATAATTTAATCATGCTGACCCGGTTACGTGAAGATATCGCCTGTGTTTTTGAACGCGATCCTGCCGCCCGCTCGACGTGGGAGGTGCTGACCTGCTACCCGGGATTACACGCGCTCACGCTGCATCGCGTGGCGCACTGGTTGTGGCAGGCGCGTTTTCGCTGGTTGGCGCGTTTTTTGGCGCATCTGGTGCGCTGGGCAACCGGCATCGAGATTCACCCAGGTGCCACCATAGGCCGCCGGGTATTTATTGATCACGGTATGGGCGTGGTGATTGGTGAAACGGCAGTGGTAAGCGACGATTGCACGCTGTATCACGGCGTCACTCTGGGAGGGACTTCATGGAGCAAGGGCAAGCGCCATCCCACGCTGATGCGCGGCGTAGTGATTGGTGCCGGAGCAAAAGTGCTTGGGCCGATTACACTGGGCGAAGGCGCGAAAGTGGGGTCCAATGCCGTGGTGGTGCGGGATGTGCCGCCAGGGGCAACGGCAGTTGGTATTCCGGCGCGAATCGTGGATGCCGGGCGCGACTCTGTGCGCGAAGAGCAGGCAGAGAAAATGGGGTTTTCTGCCTACGCCATTACTAAAAATGAAGATGATCCTTTGGCTAAAGCTATTCATGGCCTCCTTGACCATGCCGTTGAGACAGATCGTCGGCTGACTCGCCTGTTGAAGGCGGTTGAGCGATCTGGCGTTTCTCTGGAAGACGATATGGCAACGGCAGACAAGTTCGACCCTAACTATCTGTCTAAAATAGTTGACTAAATCTATCGGGATAGCCTATAGTCGACCTAAATAGTCGGGTATTTGGGCTTGGCTGGTTTGTTGTATTCGCTGTATTCGTTACACCGAGTGGGTTGAAGCGGCTTGTTTCACCCCCATGAAAGGGACATCAGATGAGGCTGACAACCAAAGGGCGTTTTGCCGTTACCGCAATGATCGATCTGGCCATGCGCCAGCACGATGGTCCGGTAACGCTCGCGGGCATCAGCGAACGGCAGCGCATTTCTTTGTCGTACCTTGAACAGTTGTTCGGCAAGTTACGCCGCTCTCAATTGGTGTCTAGCGTGCGTGGTCCTGGCGGTGGGTATCGGTTGACTAAAGCGCCTGGCAGTATTTCTGTGGCAGAAATCATTCATGCGGTCGATGAGTCTCTGGATGCTACGCAGTGCGGTGGCAAGCGCGATTGCTCTGAAGATCGGCGTGTTTGCATGACGCACGATTTATGGACAAATCTGAATAAAAGAATGTTCGACTACCTTGATTCGGTGAATCTGGCTGAGCTTGTCGCTCAGCAGCACGCCGCCCCTGACGTGTTACATGACGAGCGGGTGGTGCAGCGTAAGCCAGGTGCGACACAGAGTACAAAAAAGGGACCAACGCAAGGCGCTGTTGCCAGCGTATAGGCCATGTTCGCACCTGTCTATTTTGACTACAACGCCACTACCCCGCTGGATTCACGGGTGCTGGAAGCCATGCTGCCGTACTTGACGCAACAGTATGGCAATGCCTCCAGCCGCCATGAATACGGCCGTGCGGCGCGGCGGGCGATAGACGAGGCAAGGCAGCGTGTGGCGTATGCCGTCGGAGCGCATCCGACAGAAGTGGTGTTTACTAGTGGTGGATCGGAAGCCAATAACCTGTTTATCAAAGGTGCGGCGGCTTTGTTGCCCAAGGGCACCGTGGCGATCTCTGCCATTGAGCACCCCTGCGTGCGTGAGCCGGCGCGGCAACTGGTGCGTACTGGCTGGCGCTTGCGCGAGATCGCAGTCGATGCCGAGTGCCGTGTCACCAGCGCCGACTTTTTTGCAGCATTGGACGAAAAGCCGGCGGGGGGTGCCACACTGGTTTCGGTGATGCTCGCGAACAATGAAACCGGCGCAATACAGAATATCGTTCAACTGGCAGCTCAACTGACGGCGCAGACTCAATCGACAGGCGCCTTTTTTCACACCGATGCCGTGCAGGCTTTTGGCCGCGTTCCGGTAGATTTTCGTGCCCTCAATGTGGCGGGTGTGCATGCAATGACAGTGTCCGCACACAAGATTGGCGGGCCGAAAGGTGCCGGCGCTCTGATTCTGGATAAGCGGCTTGAATTGCAGCCGCTCATTGCGGGCGGTGGGCATGAGCACGGCTTGCGTTCTGGCACCGAGAATGTGGCAGCGATTGCTGGCTTTGGTTTGGCGGCGGAATTGGCCGTTGCCAATCAGCAAATCCAAGCTACCACGTTGCGCGCCTTGCGTGCAGAGCTAGAGTTAGGTTTGGTCGCCTTGGGCGCGTGTGTTTTTTCTGCACAAGCAGAGCGCTTGCCAAACACCAGTTATTTTGCCTTTGCGGATATGGATGGTGAAACCTTGGTGGGTCGGCTTGATCGCGCAGGTTTTGCCGTGGCGGCAGGAGCGGCTTGTTCCAGTGCCAATCCGGCGCCATCGCACGTGCTGATGGCCATGGGCGTCCCGTCTGCCTTGGCGCGAGGAGCGGTGCGTGTGAGTCTGGGCGCAGCGACAACTCAGCAACAAATACAGGATTTTCTCGGCGCGCTTAAGACCACGCTGGGGCAACTTAAGGCATTGGTCGCAGAAGCGTGACCACTGTGACTACTCGCTGAAATGGAGAGGCTGAAAATGAAACTACCGATTTATCTTGATTATTCTGCGACCACGCCTGTTGATCCGCGTGTGGCGGCAAAAATGATTCCCTGGCTGACAGAGCACTTTGGTAACCCGGCCTCGCGTTCCCACGCGTATGGCTGGGAAGCAGAAAAAGCTGTGGAAGATGCGCGTGAAGAAGTCGCCAAACTGGTCGGCGCGGATGCCAAGGATATTATCTGGACGTCCGGTGCAACAGAGTCCAACAATCTGGCCATCAAAGGCGCTGCGCATTTTTATGCTGACACCAAGGGTAAGCATATTGTCACGGTGACAACAGAACACAAAGCCGTGTTGGATACTGTTAAAGAGCTTGAGCGTCAGGGATTTGAAGCGACTTATCTGGTGCCGCAAGAAAATGGCCTGGTGTCTCTCGCGCAATTTGCCGCAGCGCTGCGCCCGGATACGGTACTGGCTTCTGTGATGATGGTGAACAATGAGATTGGCGTGATACAGCCAATAGCTGAATTGGGTGAGATTTGCCGCGAGAAGGGTGTTATTTTTCATGTCGATGCGGCGCAGGCAACCGGCAAAATGCCGATTGACTTGACTACGCTGAAAGTTGATTTGATGTCATTCAGCGCGCATAAAACTTACGGTCCGAAAGGTGTCGGTGCGTTGTATGTGCGTCGCAAACCGCGCATCCGGTTAGAAGCGCAAATGCATGGCGGCGGGCATGAGCGCGGTTTGCGTTCGGGCACATTGGCTACTCATCAAATCGTCGGCATGGGCGAAGCGTTTCGCCTCGCGCGGCTTGAGATGGCAACGGAAAATGAACGGATTCGGATGTTGCGTGATCGCTTAATGAAGGGGTTGATGGATATCGAAGAAATTTATGTCAATGGCGATTTGGCCCAGCGTGTGCCACATAATCTTAATTTAAGTTTCAACTATGTCGAGGGCGAGTCGCTCATCATGGCGATTAAGGATATTGCTGTCTCTAGTGGTTCTGCTTGCACCTCGGCCAGCCTTGAGCCTTCATATGTGCTGCGCGCGTTGGGGCGCTCAGATGAGTTGGCACACAGCTCGATTCGTTTCACGCTAGGTCGATTTACGACGGAACAAGACGTCGATTTCACGATCAAACTATTGCATGAGAAAATTGGCAAGTTACGCGAGTTGTCCCCTTTGTGGGATATGTTCAAAGAAGGAATTGACCTCAACACCGTGCAGTGGGCTGCACACTGATGCAGCTTGCTGCATCAGTGTGCAGCCCG
>WOZP01000017.1 GCA_011620215.1 Rugosibacter sp.
CCTGATTACGCTAATATCGACTGAAGCATTGCAATGGAAATTTTCTTTTTTTGCCGAGGTGACTATGGCTTGGGCTTTACTACTTTTAGCGGGTCTGTTCGAAGTGGTCTGGGCCATTGGCCTGAAATACACAGACGGCTTTACCCGCCTTTGGCCAAGCATTGGCACACTCGCTGCCATGGTGGCAAGCCTTGGCCTTCTGGGCATAGCAATGAAAACTCTGCCTGTCGGCACGGCCTATGCCGTCTGGGTGGGTGTCGGCGCACTGGGCACAGCCATCTTTGGCATCCTTCTTTTTGACGAATCCGCGAACATGGGTCGGCTGGGAAGCCTTTTTTTAATCATGCTCGGTATCATCGGCCTCAAGTTGGCAACACCAGGCTAATCTGCTGTCAGGATTACGCAGCCCCGTTGCGGCAGCGAAAAGTCGGCGCTGGGGAGACGGCGCAGACAGTAACAATCGCGGCGCGCGCGCAGAGAGCCCCCTTGGAGTGCCCCTGCTTCTTCTAAAAGCTTTCGTTCTCGCGCAAGTATCGCCACTGCCCTAGCGGCAAATCGCCCAGGCGCACGCGGCCAATGCGCACGCGCTTGAGACCCGTGACACGCAAGCCGACCAACTCGCACATTCGGCGTATCTGTCGCTTGCGGCCTTCTTTGAGAACAAAACACAGTTGATCTTCATTAGCCCAGCGCACCTGAGCCGGACGCAATTGTTTGCCATCCAGTTCCAGTCCGTGGTTGAGCAGTGCCAGGTCATGGCTATCCAGCGGGCCTTCCACACGCACCAGATATTCTTTTTCCACGGTGGAATCATCGCCAATAAGTTGGCGCGCCACACGGCCATCCTGCGTGAGCACCAGCAACCCGGTGGAGTCAATATCCAGCCGACCGGCCGGAGCGAGGCCTTTCATGTGCGCTAGCTGAAAGCGCTGCGTGCTGCCCGCCGCCTGCGTCTTGGCTGAAATCAGCGCGGAAGCCGGCTGATGGCCATCTTCGGCCTGCCCTGAAACATAGCTCATCGGCTTGTGCAGCAAAATCGTGACCTGTCGCGCTTGGCTTGCCCGTGCTTCCGGCGCCAGAGAAATCACGGCATCCGGCATGGCGCGCGTGCCAAGTTGCGTTATCCGCTCGCCATTCACAAACACCAGCCCGCGCTCAATGTAAGCGTCGGCCTCGCGACGCGAACACAAGCCACGCTCGGCCATAAGTTTGGAAATGCGACTACCTTGCGTATCATTCATGGTTGTTCATTCTATCCTGCCGCCATGCTCAGTTATCGCCACGCCTATCACGCCGGCAATCACGCCGATGTTTTAAAACATCTGGTACTCATGCTGTGCATGCAGCACATGAACAGTAAAGACAAGCCCTACACGGTAATCGACACGCATGCGGGTGCAGGGCTTTACGTGCTGGATAGCGAGCAGGCCAAGCGCACGGGTGAATATCTCAACGGCATTGGCCGATTATGGTCGCGTACTGATTTACCCGCGCCGCTGGCGCAATTCATGACAAGCATCAAAGCGCTCAATCAAAGCGACCAGTTGCGCCGCTACCCCGGCTCGCCCTGGCTGATTGATCACCTCGCGCGGCCCATTGATCGGCTGCGCTTTTGCGAGCTGCACCCAACGGATTTTGCCTTGCTGCGCCGCCAATACAAAGAAGCAGGCCGCCGCGTCACCGTGGCACAGGCTGATGGATTTGATGTGCTCAAGGCCAGCCTGCCCCCGCCTTCGCGGCGCGCGCTGGTGCTGATTGATCCCTCGTATGAAATCAAGAGCGATTATCTGAAAGTTGTCGCCGCCATCAAGGATGGATTAAAACGTTTTGCTACCGGCACGATGCTGGTGTGGCACCCGCTGCTGCCATCGATTGAAGCGAATCAACTACCCGATAAACTCAAAAAATCCGGCGCCACGCACTGGGTGCATGCCACATTGAGCGTATGCGCCACATCCACGCAGGGGCGAGGCATGCACGGCAGCGGCATGTTCATCATCAACCCGCCCTGGACCCTCGCAGCAGAACTCAAGGCCACCCTGCCTTACCTTGCGCAAATCCTGGGCCTGGACAGTCACGCATCCTGGAAAGTGGATGAACTTGAGCAAAAGGCCTTAAAGCCTGGCGACGCATGAATGGCTTGATGTCGTAAACCGCAATAATGGGTACAGGGTGTTTGCCAGGTGCCCTCACACGTTGAAAATATCCATTTGCCGTGGAATCACGTCGTTGCACACGACGATATATTTTTCCCGAATACTCAACGCCTCACCTTTGCGTGCCAAGCGGTAACGATAATGGCCGAAAAACATGTCTGTGCGTTTTTCTTCATGCTTGTAGGTGTTGACCTGAAAATTCGCGGTGACAATCACCTCGGTCGCAGCAACAGAGCGCACGCGCACATTCGTCACCAAATGGCGCGTGCGGGGCAACCGTAACAAAGACGACGATAATCCGGACTCAATACGCCATACACGGTCTTCCATGCGGGCGCGATTGCCACAATAAATCAGCGAAATTTCACTCTGCGGATCATCAATCAATACATGATCATCGTCCCATGAAGGCGCCCAATAAACGGCATCTTCCTCATACAACGCAAGCCAGTCGCGCCAGCGCTGTTCATCCAGACAATCGGCTTCTTCCAGCAATAACTCGTTGATCGCCTCACTCAAACTACGTTCAATCCGTTCAACCTGCATTTTTATCGCCCTCCTCGCGGCGCATTCCTTCAGTGAGTAACTTCAACCACTGGCGATATTCGCCGTGATACAGCGTCTCATCCGCCACATTCGGGGCGCTGACGTCAGGTGCAAACCCGAGCTCTTGCGCCAGTGCATCCGCGCCCACAACGCGCCGTTTCATGCCCCGATCAAAATCCTGCCATGGCGCACTGCGCGCGGCGTTATATCCATTCTGGCAGGCATCGAATTCCGTTAAATCATCGGGTGTCGCGATACCGCTGGCACCATAAAAATCCTCATATTGCCGCACACGACGCTCACGTGCCTTGGCCGACTCACCCTTTGGTGCAACACAATAGGCATGCACTTCTGTTTGGTCGGCAGCAATCGGCCGCCAGGAACGCAGCTGGGTCGAAATACCATCGAACAAAATTACGTTGGGATAAATCAGCACCTGGCGCAGGCGCTTGGCCATCCAGGTCGCTTGCAGCGGCCCGACCCGCGCTTCTAACGCATCGTAATCCATGCCCAGTGCACGATCACGAAAGTTGGGTATATCAATCCAGATCATGACATGGCCATTACCCAGGTCGTAATTGCCATTGCCAAGGTCGCCCAGGCTAATTTGAATCGCCTTGACCTTGTCTTCACTACCGGCCCCCTTGGCAGCAGCGGCCTCAGCTGCCTGCTGAGCGCGCAGCTTTGCCAGGCGAAAATAGGACGCATGGACAATATCCACGTGATAGCCATCCACCCCGTTTTCTGCCTGCATTTTCCAGTTGCCGCGGTGGGTGTATACCGAATGCCCACGGAGCACCTCAAGGCCTTCCACTGACTGATTCGCAAAAAGCTCCAGAAACGGCGCAGCACCGGCCAAATGGGTTTTGATATCCGGCACATCCGGGTTAAGACTCGCAAAAATGAAACCGTGATAACTGGCCACATGCGGCACAGGCGTCAAGCTGTGATCCTGCTTTTGCCAGTGGTCAGGATAAGCACCTGCCGCTTCATCCTTCACGTCCAGCAATCCGCCCTGGTTGTTGAAAACCCAGCCGTGATAAGGACAAACCCAGCGTTTGGCATTGCCCTTGTCTTTGCGGCACACCATGGCACCACGATGCGAGCACGCATTGATAAAGCCTCGCAATTGGCCATCTGCGCCACGGCTGATAATGACAGGCTGGCGCCCAATCACCGTTGTCACAAAATCATTCGGATTGGGTATCTGGCTCTCATGGCCGATATAGATCCACGTTGCCTCCCACACATGCTTGAGTTCCAGTTCAAACAGTTCCGGATCGGTATAGACCGAGCGATGCACCTTGAAGGTCTCGCCCGGCACATCAACAATGCGCGCGGCAATATCCTGCATCGACAGGCCTGCGGATGATTTTGCTTGTGGCGGCGCGCCTGAAGTGCGGAATGCCGTATTCATGTCATGACGATCATTCATGCTTCTCTCCTTATTTTTTATGAATAATGTTTTTATGACTTTAGCAGAAATAAAGTCTCTATTGATTAGGGAAACGCTGATTAAGTCCTTCGACAGGCTCAGGACGAACGGTAAGCTATTGATTCCGTTCATGGTGAGGTTGTCGAATCATAGATAAGTACCACTTGTTCAGCGTTTCCTTAGAATTTACCCAAAAACCGGGCGGGCCATATGAAAGCCCTGACCAACCCGCTAAAATAAACTGCTTTCCCGCATGAGAAAGTGCGGATGGGACTTGAAACATCATTATTCAGCCCCACGTAGCCAAAGTTTAGTCAGGAGACCCTTCATGCAAGACACGCCAAACTCACCAAAAAACAACTCAAGCGAGCCTATCGAGAAAATTGATGCAAGCACCGTATCACCAGCACCGACTTTTCCTGCCGATGCAGCAAATAACACCGAAACATCCTCAGTAAACACTATGCCCAGCCTGGAAGAGCTTTTGCGCCAGGCCGAGCTTGCCTCCGCCGAGCACCATGACGCCTGGCTGCGCGCCAAGGCCGAAACTGAAAATGTACGCCGTCGCTCACTGGAAGACATTGCCCGCGCCGGCAAGTTTGCCGTGGAAAAATTCGCCACCGAGCTGCTCGCCGTCAAAGACAGCCTGGAAGCAGCGCTGGCCAGTGAAAACCAAAATGCGGAAAACCTCAAGGCCGGGGTTGAGCTCACATTAAAGCAACTTTCTGCTGCATTTGAGAAATCTCATCTGGTTGAAATTTCGCCACTCGGCGAAAAGTTCGATCCCCATAAACACCAAGCCATCAGCCAAACCGAGGCCGACGGCGAGCCCAATCACGTGCTCTCTGTCTTGCAAAAAGGCTATGCCTTGCATGATCGCGTGATTCGTCCGGCATTGGTCGTTGTTTCCAAAACAAAGTAACTCAACGAAATACCCAAAAAAATCATGCAGCGGCTTGAATTCAAGCTGGGTATCCCCATAACAAAACAAAAGCAGGTTTGTTTTTAAGCTTTCACCTCTTTAATAAAGTAAAGGAAAAATCATGGGCAAAATTATCGGTATCGACCTTGGCACGACCAACTCTTGCGTTGCAATCATGGAAGGCGGCAAGCCTAAAGTGATCGAAAACGCCGAGGGCGCACGCACCACCCCATCCATCGTGGCTTACGCCGAAGATGGCGAGATTCTCTGCGGCGCCGCAGCCAAGCGCCAGGCGGTAACCAACGCCAAAAATACCCTGTATGCCGTCAAGCGACTGATCGGCCGTCGCTTCGACGAAAAGGAAGTGCAAAA
>WOZP01000198.1:0-4717 GCA_011620215.1 Rugosibacter sp.
ATGGCGGAACCGGCCTGTTGCAGAATCGAGTTGCGGGTCATGTTGGTGGTTTCCACCGCATAGTCGGTATCCATGATCCGGCTATAAGCCGCCGATGTATTGACAGACTGGGTACCCAGCGTAGCGACCGCTGAAGAAAATGTCGCCATGTCAGCGCCGTAGTTTGCGCGTGCCGTGGTTACTGCGGCGATGCTAGTATCAATACTCGCTCTGTCTAGCCCGGTACTAAGGGTCGCTACGGTACCTACCCCGGTCACCGTGCCCCCATCTGAATTCACTACAACAGCGCCTGTGCTCCCGGCTAAAGCCAGAATGCGGGTGTTTTCAGCCACCAGCGCCGTTGTTTCGGCACCCGAGGCCGTGCCTCCCAACTGCACCGCAATCTCACGCAGACGTTGCAGGTTTTCAAGCACTTGCTGATGATAGCCATCGTTGATTTGCGCCGTTGAAATGCCGTCGTTGGCATTTCGCATGGCCTGGTTGGCGCCGCGAATCTGACTATCGTAACCAGTGGCTATCCCCAGGCCGGTTGCGTCATCCTTGGCACTATTGATGCGCAGGCCGGAGGACAAGCGTTGCATTGCGGTTTGCAGTGCGGTATTGGATTTGTTCAGCGCGTTCTGGCCGAACAAGGAAGCGACGTTGGTGTTAATGACTTGTGCCATGAAAACTCTCCTGAGTTAAAAAATGAAATTCGGTGGTACTCGTTCCTGCGGTTTTCCTGAATTGCAAAGCGGAAGTTTCCGTAGTTATTAGCTTTTACGGGTGGCTGGCGTAAAACTTTAGGGTAATGATTTTTTTCATGCGCCTGGTCCTCCGTTTTCAAGATGCAAGGAGGCTGGGTAATTGGCATCCGTGACGGCGGGTTAGCGAAACAACCAGTTTCTGGCTGAGTAGTTACCATAAAATCAATCAGTTAATCTGATGAGTCTGGACATTGCAAGGGTGTCTTCGACGCCATCCGCAGTGCTGCTGCTACTGTCTCCATGACGCTGTTCCAGTCGCCAAAACTTGGCTGGGTAAAAATACGCATCTGCGGATACCAAGGGCTGTCATCTCTGTCCTTGAGCCAGCGCCATTCTCCTCCAAACCGATTCAAAAGCCAGGTTGGCCGAGCCATAGCGCCTGCCAGGTGGGCTACTGCCGAATCAATCGAGATCACCAGGTCAAGATTGGCGACCAAAGCGGCAGTATCGGCAAAGTCGGCAAGTTCCGTCGTCCAGTCCAGCCAGTCGATCCCGGCGGGGACAACGGGCGGGCGATCAGATGCCATCCGGACTTGCAGGTTTATCCAGGTGACCTGCTGATTGCTCAGCAATGGCAATAATTGTTCAAAAGGCAGACTTCGCCGAGCGTCGTGAACATATGACTTATTGCCGGCCCAGGCAATGCCGACACGCAGGCGTCCCGGCGCTGCGCGTTCCAGCCGCGTTCGCCAACGGGCTTGCGCTGGAGGTGGTACAGCAAAGTAGGGTGTTGCTGCCGGGATGGTCTCTTCTTGCGTCCGGAATGCCCTGGGCAAAGACATCAACGAGCACTGCCAATGCCAATCGGCGGCATCTTTGGGCATGCTGGACAGCAGCAAAATCTTGTCGCCAAAGCTTGATTCAAGGAGACGTAGAAGCGGCCAGGGGCAAACGAAACCGACTTTGGCAAAGCGCTGTGTTGCGAGCGTCAGATAGCGGGCGAATTGCAAATTGTCGCCTGCGCCTTGCTCTGTAAATACCAATAAACCTTGGGTTTCGGTATTTTTTTCTCCATTCCATTGGGGTAGCAGCTCTGGTGGTTTTTCGAGCAGCCCCTGCTGGGCTTCACTATTACCGGTCCAGCGTGCCTCATAGTTTTCCCAGCCATCGAGCCAGTCACCCAGTTGCAGCTGCGTCACACCCAGGTTGTAACGTGCGATGGTCATCTCGGGTGTTAGCGCTATAGCACGCGCGAAACAATCTCGTGCCTCTTCCAATCGCCCCATATCTTTGAGGACTAGCCCTTTGTTATTGAGCGCGGGGCTATTGTCTGGCTTTAAGGCAATCGCTTGATCATAATATGCCAATGCTTCGGCAAAGCGATGTTGTTTGTGCTGTTCGTCTGCTGCACGAAACATTGACTCAGGCAGGGCATTGGCAATGATTTTCGCAGCATCATCTGCCGAGCGATAATGCTTGACGGCGTTGAACAGCGGTTCAAGATACTGCGCATAATGTTTCCAGCGCGCACGTGGTATCACGTTGTTATTGGATTCGATGCATCGGTCGTCCCAGCGCAAGCCGGTAAATTCAAGAGCACGACGCGCTTGCCCGGCCATGTTTTCGATCAAATCTTCATAGTGCAAGTCAAGTATCGTCCCTTCCGGCAAAACAGCGTGCCAATGGCGCATCAGCATCATGTAACGAACATAATGCCGCCCTGATGATTCCAGGTCATAGGAGAACGCCAGAGAGTCATCGGCGAATAGCTGTGTATAGCAGGAAAAGCAGGTATCCATTGGGTCACGCAGGACATGGATGATTTTTGCCTGTGGCAGCACCAGGTGTATGAGGCCAAGGGAGAAATAATTGGCGAGTGTCCTGTCAACGAAAATGATTCCGTCAGGCGCATGATCAGCAATGCGACGAAGGTATTCTTCGCCCATGCGTTGAACGTTGTCGTCTGTCAGTGCCTCGATGCGTTCAATGCGTTCACTTAGAGGCTGGCCTGGTGGGGTATCGGTAATCGTGGTCAGGAGCTCGCTGAAATCAACCCGAACTTCGGTACGACGTGCATCAGGATGGGCGGTGAGGATTTTTTCCAGTACGCTGCTGCCTGAATGCGGCATACCGACGATAAATACGGGTCTAACCGCTGCATGCGTGCCATGTGGATTTTGTCGGTGACGCCATTTGTCAAACCATTTGTCAAAGAAACTTTTGTTGAATAGTGCCTTGATGTTCTCTGCAAGGTCGTCTGCCTGACGCTCATTAACTGGCAGAAGCGCGTGTTGTGCACTATTGCCTTCTGCATAGGCAGCAAAAGACAACTCATGGTTGCCAACATCTTCCAGCGCTTTGCCATAGGCAAAGCAGATTTGGCTGCGCGCCGGTTCACTCAATTCGCTGCGTCGATCATAGACATAGAGAGATGCCAGCATCTCCAGATGAGGGTCTTTGGCGGTATAGGTTTTGAGCGACGAGAGGCTGAAATGCGTTGCGATGAAATCCGGGCGTGCGCGTAAGGCCATTTCAAAACGGGAGCGCGCTTCATTCTGCTTGCCCTGCTTGCTCAAAAGCATGCCTAGCGCATGCTGTGCTTCGGCAAGACCCGGATTGATCGTCACCGCCTGGGTATAAGCCTCTATAGCAGCTTGTGTGGCGCCTTGCTGTTCAAGTGATGCAGCTTGGTAATACCAGGCCAGATAATGTGTGGCATCGAGTTCAGTTGCCTGGCGATAGCAAGCAAGTGCCTGGTGTTGATCATTGTTGTCGTCATATGCCAGCCCGAGTCGATAGTGCGCATCGGGATCATGGGGTGCCAACTCAACGGCGCGCCGTCCCGCCAGCACCGACTTTTCGGATTGCGCCATGCGCCGATAGATTTCTCCGATATCGCAGTGATACTGCGCAACTGTTGGCGCAATGGCGATGGCTGTCGTGATCTGCTGCGCTGCCTGTGGTAAGTCATCCGCAACAAAAGCCAGCAGACCCAGCGCATGCCAGGCGGCGTGGTCTTCCGGATTGGCCTGGATGCGTTCGCGGTAAATGCTTTCTTCATCGTTCGGTATGGATGCATCCATCGCGTATTCCGCAGCTGGCGCGATGTTAAGTGGCGCGTCCCAGCGCTCGGCAGGGTCAGTGATTTCGCGGAGGTCATTCACTGAAAAGGCAAATTCAGCGGGCTGACAGAGCATATTGACCGAAACTGTACCGTCAAAAATATTATCCGGGTTATTGGCGTGATTGTTGGGATTGAATAGCGGAACCAGATGCCACCAAGCGCGATATCCCATGGCAAGCACTTTGGCGATCAGGGCAGCAGACTTTTCCGCACGATCATTTTCCAGGTACAGGATTGGCCGGCAGCGCTGTATGGTGTTTTGCGCACCGGATAGCACATCGATTTCCATTCCCTCAACATCGATCTTGATCAAATGGCAACGTGATAACTGCAGGCTGTCGATGGTGGCAATTGTTACCTTTTCACCTGAGCCAGAGGCCAGCAAAGAGAGCCCGCCAAAATTGTTCATAACGCGAGGATCGGCCATAGGCAGGGTCATTTCTCCTGCCCGCTCTCCCAGCCCCTGTTGGCGTGCATCGACATTCAGGCATTGATTCAGGGCAAGATTGGCGCATAAGGTCTGGAACACAATACGCTGTGGCTCGTAAGCAATAATCTGGCCGCTTTCGCCCACAAGGTTGGAAAGCAGCACGGTGTGCGCACCGATGTTTGCGCCGGCTTCAATGGCGACATCTCCTGGTTTCAGCAACTGGCGGAACAAGGCAGCTTCGCCTTCGCACAGTTCGCCATAAGTGATCAATGACTGGCCGACATAGCGATCATTGCGGTTGACGAGCATAGGTCCCAGATTCGTCGATACCAAAATGTTGAAGACATGGGCAGGCAAGCGGGCGCGCTCTTGTTTAGTCAGGTTGAAGATGTTGTTTTCCATGGATGTATGTGTCGTATCTGTCTCTTATAAGGCGTTGACGTATTTTGGCTGGTCAGCTAAAGAATTTTGACGGTA
>WOZP01000198.1:4817-24711 GCA_011620215.1 Rugosibacter sp.
AGTTCAATTTCATCACCAGGTATTGCCTCAGGGCTGGATGTTAACGGTATCGTCAGCAAGTTAATGCAGCTGGAGCAACAACCGTTAACCAGATTGAATGCGAAGACAACTGACTACAACGCAAAACTGACTGCCTACGGCTCCATCAAAAGTGCGTTGTCCAGCCTGCAAACTGCGGCAGCTACTTTGGCAGACACGACAGTATTCAATGGCAAATCGGTTGCCGTGTCGGATGCTACCGTAGTGACTGCTTCTGCTTCCAGCCTTGCTGCGGCAGGAAGTTATACCTTGAGTGTGACGCAATTGGCCAAGTTTCACACACTGCGCAGCACCACAGACTATGCCACGACAGCAGATACCTTCAATACCGGCACCTTGTCCATCACTATTGGTGGCGGTAGCGCGGTTAACGTCACCATTGACAGCAGCAACAACACGCTTTCCGGCATACGCCAGGCCATTAACGACGCCAACGCCGGTGTAACGGCAACTATCCTGAACGATGGCACCACGAACCGACTGGTGTTAACGTCCAATACCAGTGGCTCGGTAGGTGCCATTACCGTCACTGCCACGGATTCAGGCGGCGGCGGCACGAATCCACTTTCCGGGCTGGATTCCGCCAGCCTGCTACAGACCCAGCCCGCCGATAACGCGCTGTTCAACATCAACGGAATCGACATCAGTCGCTCTTCCAACACGGTGACGGATGCCATCGAGGGACTTACCTTCAGGCTGACCAAGGGCACACTGGCCGCACCTGGCACGTCGACGCTGACGATCACCCCCAATACGGATGCCATTACCTCTGCGATCAACACCTTTGTTCAGGGGTACAACAACGCGGTTAACCTGCTCAAGACAAATTCGAGTTTTAATGTCACAACTAAAACAGCAGCCATACTCAATGGGGATAGCACGGTACGTTCCCTTCAGGCGCAGCTGAGCGATCTCGTGCATACCAGCGTTACCGGCATTGCGGGCGGCATCAGCACACTTTCGGATATCGGCATCACGGTGCAAAAAGATGGCACACTGGCGACCGACGGTACCAAACTGGCGGCCGCTCTGGCGGATCCAACCAAGGACGTCACGAGTTTATTTACCCAAACCACGCCAGGCAACGAAGGCATTGCCGTGCGGTTTAGCACTGCGGTAAGAAACAGCATTGCATTCGACGGCGTGATTGCCGCTCGCACGGACGGGATTACCGCCTCGATCAAGGGGATTAACAACAGCATTGATGCACTGAACCTGCGTTTGGCAAAGCTTGAGGCTCGGTACCGTGCCCAATTTACCGCGTTGGACGTCATGATGGCCAATATGCAAAAAACTAGCCAATATTTAACACAACAATTCGCCAAATCTTCGAGCAATTAACTCCCAGGAGACTCTCATGTCTTTCACCGCATCTCGCGTTGCACAAACGTACGCCAAAGTTGGATTGGAAACCGGCGTGGCCACGGCCAGCCCCCATCAGCTGATTCTGATGCTCTACGATGGAGCCTTGCTTGCTATTGCGAAAGCCGGCAATGCCATGCAACAACAGAAGGTTGCTGAAAAAGGCCAGGCGATTTCTCAGGCAATCGATATTATTTCCAATGGGCTGGCAGCCAGTCTCGACTTTTCTACAGCCGACGAGTTGGCAAATAGGCTCGCAGCGCTCTACGACTATATGTGCAGACGCTTGGTACATGCCAATTTACACGATGATCAGGCCGCGCTGAATGAGGTGACTTTTCTGCTGGGTGAGATCAAGTCGGCTTGGGAAGAGATTGCCGATGATCCGGCAGTCCTTGCACACCAAAAGAAGGTTGCTGCCTGAGTCTCGCCATGACGTCAGTGTCCGGTCAACTCGTTATCTATGAAGAAATGTATGCACTATCCGGGCAGATGGTGGCGGCTGCGCAAGCCAATGAGTGGGATAAGCTTATCGCGCTGGAGAGTTGCGTTTCCATACTGCGCGACAAGCTCATGACGGAAGAAAGCGTGGGCGTCGAATCCTTGAGTGGGGCCGACCGTGCGCGAAAAGCAGCCATGATCGGGAAGGTTCTTGAGAATGATGCCGAAATCCGCCGCCATGTTGAGCCGTGGATGGACAATGTGCGCCAGTTTCTGGGGAGTCAACATCAGCGCCGAAAAATGCAGCAGGCGTATGCGGTGACCGATGCATTCTCCGAGAGAGGCTCGGCTATGGATGCGTTGCTCGGGTGAGTCTGGCGTGGGCGCTGCTTGGGGGGCAATACATGGCGCTGTAGGTATCCGCATCCCTGCCCAGAGGAGTGACCCGTCATGGTCATGATTCCCACCCCGGTGGGTGCTCAGGTTCGCAGTCAGACCGATGCGCCACTTAATCCGTTGCGTCCGGTGGCGGAGATTCCTTCCGATCTGCCCGATTTGCAGCCAGGGCAGGTGTTTCGCGCACGGATTCAGGAAGTTCTGCCAGAAAATACCTATAAGGCACTCGTCGCGGGCAGGTCGTTAACGCTTGCTCTGTCCGAAGGCGCCAAAGCCGGGGATACGCTGGAGCTGGTCGTGGTTGGCCGCACGCCAGGGGCAGTTGTGGCAAAAATTGTGGCGCAGTTGGTCGATGCTGGGCAAGGCACGATTGCCGAACCTTTTCAACGTAGTACGCTGTCTAACCTTGGCCAATTGCTGGCTTCGCTGTTGCCCCGTGAAGGTGAGGCAGCAGCGCCCGCGAGGCTGACACAGGGGCAGCCGCTGTTGTCTCTGGCGGCGCTGAATGCGACGGATTTGGCGCAGCGTTTGCCAACCCAGCTTGCACAGGCAGTAAGTACCAGCGGGCTGTTTTATGAAGCGCATCAAGTGCAGTGGGCATTGGGCCAGCGGCCGCTGACGAGTTTGCTGGCCGAGCCGCAAGGGCGACATGCGCAATCCGAAACGCGGGCGGCCTTTGGCGGTGCTCACGAGGCCGAATCAGCGGCAGAAAAGTCGGCGCTGGCGATACGGCGTGAAGCGGCAACAAGCAGCGCTTCCCCACTCGCGCTGCTGCAAAAACTGTTCGGTGGGGAGGCCATGGGCACAAGCGCCTTGGCTACGGAAGCATCCCCGTTGGCGACCACCGTGGCGATGCCGGATGATTTGCGTCCGCTGGTACAGCAGCAGCTCGAAGCCGCTGCAACCCAGCGGATGGTATGGCATGGTGAAGTCTGGCCAAAGCAGATGATGCAATGGGAAATCGAGCGCGATGCACAGCAAGCCGAGACTTCCGCCGAGGACCCCGCTGTCTGGCGGACTACGCTGCGCCTCACCTTGCCGCGCTTGGGTGAAATCGAGGCTCGCGTGCAATTAAGTAGTCAGGACGTTCATCTTGCGCTGCGCATGTCCGATGCTGCCGTGACCGATTTGCGGCAGGCGATGCCCGCTTTGCAACAGGCACTGACTGCGGCTGGTTTGACGTTGCAGAGTGTCCAGGCAAAACATGCCGCAGATGAGTAAGGGAACCAAGGAAATTAAGGAAACCGAACAGCGCGCGCTGGCAGTAGCGCTCAAGTACGCGCCGGGTGCTGAGGCGCCTGTTGTCGTGGCCAAAGGCCGCGGCTTGATTGCGGACGAAATCATCGCCCGCGCAAAAGAACACGGTGTCTATGTGCATGAGTCACCCGCTCTGGTTGCGCTGCTTGCTCAAGTGGACATGGATCAGCACATTCCAGCACAGCTTTATGTCGTCGTGGCGGAGTTGCTGGCTTGGTTGTATCGTGTCGAGCAGGGCGATCCATCTGCCTTCTCTTCTGCGGGCAGTCCGCACGGTTAATCTGGGCTAGAATTCGACGGACTTATTTGCAGTCTCCCTGTTGATCAAGATGACCAGTCCCAAAGTTGATTCGGACGCACGTTCGGCGCAGGTACAGAGCGCCGATAGAGCACTGCTGCCTACCGATGAATTCAGTCAATATCTGCTGCATGCTCGTGGCGAGATGTTGCCTATTTTTCGACGGTTGGTTGAGCGTGCATCGCAGATCACCCTGCTTTTTAATGAAGGTCGCGATATGGTGTTGTCGAGCTTGATGGAAGCGAGCCCTAACAGCTTGGTTCTGGAATATGGTGCAGATGCCGAGATGAACCGCAAGGCTTTGCAGATGAGCAAGCTGTTCTGCATTACCCAGCTGGATAAAGTAAAAGTTCAGTTCGTTTTGTCCGGGGTGACTACTACCCAGGTTGATGGCCGCCCTGCTTTTCTTGCGCAGTTGCCTGACAGCCTGTTGCGTTTGCAACGGCGGGAACACTACCGTCTTGTATTGCCGGTTTTGCAGCGATTGAAATGCAAAATTCGCTTTCCGACCGTGGAAGGTAAAGAGCATCAGATTGAAGTTGAGGTTGCTGATATCAGCGGCGGAGGCTTGTGCCTCATCGGTTTTCCTGCCGCGTTGTCCCTCGAGCTGGACATGGAATTTCCCGGGTGTCATATCGAGTTACCCGAGATCGGTACGATCACGACTGTGCTCCGTTTACGTAGCATCAATGAAGTCGTGGGTCGGACTGGCGTGCGTACGCAGAGTGTTGGTTGCCAGTTTGTCGGTTTGCCAGGACCGATGGAAACGCTGATTCAACGGTACATCATGAAAATCGAGCGTGAGCGTAAAGCGCGCGAATTTGGCTTGAAATGAATTTTCAGCGGGTTAATAAAAATTCTGTACACATCCTGTTATTTGTATAAAAAGCGTTGTCGCATTTCAAGTGAACCGTTTTTCCTGACGCCATGCGCGGGCAGGGGTTTAAATAAGTAGAGATTTTGGTGTTTGTTCCATTGCTCTGAAATTGAGCAAGCGGCAATAATTGCCGGTATGGGAGAACATGGCATTGGCTGAAGAAAGCGACCTCGAAAAAACTGAACCAGCCTCGCCGCGTCGCCTTGAACAGGCTCGCGAAGAGGGGAATGTGCCTCATTCTCGTGAGCTGATGGCATTTATGGTTATGGCCGCTGGCGCAGGTACTTTCTGGGTGTTGGGCGGCTGGATTGCGCAGGGTATTGCCGACTTGCTACGTCACGGGTTGAGCTTTAACCGCGCCGCAGCGTTTGATACAGCCATCATGCGTGGCAGCAGCTTGTCGCTGACGGTTGACGCCTTCATGTATGTTGGGCCTCTTTTTCTGGTCATTATCGCGGCGATTATCGCAACGCCTTTTGTCATGGGGGGATGGGTATTTTCGCCCAAAGCATTCAAGCTTGATTTCACGCGTATTGATCCTGTCAAGGGACTTGGGCGCATGTTTTCCTGGCAAAGCATTGCGGAGCTGGTCAAGGCTATTCTCAAGGCCATTCTGATTGGCGGCGTGTTGTACTGGGTTGTCAGGCATGAGCAGGATAGGCTGTTTGCTCTGCTGGCCCAGCCGATTGAAACAGGCTTGGCTTCATTTTCCCAGGTGATTTTTTTCAGCTTTGTGGCCTTGATTGGTGGCTTGGCGATTATCGCGGCGATCGATGTGCCATTTCAGCTCTGGCAATACCATGATCGCTTGAAGATGACGCGCGAAGAGTTACGCAAGGAAGCCAGGGAAAGTGAAGGTGATCCGCAACTCAAGGCGCGCATTCGCAGTCAGCAGCGCGAAATGGCGCGTAGCCGCATGATGTCGGAGGTGCCCAAAGCCGATGTTGTGGTGACTAATCCGACACATTTTGCTGTCGCCTTGAAATATGACGGCAAGGCAATGCAGGCCCCTGTGGTTGTAGCCAAAGGCATGAATCTGATCGCCCAACGCATCCGCGATCTGGCTGGCGAAAATCATGTGCCGATCCTCGAGGCGCCTCCCCTGGCGCGTGCCTTGCATCGTCATGCCGATATTGGCGACCAGATTCCAGCCGCGTTGTATGCGGCTGTGGCCGAGGTGATGGCCTGGGTGTATCAGCTGAATACGTTTGCCGAGCAAGCCGGTACCCTGTCGCCGATAGCGCCACCAACAGCACCCACGCAGATTGCCATCCCTGCAGAACTCGATCCGGGGGTGCCTGAATGAATGACAGTCTGACCCTGCAGAATTTTCTTGGACGGTTGAATATCCGGCAGATGCTGGCTCCGCTGCTGATCGTGATGATTTTGTCGATGATGGTGTTGCCATTGCCGACGTTCGCACTGGATGTGTTTTTCACTTTCAACATCGCAATTTCTATCATGGTGCTGCTGGTGGCGATGTACACCCTGAAGCCGCTCGATTTCGCCATTTTCCCGACAGTTTTGCTGGTGACTACCTTGCTGCGTTTATCGCTGAATGTGGCCTCCACGCGCGTGGTTTTGTTGCAGGGGCATACGGGGCCGGATGCTGCGGGCAAGGTCATCGAAGCCTTTGGCCACTTTCTGGTCGGTGGCAATTACGCTGTCGGCATTGTGGTATTCATCATCCTGACGCTGATTAATTTTATTGTCATCACCAAGGGTGCCGGGCGTATCGCTGAAGTTTCGGCGCGTTTTACACTGGATGCGATGCCAGGTAAACAAATGGCCATTGATGCCGACTTGAATGCCGGTTTGATCGGTGAAGACGAGGCGCGTCAACGTCGTTCTACCGTGGCGCTGGAGGCGGATTTTTATGGCTCGATGGATGGTGCCTCCAAGTTTGTGCGTGGCGATGCCGTCGCTGGCATTCTGATACTTTTTATCAACATCATTGGTGGGCTGGTTGTTGGCGTACTTCAACATGACATGGGCGTGGGGGACGCGGCCAAGGCTTATACCTTGCTCACGATCGGCGACGGTCTGGTGGCACAGATTCCGGCACTCATCATTTCGACCGCTGCCGGTCTGGTGGTAACGCGGGTTGCCACTGAACAGGATATCGGTCAGCAACTCGCGGCGCAGCTGTTTGGCAACCCGATGGTATTGGGGCTAACAGCGGGGATTCTGGGGATACTCGGCCTGATTCCAGGCATGCCGAACTTTGTTTTCCTGATGCTGGCAGCAGTGCTGGGTTTTGTTGCCTGGAAAAAATTTAATCGTCCTGCGGCGACAGTTAAACAAACTGCTGCGGCACAGCAGGCAGCCGCTCAACCTGTGGAAAATGTTGAGGCCAGTTGGTCTGACGTCGTGCCAGTAGATGTACTGGGTCTGGAGGTTGGTTACCGGTTGATTCCCTTGGTCGATCACGTACAGGATGGCGAATTGCTGAAACGCATTCGCGGGTTGCGCAAAAAATTTGCCCAGGAAATCGGCTTTCTGCCTGCATCTGTGCACATCAGGGATAACCTGGAATTGCGGCCCAATGCCTATCGACTAACCCTCAAAGGCGTGCCCATCGGTGAAGGTGAAGCATTCCCCGGCCAGTATCTGGCGATTGATCCGGGACGTGTGTCTGGTCAGTTGGTCGGGACGCCAACGAAAGACCCTGCTTTTGGTCTGCCTGCGGTATGGATTGATGCCACGTTGCGCGAACAGGCGCATGTTTTTGGCTATACGGTCGTTGATGCCAGCACGGTGGTGGCTACTCATTTAAACCATGTCATTCTGTCGCATGCGGCAGAATTGCTGGGTCGTCAGGAAACACAGGCGCTGCTGGATCATCTGGCCAGTGAGTCACCAAAACTGGTGGAAGATCTGGTGCCGAAGCTATTGCCCTTGGGCGTCTTGCAGCGGGTGTTGCAAAACCTGCTCGAAGAGAGCGTCAATATTCGCGATATGCGTACCATCATCGAGATTCTGGCAGAACAGGCGCCGCGTACCCAGGATCCGCTGGAGTTAACCACGCAGGTGCGCATCGCGCTGGGCCGAGCCATTGTGCAGCAAATTTATCCGACAGGTAATGAAATGCAGGTCATGACATTAGAGCCTGGGTTGGAGCGGATATTGGCGCAAGCGCTACAAGGTGGAGGCGATGCGGGCGGCATCGAACCGGGTTTGGCGGATACGCTGTTGCGGGAGACGGCGGCGGCCGCCCAGCAGCAGGAAAGTTTAGGGTTACCTGCAGTATTGCTGGTGCCGGGAAATTTGCGCTGGCTTTTGTCTCGTTTTTTGCGTCGTGCCGTGCCGCAACTCAAGGTAATTGCCAATGTTGAAGTGCCCGACTCGAAAATTATCAAGGTAACTACTCTTATTGGAGCAAGCAAATGAGTGTCAATCGTTTTGTTGGTGCAACGGCGCGCGACTGCCTGCGGCGCGTGAAAGAAGTGCTGGGGCCGGATGCTGTGGTGATTTCAAATCGAGCGGTGGAAAACGGCGTCGAAATCATTGCGATGTCGCCAGAGAGCCTTGATGCCATATCGCAGCAGACGCAGCCGACAGAAAAAATATCTGCAACACTATCTTCGGCATCAGTGTCGGCGGCTCCGTCGCATAACCCATCAATGGATCCCTTGGTGTCGGCCCGGCCGTCCGCCGAGGAGAGTGACTATACGGTGACTTTATCCTCAGCACGTCAAGTGATGCATCGCGAGCCACCTGTGGTTGTTCGTCCTTGGTCTCCTTTCGCTACGTTTTCCAACAATGCGGAGATGTCAGGCAAGTCAGCGTCCGCTGCGGTAAGTCCGATGGCAAGCGAGATCAAGCCCAAGCCCGATTTGCAAGTGCAAGCACAAAAAATACAAGTGCAAACGCAGCCCAAGGAGGAAGCTCCCTTGTCTGCGGGAGGGGCTAGTGAATCGTCGCAGACGGTACTGTTGATAGATGAGATGCGGGCGATCAAGAAATTGCTCGAGCATCAGTTGGCAGGTTTTGCCTGGGGTAAGGTGACCAGGGACAATCCGTTACGTGCGTTGCTCTTGAGCGAAATGCTTACCGCTGGATTTTCCGGGAGTTTGGCACGCCGTCTGGTGCATGAAATGCCGGTGGATGTGAGTCAAGAGGCGTGCCGTCAATGGCTGAATGCCGCAGTTGATCGGCGTTTGCATACGCTGGTTTCGGAAACGGACTTTATTGATCGCGGTGGTGTTTATGCTTTGGTGGGACCCACCGGTGTTGGCAAAACCACCACCACAGCCAAGCTGGCGGCGCGCTGTGTGGTGCGGCATGGGGCCGATCGGTTGGCGTTGATAACAACCGATAGCTATCGCATTGGTGCGCATGAGCAGTTACGCATCTATGGGCGGATTCTGGGGGTGCCTGTATTCGTGGTGCGTGGTGGCGAGGAGTTGCAGCGTACGCTCGCAGGCTTGAGCGACAAGCACATGGTATTGATTGATACCGCCGGCATGAGTCAGCGTGACCGCATGATTGCCGATCAAGCCGCTATGCTGACCCGCTCCAGTCAAGTTAACCGGCTATTGCTGTTGAATGCGGGCAGTCGCGGCGATACGCTTGATGATGTGGTACGCGCCTACGGGGGTGATGGCATGGCGGGTTGCATCCTGACCAAAGTCGATGAGGCGACGGCGCTGGCACCATCGATTGACTGCATCGTGCGGCATGGATTGACATTGAGCTATGTTGCCAATGGCCAGCGCGTTCCGGAAGACCTCTATTTACCTAACCGTAAATATCTGCTGCATCGTGCGTTTAAAGTCGGCTCTGGCGAGACGGCGCATACCCTGCACAAGGAGGAAATTGCTCTGGGAATGATGCCTGATCAAGAGATGATCCGGGAGATCTCGGTTGCTTGAGTCTATTTCTCCCGCATTCGCGGCTGGTGTTGATCAGGCTGCCGGATTACGGCGTCTGTTTGGCGCCCACAAAGCGCGGGCAGTAGCTTTCGTTTCGGGACGTGAAGCCTGTGGCCGCACAGCGCTTTTGGTGCGTACAGCTACTGCACTGGCCGAAGCAGGGCAGGGGGTTGTGATCATTGACGAGAATGCTGGCGCAAATAATGTACACGCCGCACTGGGTATCAAGGTACGGCACGATTTGTTGGCCCTGGTACAAGGCGATGTGTCAATCGAACAGCTGGTGCAACCTGTGGCTCCCTTTCTTAGCGTCATATCGGCTGCACGATTTGCCGCCGCACCTCTGCGGACAAATACAGTCGCTGCGGAGCGGCTGAATGCTGCCTTGAGACAGTTGCAGGATGGGTGTACATTCATTCTGGTGGATTGTGTGGCACGTCATGATTCGCATCTTTCGCCCTTGGCGCTGGCCATGCCCCACCTTGTGGTGGTGGTTGCGGCACAAGGGGCTGCCATTACCCGTGGCTACGCACTCATAAAGCATTTGTCACAAGCGTATGGCCGTGAGAGGTTTCATGTCGCGGTTACTAAAGCCAGGACAGAGCAGGAGGCGCAGGTGATATTTCACAACATGCGGAATACGGCACACGCCCATCTGAATGTCGCTTTGAATTATCTTGGCTGCAAGCGCGTGGAGGGTGGGGGATTCGGCAGTGATCATCTCGCGAGTGCTTTGCAAAGTCATTTGGTGTCCGTTGGGGATCATGGCGACGAGCTTGAGTTAAGACCTTGCTCGTAGATAGCACGGTAGTTACCCAAGACTAGTCGATGTTATAGTCGGGGCGTTATTGATGAACCAAGTGACACGAATGTACACCGCCCAAGGCGTCCTTACCAAAGAACAGCAGGTTGCCCAGTATGCGCCGCTCGTCAAACGTATTGCTTTTCTTTTATTGGCAAAGTTGCCGGCAAATGTTGATGTTGATGATCTGATCCAGAACGGCATGATCGGTCTGCTGGATGCCATCGATCGTTACGAAGAGGTGCCTGGCGCTCAATTCAAAACTTATGCTACGCAACGGATACGGGGCGGGATGCTGGATGGCTTGCGCGAAAATGATTGGTTGCCACGTAGCGCACGTCGCGAAATGCGTGAGATTGAGGCTGCGATCCGGCAATTAGAGCATGCTCATGGACGGCCGCCATCAGAAACTGAACTGGCCGCCAAACTAGAAATTTCTCTGGCTGATTATCAGAAAATTTTGCTTGAGGCGAGAGGGCATCAATTAATTTATATTGAAGACATGGTAGAGGTTGACGGCGCCCCTTATCTTGAGCGGCATGTCGATGCGGCAAATCCTGATCCTCTGGCGTTATTGGAAGAATTGGGAACGCGTACAGCAGTAGCCGCTGCACTGGAAGCATTGCCAGAGCGAGAGAAATTGATGATGGCGCTGTATTACGAACAGGATTTGAATCTGCGTGAGATTGGTGAAGTGATGGGAGTAACCGAGTCACGTGTTTGTCAGTTGCACAGTCAGGCCATTGCTCGTTTGCGGGCCAGCCTGACAGGCGAGTCCAAATCTGCGAGGGCACCGCGCCATCGTGTGACAGCGCAAGGCGGAAAGTGACGATGGACAAAATCAGTTTTGCTGGCTTGATCATCGGTTTATCGGTGATTATTGTTGGGCATCTGCTAGAAGGTGGAAATATAGGGTCATTGCTGCAGCCGACAGCATTTCTGATTGTCATTGGTGGCACCCTGGGTGCTGTGATGTTGCAGAGCCCGCTGAAGGTTTTCATAGATAGCATGCGCATGGTGAAATGGGTATTTTCTCCACCTGTCATCGAGCCAGGCAAGCTCATTGCTGACATAGTCCGCTGGAGCAATATTTCACGCAAAGAAGGTCTGCTTGCGTTGGAGGCTCAAATTAGAGCTCAACGCGATCCGTTTATTGCTAAGGGGTTGCAATTGCTGGCTGATGGTGCAGAGCCAGCGCGGTTGCGTGAAGTTCTGGAGGTAGAAATTGGCGCTCAGGAGGCCAGTCTCAAATCTGCTGCGAAAGTATGGGAGTCAGCCGGTGGGTATTCACCGACAATTGGCATTATTGGTGCTGTGATGGGTTTGATTCATGTCATGGAAAATCTGTCTGACCCCTCCAAGTTGGGGAGTGGCATCGCCGTGGCGTTTGTGGCCACTATCTATGGTGTTGGAGCAGCTAACTTGATATTCCTGCCTATCGCCAAGAAGCTGATGGCGAATATCTCACGTGTCATCATCCTGCGCGAGATGCTACTGGATGGACTGACATGTATCGCCAGTGGGGATAATCCACGCATTATCGAGAGTCGCTTGCAAGGTTATTTTGCTGATGGCGCACTATAGGCGTCGCCGCCGCCGCCGTACTTCTGATGATGTTGAAAACCACGAACGCTGGTTAGTTTCCTACGCAGACTTCATCACCCTGCTGTTCGCTTTTTTCGTTGTGATGTACGCTATTTCGTCAGTCAATGAGGGGAAGTACCGCGTCATGTCAGAATCCATAGTGTCTGCGTTTCGCAACGAGTCAGGCACAGCTTCTGGTGCGATGGTCATGATTAACCCGAACAATCCTGTGCCGACAAGTCTGTCTCCCCGACCCAATTCGACAAGGATTAAAGCGGATCCAGCCCGACAGGTTAAAAAAGAACACCTGCGCAACTTGGCAAAAGAGCTTAATCAGGCTTTGGCACCGTTAATGGCTGAAGGCAAGGTCAGGATGATAGAAGGTGCCCTGGGCCTTACCATTGATATTAGTGCCAGCGCCTTGTTCTTGCCGGGCGAAGCGCGTTTGGGGCCGGGGGCGGTGCGCGCGCTGGATGCCGTAGGCCGGGTGCTGGCGACTGCTGATTTTCCTGTTCGCGTCGAGGGGCATACGGACAATGTTCCTATCGCTAATCCGCAATTTCCCTCCAACTGGGAGCTTTCTGCTGCTCGTGCGGCCAGTGTGGTGCGATTGTTCATTGATACCAACGTTGATCCACGCCGCTTAACGGCAACTGGCTATGCTGACCAGCGACCTCTTGCCGATAATGCCACGCCAGAAGGTCGGCAGAAAAATCGGCGTGTCGCGATTACGATTGAGTCACCTACGCCCGATTTGGCAGTGGATGTGCCGCTGGCAGAATGAACGAAAGAACTCAGGCGCTACCCAAGGGTCGCCTGCCAGTCATGGATTTTTGTTGTCCACCGGCATCGTAGGTCGTCGCATCTGGAGATTTTCCAAGGAGCAGGCCGAGCGCTTGCTGATTTTGCTGCATCTGGGCACCAATCAATTTACCATTGGTTTCATTTTCCCGTTTTGCTTCAGCCGCAAGGGTAATGAACTGTTGCCATAGCGCGGATATTGCAGGTATTGCGGGAGCCGCAGGGGGAGCGTTAGCCGCAAGCCAGGCGGCGACACCTTCACGTCCTGCTGCGAAACCAGCTTCATGCAATGCATTTTCACGTTGCGATTCGAGTGTCGCGAGGCGTGTTGCCAGCGCAGACTTTTTTTCCGCGATCGCCTGTAATTGATCGATTTTGCCTGAAACCAGTGCCTGTCTCTCTGCTTCAATCACTGCAAGAAAACGTTGCAGCTCCGCAACAGTTTGCTCTATCAGTGAGTGAACCAAGGTCAACGACATAAAAAGTAAAAAGCTAATCAAGTGGCCGGTTGGTTTTTTGCGAGAAAGTCGCGGACATCCCCGATCAGGCGGTCAGCGATCTTGTCGGTATTGATCTGAAAACGACCTTCCGCAATAGCTTGGCGTATTTCTGCGACACGCTGGCTATCAAAAGGCGCTTGAGTCAAGCTTGCCCCGACAGTTGTTTGCAGATGGGTCGTCACCGAACCATCTGCCGCAGGAGAATTTGTTGCCACGGGACTTGTTGTGTTCTGTAGGCGAGTTTTCTCCGGCGCTGCTGTGGACGAAGCAGGTGAAGTTCTGGAGGTGTCGATTTTCATAGAAGTTATTTCATAAGATTTGGAGCTTGTATGGTTTAACGGCTTGGAAGACGCAGACTTTAGCTTTCAGCGGTCAATTTTCTACGAATTTCTACGCATTGGGTGGAAAAGAGAAGAAGCGTCGCCCGAGGCTGCAAAGTCTGGATAAACCCGTAACGGCAGAATGCAAGTAATTCCCGAACAGCCTGCAAATGTTTCGTCAATACGCAATGGCAACGGTGCCATCCTTCTGCGCGATGCCACTGAGCACTTGGCCGGAGGCGAGGCGCACCTGAACTACCTGGCCTATGGCGGCATTGTTGAGTGCGCGCCCATCGCTACTGACCTGGAAGCCGACACCTTGGGACACTACTTTGACATTCTGCCCTTGTTTCACCACCAGAGGCTGACGCAGCATATCGGCGCGCAAGGGGCGGTCGGCGGGAAGAGAGGTACGGGAGAGTTGACCTATAGCCTGTGCGCGGTCGGTCAATATGCCCTGGGGTAAATCAGCAAGATCACCCTGACGCTGGCGAATGTCTGTCGCGCTAATGATTTGACCTGCGGTTAATGGGCGGGCACTGACAACATAGTTGACCAGCACATGGATATCCACAGGAACATACAGACTCCATGTGCCGCCCTCTGTACAGCGCACATTGACATGGGTTTTCCCCCATGGGCGGGCATTGGCATCCATCGTGACATTCAGGTTGCGACAATCATCAGGCAAGCCGCTGGCATTGATAGCACCAATGCTGTAACTAGTCTGGCCTGGTAAACCTTTAGTCTGAACATCAAGAAACTCGGCAATAGCGAGTTGAATTGGTGCGACTGCAGCGGCTGATGCAGTTGCTGGCATAAGCGAGGCAGACAGCAGGATGGCAGAAGAAACTGCTGAGATGAAGAATGTTTTCAATGAAGTCATGGGGTAGATTACAACACGGTTCTTGTGGCATGGATACAGCCAGTAGGGCCCAAGTCCTTCGTTTGTTCAAGCGGCAAGTTTTGCCGCATTGCCGGGCGGTATTGTCTTTTAGAAGGAAGATTTTTTTTGCCGGATTTTTTGAAGTCCCTGATTTATCGTGCAGAAAAGCCTAAGTCATTGTGTGAAGTCATTGTGTGGCACGAATGATGCATTAGTCGAAGTGTGAATTTCTTAATCATCAACTGACTAACAGCATGAGTGATCGATTTGACAGCCAATTCAGCATCCATCGCGCGGCACTAGGCGCGCTGACTTATCGTCAGGAATTGCTGGCTTCGAATATCGCCAATGCTGATACGCCTAATTTCAAGGCGCGCGATATTGACTTCAAGGGCGCGCTGGCAGCGGCAGTTGCTGGGCGAGCTAGTGGTAGCAATGGGGGTGGTCTTGGTCTGACCACAACTTCACCCCGCCACATTACTGCTGGAGCACAGGACTCCCCTTTCGCCGCAGCTATTGGATATCGCACGGAATTCCAGCCGAATGCCGATGGCAATACAGTCAATATGGATATCGAGCGCAGTGCCTTTGCCGAGAACGCTCTGCGACTGGAGGCCGTGCTGACATTCATTCGTGGCGACATTAAGGATATGCAGCTGGCGATGAGTCCGTAAGCTAAAAACTAAACGGCCAATAATCAAATCATCATGAGTCTACTTAACGTTTTTTCAATTGCTGGTTCCGCACTCACCGCACAATCAGCCCGTCTTAACGCGGTAGCCAGCAACCTGGCGAATGCCGACAGTGTGGTTGGGGCTGATGGTCAGCCCTACCGTGCCAAACAGGTCGTGTTCAAGGCGACTCCGGTCGAAGGTGGCGGCATTGGGGTGCGTGTTACGCAGGTGGTCGATAGCGCCGCGCCGTTACGCATGATGTATGACCCGAAGAATCCGGCGGCCGATGCGCAAGGTTATGTCGCCATGCCGAATGTCAATGTAGTAGATGAAATGGTCAACATGATTTCTGCTTCGCGTTCGTATCAGAACAACGTCGAAGTCATGAATACCGCCAAGTCGCTGTTGCAAAAGACGCTGGCGATTGGGCAATAAGATTGGGCAATAAATTTCCTAGGAGAGCGTCATGGTAACGAGTGTAACGACAGGTAATGCGGCAACTCAGGCCCTGCTGAATTCGGTCAACGGCACCGCCCAGAAAACTACCAGCGCAACGACGGGTGCGCAGGATCGCTTCCTGAAATTGCTGACGACACAACTGAAAAATCAGGATCCGCTGAACCCGATGGATAACGCCCAGATGACATCTCAATTGGCGCAGATCAGTACCGTGGATGGCATTGAAAAGCTCAATGCGACGCTGAGTCAACTATTGTCTTCGAGCGCGGATTCGGAGGCATTGCAAGCGGCGGCACTGGTTGGACATCAAGTCATTATTGCGGGTAATGGCCTGAATCTTACCGACGCGGGCGCAGTGGGTGGCGTCGAATTGGCTGCCAATGCCGATCAGGTGGCCGTTACCATCAAGGATGCGAACGGAATTGTCATGAATACCCTGAATCTGGGCAAGCTCGATGCCGGTGTGCATAACTTCGTCTGGGACGGCAAGACCGATGCTGGGGTGCAGGCGGCGAATGGCAACTACAGCATCTCGGTGGCGGCGACACAAGGTGCAAACAATGTCACGGCGACGGCTTTGCAACTTGCCGGCGTGCAAAACATCAATCGGAGCAGCCTGGGGGTGAGCTTGAATCTTGGCGCTTTGGGTCTGGTGACATTGAACGATATCAAGCAAATTTTCTAAGCGAGAGAAGACCATGAGCTTTCAACAAGGGTTAAGCGGGTTAAATGCATCGGCCAAGGCGCTCGACACCATCGGCAATAACATCGCCAATTCCAGCACGGTGGGCTACAAGGGCGGTGCGACGCAATTCGCGGATGTCTTTGCGGCGTCGCTCAATGGTTCGGGGGCATCGCCCGTCGGTCTGGGCGCGAAGATATCGGGTGTCTTGCAGCAATTTACCCAGGGTAATATCACGACCACCAACAACCCGCTGGATGTCGCCATCAACGGTGGGGGCTTCTTCCAGATGAATGACGGACTGGGTGGCACGTTTTACAGCCGCAATGGCCAGTTTCAGCTGGATAAGGATGGTTTTATCGTCAATGCCCAGGGTTTGCAGCTCAAGGGCGTCATGGCAGTCAATGGTGTCGTCTCGTCAGGTGGCCCCAATGTTCCCCTGCGCCTCTTCGATCCCAGTCAAAGCCTGACCGGTGCGCCGCAGCCTACTGGTACGAGTGTCGGGGCAACGGGTGTGCAGGCCAACCTTAACCTTGATTCACGTGTAGCGGCACCGGCTACCAGCCCATTCAACTATGCCGATCCGACGTCCTACAATCAATCGACAGCAGTGACGACATATGACAGTCTCGGCAACCCGCACACCTATTCGATGTATTTCGTCAAAACGGCCGCGAATGCGTGGGACGTGTATTCCACCGTGACCAATCCGGCAGGTGCCTCGCCCGCATTCAGCAATCTTGGACTGACCGGCAGCTTGACATTCGATACAGCCGGTCAGCTCACGTCAGCCCCCCTCACTGCATCGCTGACTGCCGCGCAACTGGGGTATGCCGGCGGTGTTAACCCAATGAGCTTCAACCTGAATTTCTCGGGCAGTACCCAGTTCGGTTCACCGTTTGCAGTCAACACCTTGCTGCAAGACGGCTTTGCCGCCGGTTCGTTGGTCGGGTTCAAAATTGGTTCGGATGGAACGGTGCTGGGTAACTACACCAATGGTCAGACGACAATTATCGGTCAAGCCGTGCTGGCAACCTTCCGCAATCCACAAGGGCTACAACCGTTGGGTAATAATGTTTGGGCGCAAACACCAGAGAGTGGCTCATCAATTCTGGGTACGCCAGGATCCTCCGGTCAATTCGGCAGTTTCCAATCCGCCGCAGTAGAAGATGCCAATGTTGACCTGACGGCCGAACTGGTCAATATGATTACCCAGCAGCGGGTTTACCAGGCAAATGCACAGAGCATCAAGACGATGGACAGCATCCTGCAAACACTGGTCAACTTGCGGTGATAGATAAAAAGTCGGCCTTGGTGATACGGCGAGTCATTTGAAAGAGCGCGCATGGATCGACTGATTTACACGGCGATGACCGGAGCCAGCCAGACTTTAAGCCGTCAGGCGGCGGTGGCACACAATCTGGCCAATGTATCAACTACAGGTTATCGCGCCGAAGAGCATCGCTTGCGCGCAGTTCAGGTTCAATCGAACGCGCTGCCTCCCGGTTTATCGACGCGAGCCTTTGCTGTAGATGCGAGTACGCACACTGATTTCACCCCCGGGCCGCAAATCTATACCGGGCGCACTTTTGACATGGCGGTGCAGGGGACAGGGTGGATTGCTGTACAAACACCCGACGGCAGAGAGGCTTATACGCGCAGCGGAAATTTTGAGCTGAATGTCAATGGCATTGTACAAACCCGCAGTGGTTTGCCCGTGCAAGGTGATGGCGGGCCGATTTCGATCCCGCCGGAAGTCATAGTCAGCGTTGGCATCGATGGCACGGTGTCGACCATTCAAGAATCAGGTGAAAAAAACACGGCCAATATTGTTGGCCGCATCAAGCTGGTCAACCCCCCGGAAGCTGATCTGGTACGTGGCGAAGATGGCTTGTTTCGCATGAAAGACCGGAGTGCTGCGCCGATTGATGAACAGGTAAAAATTGCCTCTGGTTATATCGAAGGCAGCAACGTCAATGCGGCTGAGCAAATGGTTAACATGATTTCGCTGGCACGCCAATTTGAAATGCAGATGAAGATGCTATCGACGGCGGATGCCAACGATCGCGCCGCTACCCAGATTCTTTCCTCAAAGTAATTAGCTGAAAAGGCCAACGCTATGATTCGTTCCCTCTGGATTGCCAAGACAGGCCTCGATGCCCAGCAGACTAATCTTGATGTCATTTCCAATAACCTGGCTAACGTCAGCACGAATGGTTTTAAGCGTGCGCGGGCTGTATTTGAAGATTTGCTCTACCAGACCTTGCGTCAGCCTGGTGCGCAATCGACGCAACAGACGCAGATTCCTTCAGGGTTGATGTTGGGCACGGGGGTGCGGCCGATTTCAACTGAGCGTAATTTCAGCCAAGGCAGCTTGCAACGTACCGAAGGCCCGCTCGATATCGCGATTAATGGCAATGGTTTTTTCCAGATTCAAATGTCGGATGGCACACTCGCTTACACCCGCGATGGTTCTTTACAACTGGATAACACTGGCCAGATCGTCACCTCCAGTGGCTATCCCTTGTCGCCGGCAATTACCATTCCGAACACAGCGACGGGTATCTCAATCAGTCGTGACGGCATCGTGTCCTATACCGAGCAAGGCGTGACGACACCCACCCAGATTGGCACGATCCAGCTGGCAGGTTTTATCAATAATGGCGGCTTGCAAAGCATAGGCGAAAACCTGTTTGTTGAAACGGCGTCGTCGGGCACGCCAACGCCTAATACGCCAGGCACCAATGGCGTTGGCTTGCTCAATCAAGGGTATGTGGAAACATCAAACGTCAATGTGGCAGAAGAGCTGGTCACCATGATCCAGACTCAGCGGGCCTATGAGCTGAATTCCAAAGTCGTAAGCACATCAGATGCCATGCTGGCGAGGCTAACGCAACTGTAATTAGTCATGAAAGACTTACCTCATGAGTAAATTAATTGGCTGGTTCTTGCTGGTGCTTCTGTTAGCGGGTTGCGTGACGACGACTCCACCGACTGCCATACATCAGCCCATGACGGCTCGGCCCGAGCCGCGATCTGTTACCCCCAGCAATGGGGCAATTTTCAATGTCGCTTCTGCGCGCCCTCTGTTTGAGGATCGACGCGCCCGCTTTGTGGGCGATACATTGACTATCAATATCCGGGAAAAAGTTCAGGCATCGAAGAAGTCGGAAAACAAGGCCACGCGTAGCCAGAAGGTCGATGTTAGTGTCCCGACCATCGTCGGTTTGCCATTCAAGGGAGCCCAGGGTATGGCGCTGGCTGCCAGCGACGCCAACAATTTCGACGGCAAGGGCGAGAACACCTCCTCCAATGATTTCACCGGCGCCCTGGCTGTCACGGTGATCGAGGTCTATCCCAACGGCAATCTGCTGGTATCAGGCGAAAAGCAGATCGGGCTGAAGGAGGGTGAAGAGTTCATCCGCTTCTCTGGCGTGGTGAATCCCAATAACATCACCGCTGCCAATACCGTGGTGTCTACCCAGGTTGCGGATGCGCGCATCGAATACAAGGCGAATGGCTTCCTGGATTCAGCCCAGGTCATGGGTTGGCTAGGGAAATTCTTTCTTTCCTTTATGCCATTTTAGGAGCTCACAATGAAGCTCGGAATGAAGTCCGCAATGAGGCTCGCAATGAAGCTCG
>WOZP01000198.1:24811-27179 GCA_011620215.1 Rugosibacter sp.
GAGCTCACAATGAAGCTCGGAATGAAGTCCGCAATGAGGCTCGCAATGAAGCTCGCAATGAAGCTCGTAATGACACGTATCAAAGCAGGCTTTCTGTTAATTTTTCTGGCTGGTTTGCTGGCAATGGATACGGCATCCGCCGAGCGGCTCAAGGACATGGCGACTGTGGCCGGCGTGCGTAGTAATCAACTGGTGGGCTATGGCATCGTGGCCGGCCTTGATGGCAGTGGCGACCAGACGACACAGACACCATTTACCGTGCAGAGCATTATCAATATGCTCTCGGCAATGGGCGTTAATCTGCCGCCGGGCTTGTCACTGCAATTAAAAAATGTGGCGGCGGTGATGGTGACTGCGAATTTGCCGCCTTTCGCCCGTGCCGGTCAGACGATTGATATCACCGTATCATCGATTGGTAATGCAAAAAGCCTGAAAGGCGGTACGCTGATTCTTACTCCGATGAAAGGGGCCGATGGTCAGGTGTATGCGATGGCACAAGGCAATGTCGTGGTGGTTGGTGCGGGCGCTTCGGGATCTGGCTCCAAGATCACGGTAAACCAACTATCGGTAGGCCGCATTGCAGCGGGGGGGACGGTCGAGCGTGAAGTGCCCATGTTGCTGGGTCAGGGGGAGTTTGTTTTTTTTGATCTGAACACGGCAGATTTCGGTACTGCGCGACTCATGGTTGAAGCCATTAATCGCGTGACTCCGGGCGCGGCTACTGCAGTCGACGGCCGTCAGATCCGGGTACGTGCGCCGATGAATACGGATGAGCGCGTCAGCTTTATTGGTCGCATTGAGAACACCGAAGTTAATCCGGCTAAAGCAGCAGCCAAGGTGATTGTGAATAGCCGTACCGGCTCAATCGTGATGAATCAATCGGTACAGCTCGACAATTGTGCAGTAGCTCATGGTAATTTGATGGTGTCGGTTACTACCGACAATGCCGTCAGCCAGCCGGGTGCATTCTCTGGCGGAAAGACGGCTGGTGTGTCCAATGCGCAAATCGAGATCAAGCAGGAAGGCAGTGCGCTGATGAACATCAAGAGCGGCGCGAATCTTTCCGAAATCGTCAAGGCCTTGAATGTGCTGGGTGCCAATCCCCAGGATTTGATTGCGATTTTGCAGGCGATGAAATCGGCAGGAGCCTTGCATGCCGAGCTGGAAATTATTTGATCGCTTATGCGTGGCGTAATGCGTGGCGTAATCAGTGAAGCTGATTTTTACTGCGTTACTTCATTGATTGTTATTGGTGTGCTCATGCAAGAATTTGACGTATGAGCATTACACGCGATCAAGCCAATGTGACCGCCGCCAACATTTTTGATGTTAGCGGTCTGGCTACGCTCAAGCGCCAGGCCAAGGCGGGGGACCCGGCGAGCAACAAGGCGGTAGCCAAGCAGTTCGAGGCGCTGTTTTTGCAGATGGTGTTGAAATCCATGCGTGATGCCACGCCACACGAAGGATTGTTCGATAGCGAGCAGACGCAAATGTATCAATCACTGCTCGATCAGCAACTCGGCCAGGTGTTGGGCGGCGGCAATCGGGGGACGGGGCTTGCGGCAATGATTGAGGCGCAGCTTTCCCGGCAGAATCAGGTGCCGCAACCGTTTGATGCCCCCTTGCCATTGCAGCCTGCCGGACGGGCATTTCCCCTGCCACAGCAAAACAAGATGCTGCCTTTGCCGCAGCTGCCGATATCTGCGCCGTTGCCACTTTCTTCTTCCTCGGTATCGCGGGTCCCGATGGCTCCAGTCAGCCCGCGCCCTGCGACGCCGTCTTCGGTGCCCTCCGCCGTCTCTTCATCAGACCCAGGCACCATCTCCACCATCCCCGCCGTATCACCAGCGCCGACTTTTTCGCCTCCGGCAGCGTCTGCAGCGCAGCGTGCGTTTGTTCATCGCTTATTGCCAGCCGCCATGGCGGCTGAGCAAAAAACCGGCATTCCAGCGCACTTCATGGTCGCGCATGCTGCGCTGGAAACTGGCTGGGGTAAATCCGAACCCCGTCGCGCGGATGGCAGTCCGAGCTTCAATCTCTTCGGCATCAAGGCAGGAAAAAATTGGCAGGGCGCTTCGGTAGAGGCAACAACAACCGAAGTCGTTGCCGGTGTGGCACAGCGGCAAACAGAGCGTTTTCGCGCCTATGGCTCCTATGCAGAAGCGATGAATGATTATGTGCAACTGCTGACCAATAATCCACGCTATGCCGCTGCGCTGGGGACGCGCGAGCCTGCTCGCTTTGCTCAGCATTTGCAATCCGCTGGGTATGCTACTGATCCGTTGTATGCGGCCAAACTTCAACGCATCATTGATGGGGGTGCTTTGCGACAGGCGCTGGCTGGCTGAGCTGCTTCTTGTTTGTTGGC
>WOZP01000197.1 GCA_011620215.1 Rugosibacter sp.
CGAGTGGGGCTATTCGAACAAAGTGCTGGAAATGACGCGCGTGATTGGCAAATAAATCATACGCAAAAAGTCGGCGCTGGTGATACGGTGATGCAGGCCAAAGGGTAAGCAATGAACTTCAAAAAACTGACAGATCTGAATGTTTCAGCCAAGCGCGTGTTCATCCGTGCCGACCTGAATGTGCCGCAGGATGAGCATGGCGCGATTACCGATGACACGCGCATTCGTGCGGCGTTGCCGGGTATTCGCTATGCGCTGGCAGGTGGTGCGGCGGTGATGGTGACCTCGCATCTTGGCCGTCCGACAGAAGGCGAATTCAAGGCCGAAGACTCGCTCGCCCCCATTGCTGCGCGCATGGCCGAATTGCTCGGCCGCCCGGTACCCCTGGTGCAAAACTGGGTGGATGGCGTGATCGTTGCGCCCGGTGATGTCGTGCTGCTGGAAAATTGCCGAATGAACAAGGGCGAGAAAAAGAACGACGATGCGCTGGCGCAAAAACTGGCCAAGCTGTGCGATATCTGGGTGCATGATGCCTTTGGCACCGCGCATCGCGCAGAAGCCACCACTTATGGCATGGGCAAATATGCGCCAGTGGCTTGTGCCGGGCCGTGTCTTGCAGCTGAACTTGAGGCGTTGACCCTGGCGTTGGCTAAACCGGCGCATCCGCTGGTGGCGATTGTTGCGGGTTCCAAGGTGTCCACCAAATTGACTGTGCTGGAATCGCTGGCAGACAAGGTGGATCAGTTGATTGTGGGTGGCGGTATCGCCAATACGTTTTTATTGGCCGCAGGCAAGAAGATCGGCAAATCACTCGCCGAGCCCGATCTGGTTGAAGCCGCACGCCGGGTGATGCAAAAAGTACGCGTGCCCTTGCCGGCGGAAGTTGTCTGCGCCAAGGAATTTTCAGCCACGGCGGTGGCAACGGTCAAAAGCATTGATGACGTTGCGGACGATGACATGATCCTGGATATTGGCCCGCTGGCGGCGCAAGAGCTCTCCAAAATTGTGGCGCAGGCAGGCACCATCGTCTGGAACGGCCCGGTTGGCGTGTTTGAGATTGAGCAGTTTTCCGGAGGCACCAAAACGCTGGCTCATGCAATTGCCGACTCCAGGGCTTTTTCATTGGCGGGTGGCGGTGACACGATTGCAGCGATCCATAAATTTGGCACCCAGGTGAGTTACATCTCGACCGCAGGTGGCGCTTTTCTGGAGTTTCTTGAGGGTAAGAAACTGCCAGCGGTTGAAATTCTTGAGCAACGTGCCAACAATTAACCGTTAATCGCAACCTTTGCCATGCAGCGTGCAACCAAAATCGTAGCGACTCTCGGCCCTGCATCTAGCAGCGCAGAGCGGCTGGCTGAATTGGTGGCAGCAGGCGTAGATGTGGTGCGGCTGAATTTTTCGCATGGCACGGCCGATGATCATCGGCAGCGCGTGGAAGCCTTGCGTGTAGCGGCGCATCACGCGGGACGCACGGTTGGCGTGATGGCGGATTTGCAGGGGCCAAAAATCCGCATCGGCAAGTTTGCTGCCGGTCCGGTAGCGATCAAGGCGGGCCAGCATTTCATCCTTGATGCAGCCTGTGCTCTGGGCGACGCGACGCGTGTCGGTCTGGATTATCCGGAACTGGTGGATGATGTGGTGGCAGGCGATGTGCTGTTGTTGGATGATGGCCGCACAGTGTTTGATGTAGAGCGTATTGCTGGCAGCGAAATCCATTGCCGCAACCGGCATGATGGTGAGTTGTCGAACAACAAGGGCATCAACAAGCAGGGTGGCGGATTATCCGCCCCGGCGTTGACGCTGAAGGATATGGCGGACATCAAAACCGCCGCCGCGCTGAATGTGGATTTTGTTGCCGTGTCTTTTCCCAAGACCGGGGCCGACATGCGGCAGACGCGGCAGTTGCTGCGCGAGGCAGGGTCAGATGCGCTGGTCATCGCAAAAATCGAGCGCGTTGAGGCGATCGATAATCTGCAGGATATTTTGCATGCTACCGATGGCGTCATGGTGGCGCGGGGTGATCTGGCTGTTGAAGTGGGCGATGCGGCAGTGCCTGCTCTGCAAAAGCGCATTATTCGCATGGCGCGTGAAGCAAATCGGTTTGTTATTACCGCTACGCAAATGATGGAGTCGATGATTTCCAGCCCGGTGCCGACCCGCGCTGAAGTGTCCGATGTGGCGAATGCGGTGCTGGATGGCACGGATGCCGTGATGTTGTCTGCTGAAACGGCTTCTGGCGCATATCCGGTGGCTGCAGTAGAGGCCATGGTGCGAGTATGTGTGGCGGCTGAAAGCTCACACGAGGTGAAAGTGGATGCCCACTTTTTAGATCGCACGTTTACCCGTATCGATCAATCCATTGCCATGGCGGCCTTGTTTACGGCAGTGCACATGAAAGTCAAAGCGATTGCCGCGCTGACCGATTCCGGCTCTACTGCCTTGTGGATGAGTCGCATTAATTCAGGCGTGCCGATCTATGCGTTGACGCCACGTAGCCGTACGCGTTACCGAGTGAGTATTTTCCGTGATGTATTTCCGGTGATTACCAACTTTGTGACGCATGATCGTGACGAGTTACTCTGGCAGGCTGAAGAAACCTTGCTTGCGGCAGGTGTTGTGGAAGAGGGTGATTTGATTGTCCTCACCATAGGCGAACCGATCGGTTTGGCAGGCGGTACGAATACTTTGAAACTGGTCAAGGTTGGCGAACATCGACGGCCAGAGGTTTGATTTTTCTAAAAGGAGATAGCAATGGCTCTTGTATCAATGCGTCAGTTACTCGATCATGCGGCAGAAAATGGTTATGGCCTGCCTGCCTTCAATGTGAATAATCTGGAACAAGTGCAAGCTATCATGGAGGCGGCAGCCGAGACCAATAGCCCGGTCATCATGCAGGGTTCAGCCGGGGCGCGTAAATATGCAGGTGAAGCTTATTTGCGACATTTGATTGAAGCGGCGGTGGAAGCCAACCCGGATATTCCCGTGGTGATGCATCAGGATCACGGCGCGAGCCCTGCCATTTGCATTCAGGCCATGCGCATGAATTTTTCTAGCGTAATGATGGATGGCTCGTTAAAAGAAGATGCCAAAACGCCCGCCTCGTTTGACTACAACGTTGATGTCACCCGCCGCGTGGTTGAAATGGCCCATGCGGTTGGGGTTTCGGTGGAGGGCGAGCTCGGCTGCCTGGGTTCGCTGGAAACCGGCATGGGTGAGAAAGAAGATGGCCATGGCGCTGAAGGGGTACTTTCTCACGATCAGTTGCTGACGGATGCGAATGAGGCGGCCGATTTCGTCAAGGCCACGGGCGTTGATGCGCTGGCAATTGCCATCGGGACATCTCACGGCGCATATAAATTCACTCGTCCGCCTACTGGCGCAGTGTTGCGTATCGACCGCATCAAGGAAATCAACGCCCGTATCCCGAATACACATCTGGTAATGCATGGTTCATCCTCGGTGCCGCAGGATCTGCTCGCAATAATCAATCAATATGGTGGCGCGATGGGCGAAACCTACGGTGTCCCAGTGGAAGAAATTATTGAAGGCATCAAGCATGGCGTGCGCAAGATCAATATCGATACCGATTTGCGCATGGCGTCCACTGCTGCAATTCGTCGCTTCATGGCAGAAAATCCCAAGGAGTTTGACCCGCGCAAATACCTGGGCGAAACCAAAAAAGCCATGAAAGCCATTTGTAAAGCGCGCTACGAAGCCTTTGGTTGCGCTGGCCAGGCGAGTAAGATCAAACCCCTTTCGATGGGGAAAATGGCCACGCGCTACGCGAGTGGCGAGCTCAATCCCATTGTCAAATAATTTCTTCCTACGCCGAGTTTTCTCATGACACAACCTGCCTTGTTTGAATCTTCCCTGACGACTTTACCGCTGCTCGCGCGCGGCAAAGTACGCGACATCTATGCCGTGAGCGATGATCTTTTGCTCATTATCACAACCGATCGCTTATCTGCTTTTGATGTCGTTTTGCCGGATCCGATTCCCGGCAAGGGCGAAGTGTTGACTGCTGTGGCTGATTTCTGGTTTGGCAAGCTGGCGCATGTCATCTCAAACCAGCTGACGGGGATAGATCCTGAGTCTGTAGTGGAAACAGAAGCCGAGCGGGAGCAAGTGCGGGGTCGTTCCGTCGTGGTCAAACGTCTTAAACCCCTGCCTATTGAAGCGGTGGCGCGTGGTTACCTGATCGGCTCTGGCTGGAAGGATTATCAAACGACCGGTGCTGTCTGCGGTATTGCCTTGCCTGCAGGACTGCAACAAGCGCAGCAATTGCCTGAGCCTATTTTCACGCCGGCAACCAAAGCCGAAATCGGCGATCACGACGAAAATATCGACTACGCAACAGTAGAGCGGTTGATTGGTGTTGATCTGGCCAAAAAAGTAAAAGAAACCACGCTGCGCCTGTACCGCGAAGCGGCTGCATTTGCCCGCGTGCACGGCATTATTATTGCCGATACCAAATTTGAATTCGGCCAGGATAAAGCGGGCCGTTTGTACCTGATTGATGAAGTGCTGACGCCTGATTCATCGCGCTTCTGGCCGGCTAATCAATATCAAGTAGGTATCAGCCCACCCAGTTTTGACAAACAGTTTGTGCGTGATTACCTTGATGCGCTGGATTGGAACAAACAGGCCCCGGCCCCCCGCTTGCCTGCGGACGTTATTGAGAAGACTGCTGCCAAGTATCGCGAAGCGTTGACCCGCCTGACTGGAGCGTCCACTGCGGCCTAGTTAAACATGGCTGGCGTATCCATTTTCTGTACCATTGAGTTCAACGCCATGCCTGACTTATCTGGAGTTGAGATGGACATCTGTTATTTGCGGACTCTGCTAACGGAGGATGCGTGGCTTTTTGGCTGCAACGACTGCTAGGGCTAAAAAATCGAAGGCAGCCTGCCCGGCAACCGGCGAGCGAAAGTCATACCGCAAAAAACACGGTGGTAACTTCAGCGGCACTCGATTTTCACGAGCAGTTGGCACGCTCCAGTCTGGAACGTCGTCTGGAGGCTGAGGTGGATCATTTGCGACAAGAGGTGCAGCAGCTGCGCGCTGAAGTGGCGCAGTGGGCTTTGGAAGTGCGACAGTTAAAAGTAGCGAATAATGCTTCACCGATGTATGCCGAAGCGGTGACACTGGCACAGCAAGGTGTATCAACGGAGCGTATTGCGGATCGCTGCGGTATTTCGTTTTCCGAAGCCGAGCTGGTCGTTGCACTTGCGCAAAGCGTGGCCAAGCGCGGTGTTAAAAAATAAAAATGGCGTGTAGGGCAGCAAGTGTGGCGCAGCGCCGGGGCTTAATGCCTGGGCTTAATGCCTGAATTGATGCTTGAATTGGTGCCGGGAGTGGGTTGATCAGGCGGCTAATCATTGCCTGCATGCCGTATCACCAACGC
>WOZP01000092.1 GCA_011620215.1 Rugosibacter sp.
CGTCATTTGAAGTCGTGCATCGCGGCATGACCCTGGGTGCCCTGGCAATGGATGCGTACCTGTTTAGTACGCCCTGAGCAATATCAATTCGCAGTGAGGTTTAATCCGGCAACGGCATGGCGCGGCGATCCAGCAACGCCATCCAGCCGCGGATCACTCGATAGAGTACCCACACGCCCGTGCCGATGATGGCCAATATAGCTGCCGGAATTCCAATAAAGGTGATGAACAGCAGCCCGGCAATGAACAGCCATAAAGCAGCAAACCAAAAGCTACGTAACTGCCAGCGCCAATGGGTCTCCAGCCAAGTGCCTTGCACTTGTTCCCGCGTAAAGTAATTAATGATAACGGCAATAATCGACGGCCAACCAAACACAAACGCGCCGACCACAGTGGCCGAAGTCAAGATGCCCGACAACGCCGACAACGCATGCAGCCCATACATCACATGCGCCCAGGCACGCGGGCCTTCCAATTGGCTGTCACGATTTGTAATTACTTCAATGTCATCACTCATAGTCCCAGCTCTCCCCAAAGTAAATCAATCCGTCGCTTGACGGTGGCATCCATCTCAATCGGGCGCCCCCATTCGCGTGCCGTCTCGCCCGGCCATTTGTTGGTAGCATCAATCCCCATCTTGCTGCCCAATCCTGCCATCGGCGAGGCAAAGTCGAGATAATCAATCGGTGTATTTTCAGCGATCAGCGTATCACGCGCTGCATCCACGCGCGTGGTCACGGCCCAAACCACTTCTTTCCAATCGCGTACATCCACGTCATCATCGGTCACGATGATAAATTTGGTATACATGAACTGACGCAGAAAACTCCAGATGCCGAACATGACCCGTTTGGCATGCCCTGGATATTGCTTTTTGATCGATACCACCGCCAGCCGATACGAGCAACCTTCTGGCGGCAGATAGAAATCGACGATCTCCGGATACTGCTTTTGCAACAGCGGCACAAACACTTCATTTAACGCCACGCCCAGCATGGCCGGTTCATCCGGTGGTTTGCCGGTGTAGGTTGAATGGTAAATCGGATCTCGCCGCATGGTGATGCGCTCAATGGTGAACACGGGGAACTCGGACTGTTCGTTGTAATACCCGGTGTGGTCACCAAATGGCCCCTCGAGGGCCGTCTCACCCGGATGAATCACGCCTTCCAGAATAATCTCGGCTCGTGCGGGCACGTGTAAATCCGAACCGATGCATTTCACCAGCTCCGTTTTGCCACCCCGCAACAAGCCCGCGAATTGATATTCGGACAAGGCATCCGGTACGGGTGTTACCGCACCCAAAATCGTCGCCGGATCACACCCCAGCACGACGGCTACAGGAAACGGTGCGCCTGGGTATGCCGCGCAATGATCCTGATAATCCAGCGCGCCGCCGCGATGTGCCAGCCAGCGCATGATCACTTTGTTCGGTGCAATCACTTGTTGCCGATAAATGCCCAGATTTTGCCGTTTTTTTTGTGGCCCGCGCGTCACCGTCAGCCCCCAGGTAATCAAGGGCCCTGCATCGCCTGGCCAGCAGGTTTGTATCGGCAAACGAGACAAATCAACGTCCCGCCCTTCCCAGACAATCTCCTGGCAAGGCGCAGAAGTAATCAGCTTCGGACGCATGTTGAATATTTGCTTTAACAGCGGCAGTTTGTCCCAGGCATCCTTGATCCCGTGTGGTGGCTCCGGCTCTTTTAGCATCGCCAGTAACTGACCCACTTCGCGCAGGGATTTTTTCCAGTCACCGGTCTGCCCCATACCCAAGGCAACACGCTGCGGCGTCCCAAAAAGATTTGCCAATACGGGAGTAGTGTGTCCTGTGGGATTTTCAAACAGCAGCGCCGGGCCGCCTGCGCGTAACACGCGGTCGGCAATCTCGGTCATTTCCAGATGTGGATCGACCGCAACAGCGATGCGTTTGAGTTCCCCCATGGCTTCGAGCTGACGCAAAAAGTCGCGCAAATCGTGATACTTCATTCGGTGTGCCTTATTACCCATGCAATATGCCATTGTAGCTGGCAGACCGGCGTGCTTTGCAGATCAAAACCAAGGCACAATACGCCCCCCCCCTACAATATCCACGCACCATGATTTTTCTTCCATCCCTCAACCATCAGATATGCCATGTGGCTTGAACAAGCACTCGACGACGCGCTAACCACGCTCGACGCAACACAACGACGGCGTCGTCTGCGGCAGATTGCCATTCCTGGCGCACGCCTGGTCATGGCCGATGGCCGCCAGCTGATTGATGCGTCCTCCAACGACTACCTTGGCCTCGCACAGCATCCGGCTTTAAAGTCGCGCGCCATTGAATGGGTGCAGCGTTTTGGCGCAGGCGCTAGGGCGTCCCGCCTGGTCACCGGCACGCTTGAAGAAATGATCGCCTTGGAAGCGCGGCTTGCGGCATTCAAAGGCACCCAGGCGGCGCTGATTTTTAATTCCGGATTCCAGGCCAATGCCACCGTTTTACCCGCTTTATTCAAACTGGCTGGCGGACGTGAAGCCCTGGTGTTTACCGATGCGCTCAATCACTCCAGCCTGCATGCCGGCTGTCGTGCGGCGGGAGTGAAGCAAATTCAGTTTCGCCACAACGACGTAGCCCATCTTGACGAATTACTCACGCAACACGCCCAGGGCCGCCCGGCATTCATTGTCACTGAATCTGTCTTCAGCATGGATGGCGACCGCGCCGATGTCACGATGCTCAACGCACTTGCCACACGCCACGGCGCAGTGCTGTATCTCGACGAAGCGCATGCCAGCGGCGTGCTCGGCCCTCAGGGGCGCGGGCTGGCCTATGGTTTACACGACAGTAATCCATCGACTGTCATCATGGGCACGCTGGGCAAAGCCTTTGGTGCGGCCGGGGCTTACATTGCAGGCTCGCAGGCACTGATCGACTATTTGATCAATCGCTGCACGGGCATCATCTATTCCACTGCCCCACCCCCTGCAGCGTGTGGCGCGGTGCAAGCGGCACTGGAATTAATGCCACATCTAGACGCCGAACGCGCCCTGCTCGCGCAACGTGGCGATGCCTTACGCGATCGTCTTGCTGCGCTGGGCATAGATACACTGCAATCCACCACGCAAATCATTCCTGCCGTACTGGGCAGCGAAACTGCTGCACTGGCAGCACAACGGCGACTTGAAGATCGCGGCGTACTGGCCGTTGCCATGCGTCCACCTACCGTACCAGCGGGCGGGTGCCGATTACGTTTTTCGCTCTCCTCCGCGTTGCCCGATGCGGCTTTCGCACAGCTGCTCGATGCTGTGAGCGTGCTCCAAATCTAGCCATTTGTCATGCAGCGCCGCATTGCCCACCTCGACATGGATGCATTTTTTGCCTCTGTCGAGCTGCTCACCTACCCCGAGCTCAGCGGCCTGCCCGTCGCCGTGGGCGGACGCTCTGTACCGCAACCCACGCGTCAAGCTAACGGCAGCTGGCAATTCATGCGTTTGGGCGAGTACACCGGCCGTGGCGTACTCACCACCGCCACTTATGAAGGCCGTGCTTTAGGCATCCATTCTGGCATGGGCGTGATGCAAGCCGCGCGGCTCGCGCCCCATGCGATTTTGCTGCCCGCCAACTTTGATGCTTATCGAATCGCCTCGCAGCGCTTCAAAGCTGCCGTAGTCACCATCGCACCCGAAATCGAAGACCGTGGCATTGATGAAATTTATATCGATTTAACACTTCTCGCTGAAGACACGCTGGCGCTGGTGCAACAAATCAAAACCGCAGTGCATGCGGCCACCGGCCTTACCTGCTCGGTCGGTGTCGCCCCCAACAAACTGCTCGCTAAAATATGCTCTGACCTGAATAAACCGAATGGCATCACGTTTCTCACCATGGACGACATCGCCTCGCAGTTGTGGCCCCTGCCGGTGAGAAAGATCAACGGCATCGGCCCGCGCGCGGGTGAAAAGCTCGCCGCGCTAGGCATTCAGGCCATTGGCGAGCTCGCCCGCGCCGAGCTGATTTTCTTGCAGCAGCATTTTGGCCGCAGCTATGGCCACTGGCTACTGGAAGCTGCGCACGGGCGAGACAACAGAGAGATCGTGACCCACCGCGAACCCAAATCCACCAGCCGCGAAACCACCTTTGAGCGCGACCTGCACCCGCGCGACGACAAAGCCCAGCTGGGCGAAATTTTTACCGCGCTATGCAATCGCGTGGCGGACGACTTGAACAAAAAGGGCTATATCGGCCGCACCATCGGCATCAAGCTGCGCTATGCCGATTTTTCCACCATCACCCGCGATGTGACCCTGCCTGAGGCCACCGCTAACGCCCAAACCATCCGTCGCGCCGCCGGCGAATGCCTGCGCCGCGTGCCGCTGGAACAACGCCTGCGCCTCATCGGCGTGCGTGTTGGTAGCCTCACTACCCCACAAGAAAACATCTCAACACAAGGGCAACTGCCGTTGGCTTGATAGCCTGGTGCGATGAGACGGTCAGCGCCCAAAAAGTCGGCGCTGGTGATACGGCGGGTTAAACACAGAACAGTGCGACAGTCACCCTCTCAAGCCATCGCTGGTGATCCCTGAATGATTTTTGACTGATAGACTCACAGAGGTTAAACATTCATGAGCCGCACCACAAACAGAAAACTAACTTTCCCAAAAGACCAAATCAACCATGCCCCGTATTACTATCCTGACTGTTACCTCCCTCATTCTCATCGCGCTCCTCGCCCTGTCCGGCTTTAATCCGCATGACCGGGCGACGTGGTTTTTGGAGGTTTTGCCGGTGATGATTGCGCTACCCATTCTGTGGGCGACATATGGTCGCTTTCCGCTCACCAATTTGCTCTACGCGCTGATCTTTGCGCACTCGGTGGTGCTGATGGTCGGCGGGACTTATACCTATGCGCAAGTGCCGCTGGGATTTCAGTTGCAGGATTTCTTTGGCCTGAGCCGCAATCCTTACGACAAGATTGGCCACTTCTTTCAGGGCTTTGTGCCTGCGATGGTGGCGCGGGAAATATTGCTGCGCGGTGCGTTTGTGCGCGGCGGCAAGATGCTGGCTTTTATTATCGTCTGCATTGTGCTGGCGATCAGCGCGATGTATGAGCTGATCGAATGGTGGGTAGCGCTGGCCATCGGGCAAGGAGCAGATCAGTTCCTTGGCACGCAGGGCGACCCGTGGGATACGCAATCCGACATGTTTCTCGCGCTCATTGGCGCGGTCATGGCGTTGCTTGTTCTCTCGCGCGCGCATGATCGCCAGATGCGCCAACTCAAAACACGCGCTGCTGCTTGATTTATTGAGTGGTCACAGGGCCAAAACAGGCCCCGTGAAAAGTCGGCGCTGGTGAGACGGCGCAATGGCACACAATGGCAGCGCTTATTGCGCCTGCTGGGCGCTGCGGATCAGTCTTGTCAAT
>WOZP01000091.1 GCA_011620215.1 Rugosibacter sp.
CTCGAATTGCCATCCCATCGTGCTGGAGGCCCTGGATGATGTCGGCGGCATATCGCGCACCATCGAATACAAGGGCAACCGCATGGACATCGGCGGCCACCGCTTCTTTTCCAAGTCCGACTGGGTGATGGACTGGTGGCGGCAGATGATGCCGCCGGCACCCGACAAGGATGCCGACGGTTTTTCGATCATGCCGCAAAGCGACCGCCACCTGCTGATCCGCCCGCGCTTGTCGCGCATTTATTTTTTGCGCCGCTTTTTCGATTACCCGATCTCGCTCTCCGCCAAAACCATGGCCAACCTTGGTCCGGTGCGTCTGGTGCGCATCGGCATTTCCTACGTCTGGGCGAGCCTGTTCCAGCGCAAGCCGGAAAAAAACCTGGAAGACTTTTTCTACAACCGCTTCGGCGGCGAGCTGTACCGCACCTTTTTCAAGGACTACACCGAAAAAGTCTGGGGCGTGGCCTGCCGCGCCATCAGCCCGGAATGGGGCGCGCAGCGCATCAAGGGACTGTCGATCACCAAGGCCATCCTGCATGCCGCGAAAAAAATATTCTCCGGCAGCCAAGCAAAAGGCGCTGCCAATGCCAACGTCGCGCAAAAAGGCACCGAGACCAGCCTGATCGAGCGCTTTCTCTACCCCAAATTCGGCCCCGGCCAGATGTGGCGCATCGCTGCCGAAGAACTGCGCGAGCGCGGCGGCGAGATTCACTTTGGCTTGAAAGTGGTCACGCTCAAACAGGAAAATAACCGCATCGTCGCGGTTGAGACCGAAGACGCCCAAAAAAGTCGGCGCTGGTGGCACGGCGACGCGTTCATTTCCACCATGCCCCTGCGTGACATGATTCAGGCTTTACAACCACCGGCGCCGCAAACTGTACGCGCGGTGGCCGATGGCCTGATGTACCGCGATTTCATCACCCTGGGCCTGCTGGTCAAAAAGCTCAAACCCCGCCCCGAAGGCAAACCGCCGCTCAACCTGCTGCCCGACACCTGGATTTACATTCAGGAGCCGGACGTGAAAATCGGCCGCCTGCAAATTTTCAACAACTGGAGCCCGGCGCTGGTCAAGGACGCCGACACCATCTGGATGGGCCTTGAATACTTCTGCCAGGAAGGCGATGAACTCTGGCGCATGAATGATGAGGCCTTTGCAAAATTCGCGATTGCCGAACTGGCCAAGATCGACCTGATCGACCCCGCCGACGCGCTCGACTGGCATGTCGCCCGCGTGCCCAAAGCCTACCCGGCCTACTTCGGCAGCTACGACCAGTTCGACACCCTGCGCGAATTCGCCGACGGCATACAAAACCTCTTCCTCGTCGGCCGCAACGGCATGCACCGCTACAACAACCAGGACCACTCGATGGTCACCGCCAAACTTGCCGCCGAGGCCATCATGACCGGCTCAACCGACAAGTCGGCGATCTGGACGGTGAATGTGGAAGAGGAATATCACGAGGAGAAAAAATGAGGCTACTAGATTTGTCACCAGTTTTCGTCCCTGCCCAGCTAGCACCACGCTGACTCATCAACATGATGACTTACCGATGAAACAAATAGCCCCATTGATTTGGCCAGGTATCACCACGCTTCTGGCGCTATTGGTCATTTTTATTCCCCATTGGATTGCTCCCGGTTACTATTTTGACGATGACGTCAGACACTATTTCATGCCGTGGGCTCATGAAGTTGGCACCCGTATCGGCCAAGGTGACTGGCCGACATTAAGCCTGCGCAGCATGTACGCGGGCAACCTCATCGGTGAAGGTCAATTCGGACTATTCAACCCAATTACGCTATTGCTTTATGTCGTCGTTTCCCGAATCGAAAATCTAGGTAATGGCGCGCTTGTGTTTGCAGGATTCCATCTGCTCGCTATGGCGCTGGGCGTCTATACCATCGGGCGTCTCCTCAAGATTACTCGCCCACTCTCAGCATTAGCGGGTATTGTCTTCATTACCAGCAGCATGACTAGCTACTGGTATGCCGCAACGTGGATCATACCGTTAGCTATTAACACCTGGTTGATCTGGGCTATCGCCGCATGGTTGTATGCTTTTGAAAAACCGAATCGGCTATGGATAGCCGCGCTGGCCACTACTGCGGTGCTTACCGGTGGCTGGCCCCATGGCAGCATCGCGCTGGGCGTTATTTTGCTTTTCCTATGCATTGACCGCTGCCGCGTCTGTCATTCTCGCCAGCCTTTGCTTTGGCTAGCTGTAGGCGGGATTTCCGCCCTCTTGATGAGCCTGCCAGCCATTGTGCCGCTTGCTGCCCATGTTGCAGAAAGCCAGCGCGGCCACATGGAAATACTCAACAATGGCAATCTCAGCGCGACGCTGGACAACCTGCTGGCATTCAGTTGGCCTTCGTATCTCGCACCCTTGCCACATTATTTTTCACATCCAGGCGCACAACCCAATTACTACGTTGCATGGTTCATCCTGCCGCTACTGCTTAGCTATCGGCGCCAAATTCGCCTGTATTGGACAAATTCTCACCATTCGTTCCGTCTCTTGATTAGCCTTGCCGCAGTCTTCGCCCTGTTGTCACTCGGGCCCGAACAGCTCGGTCCTCTTCGCTGGTCATTTCGCTTTGTCCCCTTTTCCCAACTCTTTCTGCTTCTTGCCGTTCTCAGCTTAGCCACCACTGAACCACCGCGATCTCTTTCCACACCAGCGCTCGCCCTGCTTTGGGTCATTGGATTTATTCTGTGCTGGCAACAACAGCCCGCTGACTATGACATTCACGCAGCATTCGCGCTCATCGGCTTCCTCGCCACCCGGTATGGGTTTCCTGATCGTGGACTCGCCATGCGCCCCGCTGTATTGCTCGGGGCAACAGTACTGATATTTGCCTTAATGCATTTTTTCTGGCCCCAAAATGGGAATGTTGGTCACTGGTCAACGCCGCTGCAGGGGCACTACGAACCCACCCCATCTACACATGGCAACACGTTAATACTCCAAAGAAATGCTGCCGAACCCGGCGACGCCTGGAAATATCTTCCGTCAGGCAACATTGCGCTATGGGAAAACCGCCCCTTCGTAAATGGCTATTCACCTGTCGAGTTGCCCGGCCTCAAGCAACTTTTCTGCTTCAACATGTGGACATGGGTTTGCCCCGATTCCGTAGCAAAGCTCTTTACCTTCGATCCGCTCACCGCAGAAGATAACGCCGCGCTGCTGCGGATTGACGAAATCCGCGTTGCCCACGGATCACTTTCGCGTACTATGGAAAACCTCGCCCCGAACCACGGTTTCCAGAAAACTCAGCAATCGTCCTACTCAACCATCTGGACTCGGAGACGACCACCTGATCTCTCTGGGTCAGTATCATGGGCCTCACCCGGAATAATCATCGGTAAAGGCGACACATTCACGCCCGAGCGGGAAACGCTCTACATCACCAACACAGACACAATACCCGGCCAAATACTCTTCGCACGTACTCCGTTCAACGGCTACGAAGCACAGCTGGCAGGTGCTCCGCTGCCTGTCTCTGCCCATGAACGTGTTTTGCTGGCCGTAACAATACCTGCTGGCACTCGTGGAACGCTGGAGATCAACTACCGCCCGGTAGGCTGGCGGTGGACATCGCCACTAGCTATTTTGGGGCTTGCACTTGCGATCATATTCAGCAGATACCTGCGATTCCCATTACGCCAGCATAGAAGGCTCTAGACGAAGGCTCACCGATAACTCATTAACATCAGTCCATTCAAAAAGTCGGCGCTGGTAACACGGCGGCTTGATGCCGCGTTATCGCACGGCAGGCGTAAAGCGCCCCATCGGCAATTGCCGTCAGCGGTGCAATACCGGCGATAGGTTGCGGTGACACGACCCAATCCACGATCGGGTCGGCGCACAAGTCCAACCGGTTGGATGCCCGGGTGGATGACTGTTCCGCCAGAACACCACGGCGTTGCCACTCAGCGAATTTTTTCCGCGAAAACACCACGCCAATGCCTTGCGTCTTGCCCCAGTAACTGGCGGTATGGAGTTTGAACCAGACGGTCATTTCGCGCTCCGGCCACGCCACTGTTTGGCCACGGCGAATGTACGCAGCAAACGGATGCGGCGGTTGGCGGCTGTTCAGATAACTCTCCTCTTTGTACCGCAATGGCTCTGGCCGTTTGTCCCAATGCGCTATTCCCCAAACCAGCAGCCCCGAGACAAGCATCGGCACTGCCTTGGCTACCAATGGCGGCATGCGCTTCCAGCCAAGCACAAATGCCAGCAACAACGGCAGTGGCCACATGCTCCCCGCTGCAAGGCCCTGCAGCCACAGCGGCCCTTGCCACCAGGGTTTAATAAAGCGTCCACCGGCAATTTCAAGCTCCACAACCAATCCTGGCAGCGCGAACAGCCAGAGCACGATCACCGCCACCCAAAGTATTTGGCGCCATTCGCAAACCTTTTCCGCCAGCAGGGCAAGATGCTGCCTGGCTAAAAAACCGGCCCCGCAGATCAACCAGACAAGGGGTTGAAGCAGCCCATCATTCAGAGTCACCAAGACGAGCAAGAGGCCCGTCAACAAAGCACCATTGCCACCATTGCGCGAAAAAACCAATGCGCGTTGCAGCACATCCAGCAAGGCAAACGCCGCAATCGGGATGGCCAGCCAGAATACCCGCCAGGGTTGCCCCTGCACCACGATTTCAAGTGGCAACCAATACGAGCTGATCAGCGCCAGCATTAACCCGCCGCAAGCCAGCACCAGCAAGCGTGCGTACAGCGGTTGCCAGCGTGGGCTGCCCGCCCGTGCACCCGCCAGCAGCCCAGCCAACGTGGTGAAATACACCGGCAACCGGTTCTCGCCCAGCGGCTTAAAAAGAATATCCGACGCGCCATACAGATAATCCAGCCACTTGCCTTGCATCAAGCGCAGGTAAGGAATATCAGGATTAACATCAACAATGCCAACGCCAATCATCACCAACGCAGGGAATAGCGCCAGCGGAATCACCCAGCGCAATGGCAGGCGCCTGCAGATCACCAGTACCAGCGGCCAGATGCCAAGCAATGGATGCAGCAGACATGCCAGCAAAGCCAAAACACCAGCCCACCAAGCCCGCCCAGCAGCAAGCAATACCACCGCCAGCAAGCCGGCAGGCATGGCCCACGAGCGCGCCGTGGCGAAGTTTTCATTGAGCACGAAGACCGAGGCATTGGGCGAGTAACTCACTGAGAGCATCGCCCCGAACA
>WOZP01000012.1 GCA_011620215.1 Rugosibacter sp.
AGCACCAGTAGCACCAAGGCTTGCAGCGATGCAGGCTTTTTCAACGTGCGGCTAGCTGCGGATGGCCGCAAGTCAACCAATATGACTACCGGAAAACCAGCACCGGAATTTTCGAGTGCGTCAGTACTTTCTGGGTTTCAGAGCCAAGCAATAATCCGCTGATGCCACGTCGCCCATGTGAGGCCATGAAGATCAGATCTGCGCCCACTTGCTGAGCCGCCGCGATAATGCCTTCCCATGGTGCCCCATTTGTCAGGCTGAGCAAGGTGACTTTAACTCCCTGCGCTGCGGCTCTGGCTTCAGCTTCGCTCAAAATTTCATGCGCTTGCTCTTCCGCCATTTCTGCAAATCGCTCAGGCGTTGTCGGGTCGATAAGTGCGCCTTCGCCATAAAAAGCCATTGGATATTCTGGTTTGGCAAAGAAAAAAGTGATTTGCGCACCGGTTTCTTTAGCAAAAAGAATCGCTTGATCGGCGGTGTTTGCCGAGAGATCTGAGCCATCCACGGGTACAAGAAGATGCTGAAACATGGTAATGCCCTCCCTAGGTGATGATGCGCTTTAAAATCACATCTATCTTATTAGTCTAGCGCAACCTGCAACAGGTGCGTTGATCTAAATCACCTATAGGGCATGGAAAGAATGTAGGCAGAGGGGTAGAAGCATATCTCGCTAAAGATGGCTTACACAGACGCTGCTGGCGATCAAGGGTGCAAGGTTCGATGCCGCCTGAATCAAGTCTGAATTGAAACTATGTTGGGGCCAAGTTTGATAGCAGAATGAGTTTTTCGCGCCGTCACGTACAGAATAAAAATTAAAAGTCGGCGCTGGCGAGAAATGGCAATTCTCCTTGGTAAGTTATTGTGGCTGGCTGGGAGATATCGCCTGGCTTGCCTGGGGTTGAAAATGGCAAAGTGCAACTATGGTTGGTTCGATTCCTCGACAAGAATAGCGTAGGCAATGACATCTTCCAGCGCCAGTTCGGCATGTTCGACAGCAATGCGCGTTACCGGGTGGTGGGCGAGCAAGGTGATAGGCGTTCCGGGGGTGAGCCCCCAAGCCGAGAGATGGCCGCGCAAGTCGGGCGCAAGAGTGCTATCGAAACCGCGTACCACAAGCTTGCTGCCGGGGGCAAAGTCATGCAAGGTACGCATCAGGCGAAGCCGACCAAAAGCAGGGCGCGGTGCAACAGGCCGCCAATAAGAAAAGCCAGCGGTGTAATCAGCGATAGCATGATGACAGCGGTCTTCACTCCTTGTTCCTTGACAATGACCAGCATGCTGGCAATGCAGGGCACAAACAGGGTTAGCGTGACCAACCCGACCAGTCCTTGTTCGGGCGACAGCGCACTGCCCATGGCAAACAGCCCTGTGGCACCGAAGTCGCGCCGCAAAAAGCCCATCAAGAAGGCCGCTGAAGCCTCTTTGGGCAAACCCAGCCAGCCGGTGACCAGTGGCTCGCCAGCGCGAATCAGCCAGGGCAGCACACCGATGAGGTCAAGGGTGAACATCAGCGCTGCACCGATAAGAAATAGCGGTATTACTTCTTGAAGATACCACTTCAGACGCGACCAGGTTTTCTTGGCGACATTGCCCATGACGGGCAGACGCATAGGAGGCAACTCCGTCATCAGCGGAATGCGCCGCCCCTTGACCAGCTTGCCTGAAAGCCAGCCGACGGTAAATAACACGATAATTATCGTTCCCAGCCAAATCAGAAATGCCCCTGTGCCATAACTCGCCAGCATGCCCATGACGACGCCCAGTTGCGCCGAGCAGGGGATCGCCAGCGCCAGGAGAAAGGTGACGATCAGCCGCTCACGTGGGGTATGCAGGATGCGCGTGGTGAGCGTAGCCATGGTCACGCAACCCAAACCCAGCACCATCGGCAGCACGGCTCGGCCATTCAAGCCCAGCACCTTGAAGGCACGGTTGGAGAGCACCGAGAGCCGGGCAAAGTAGCCGGAATCCTCAAGAATGCCAAAAGCAATGAAGAAGGTGGTGACAATAGGCAGGATCAGCGCCAGTGCATAGGTCATGCCCATAGTCCACAAGCCGTACGGGCCGACGAGAAAATTCTGCAGCCACACCATGGGTATCCATGTGGTGACGATGTGCTGGAACCACGGATTGATGATGCCGTTGAATATATCCTCTTCCAGGAAACCAACCAGCACACCCGCACCGAACTGGCCGACAAAGGCATAAACCGAATAGAGCACCAGCGCGACCATCGGCCAGCCTAGCCAGCGATGTACCGACCACTGACCAATGCGCTGCACTAACCGATTGCCTATCTGACCAGTATCTCGAACAACGCGCCGGACAATGGCTTCAGCTGCAGTCATGCGGGCACGCTGCAAAATTTCTGCCAGCGGCTCGGTGAATTCGTCCTGCAGGCGCTCGCGCCGTGCTGCGAGGGCGGATAGATCGGCATTTTGCGCACCCTGGGCGGCAAGCCATTCCTCGGTCGCCTTGTCGCCCGCCAGATACAGCAAGGCAACAACGCGCGGCGACAAATGCGCAACAGGCAGCATCCGCACCAGATCGTCAATCGCCGCCTCGATTTCATTGGCATAGGTAAGACGAAAAACAGGAATCTTCGCCGTGGTAATCGCACGCGACAACGCGTCTATGCCTTCGTTACCCGTAGCCACTGTAGGCACCACGGCGAGCCCAAGCTCGGCTGCCAACTTGGCTGGATCGAACGCCATGCCACATGCCCGGGCTTCATCCATCATGTTCAGGGCCAAAACCATAGGCACGCCCGCTTCGGCCAAAAGCAGAGCAAGTTGCACGGTGCGACGCAAGTTCTTGGCGTCCCCCACCTGTACCAAAGTACGCAATTTTTCGTGAAACAATATGTGTGCCGTAGCCTGCTCATCTTCGCTGCGTGCCGGCAGCGTCAAGATACCGGGTGTATCCAGTATCGTCTGTTCAGGATGGTCGCGTCGTTGGCCACGCGTCACCTCAACCGTCGTTCCAGGATAATTCGAGACGTTGACATACCGACCCGTCAGGCGATGAAAAATAACCGATTTGCCAACATTTGGCTGGCCAACAAGCGCAATAGAATTCATGGCCGGTATTGAATCACAATGAGTTGCATGAAAACCTTATTTTGTCAAAATTAGCTTGCCTTGCCGGGTTTTCCGCAATCGATATATCTTGCCAGCATGAATAATCTGGACTTCCAGATAGCTATCGCTAGCGAACAATGCGGCGCTATCCATTACCCGAATGGGTGGCATTTTTTCAGCCGCTTGGCCGAGCGGCAGTCGGTTGGAAGAAAGTGATTCCATAAAAATAGGAACGCCCCTTATTTATTAATGAGAATCATTATTATTAATAAATAAGGGAATGTCAACAACAACAACGAACGCTCTATGACTGAAGCCCTTACCGATGTTTCAAACACCGGTAAGGGCTTCAGGGTATTACTTTAGTGCTAGCAGAGGCAGAGTTAAGCCTTGGCACCAAGCATCAGTGCGCAGGTGCTCCCATGGGTGCCTGGATGGTGATCCACTTCCACTCCGTACAATGATCAATATCCGTTGCCGCACCTTCGCGGCCCATGCCGGAGTCTCCCACACCACCGAAGGGAACGTGGGGTTCATCTTGCAACGAAGGCGCATTGATATGCACCATGCCAGTGTGAATGCCTTGTGCCAGGCGCAAGGCTTCAGCCAGGTTTTGCGTATACACGGCAGCTGAGAGGCCGTACGTGGTGTCGTTAGCAATGGCCAGAGCTTCGTCCGCTGAATCCACTTTATACACGGATGTCACAGGGCCGAAGGTCTCTTCGTAGTAACAGATCATGTTCTTTTTGACGCCGGTCAAAATGGTTGAAGCGCAACGATTGCCATCCCACACGCCACCGGTTTCGAGGGTGGCGCCATTGGCAACCGCATCTTCGATATGCTGACGCACACGGTCGCGTTGACGTTGTGAAATGATCGGGCCGGTTACGGTTCTCGGATCGCGCAGATCGCCAAATCCGAGAGTGGACGTAATCGCCTTAAACCGCTTGAGGAAATCGTCATAAACCGGCGCTTCAACGAGGATACGGCTGGACCCCATGCACACCTGGCCTTGATAGAAAAACATGCCCATCACGGCGCCCATCGCGGCAGCATCCAGATCAGCATCTTTCAGAACAATCAAGGGGCTCTTGCCACCCAGCTCAAGCAGCACGCGCTTCATGTGCTTGCCACATAGTTCTGACAAATGACGGCCAACACGTGTAGAGCCCGTGAAATTAACCCCTTTCACATGCGGATGAGTCACCAGGGTGTCGCCAATTTCATGGCCATAGCCCGTTAGCACATTAAATGAACCTGCCGGGAAGCCTGCGTCACGCAATAGCTCAGCGACGCGGATGGCGATGACGGGTGCCTCTTCGGACGCCAGCATCACCACAGTGTTTCCTGTAGCCAAGGGGCCAGTACATTCAACAAAGGCTTTAATCAAAGGCACATTAAAAGGAGTAATGCAGGCAAACACACCCAAGGGTGAGCGGGTTGCCATCGAAAATCGCCCGGGCACATCAGAGGGCAGCGTCATGCCCGTCACGCGACGTGGAATCCCCGCCGCAGTGCGCAAGGCATCGATGGAAAACTTCACCTCGAACTGTGCCTTGAACAGCGGGGAACCACCTTCTGCAATCAGTACATTGATGAATTCCTCAGCGCGCTCTTCGAGCAAATCGGCGGCTTTAGACAACCAGGTTTCGCGCTGACCGGGGGTGGTCATCCGATAGCTGGGAAAAGCCGCGTGAGCTGCCTCTACTGCGAGCTTCACGTCTTCTACCGAGGCGCGAGCGGATTCCGCCATCGGCGTATCTTGTTCTGGATTCAACTTGATAAACGTTGCATTGCCCTGTGCTGCACAAAACTCACCGCCAATCCACAGTTTGGTTTGAATCAAAGATGTTACGGGCTCACTCGCTCCCATGACTTGCTCCTCGGTTTTTAGAAATTAAATTTAAAAATAACAACTAGTTATAGAAATTCTTCATCGATTGATGGCTCATGTCAGCCGAATCAACCACTCAACTCAGGCTACTCGATAAGCCGATTGAAATACATCAAGATTCTTGAACGACAAGTGTAGAAGTATTCTCCTCTTTGTCTGATCTGTCAATCATTGACCAATGAGTCATCAAAGAGCAATCAAAAACGATTGCGTACAGGCCA
>WOZP01000022.1 GCA_011620215.1 Rugosibacter sp.
GCAGCAGTTCTTCGCGTTCGGCTTCGCCATGACGGGCGGATTGCGAGCAATAACCACAGTCTTCGGAGCAGCCACCGGTCTTGATCGAGAGCAGGGTAGAACGCTGCACGGCATTGGCGTTATGGTGCTGGCGATGCACTTCCTGCGCGCGAAACAGCAGGTCGTTAAAGGGCAGCGCAAACAGGGCTTCGATGGCTTTGATGCTCCAGCGCAAAGCAGGCGCATCTGAAGATACGGACTTGTTGATGGTTTCGATTTCGTTGGTAGCAAGAGCAGTCATTGCGGTGGACTCGATAGAATGCAAGGGAAGGCACGCATCTTGGTGGAAGGAGCAACGCTTGTCAATCAAAAATCGGGCAGTAAACGCAGTCAAGACAGTCCTGAAGGCCACCATGGCAGCGCTGTTGCCGCGCGATTGTTTGCTGTGCGGCGCAGCCAGCAATGATGCCGTGCTGTGCCCCGATTGCAATGACCATCTGCCACGCCTGACCACGCAGCGCTGCCCGCAATGCGCCTTGCCCACCCCGAACGCCGAACGCTGCGGCGCGTGTCTTAAGCAAGCGCCGTATTTCGATGCCACCACCGCCATCTGGCAATATGACTTTCCGATTGACCGGATGATTCAGTCACTCAAGTATTCACGTCGTCTTGCCAGCGCCGACTTTTTCGGCGTTGAGTTGGCGCTGTTGGCGGTACCGCTGGTTACGTCACCTGACTTCATTCTGCCCGTGCCCCTGTCAGCCCAGCGATTGAAGCAGCGCGGCTTTAATCAATCCATCGAAATTGCCCGTCCGCTGGCGCGGCAACTCGGCGTCCCGCTGGAGTTAAAAAATATCCATCGCCAGCGCGACACCACACCGCAAACCACCTTGCCGTGGAAAGAGCGCGCAAAAAACATTCGCCACGCGTTTGAATGCCGCATTGATCTCACCGGCAAAACCGTGTTGGTGGTGGATGACGTGATGACCACCGGCGCCACGCTGAATGAACTGGCCCGCACCCTTAAAGCCCACGGCGCAGTGCGCGTGGAAAACTACGTACTGGCGCGGGCGTTGAAGCATGGTTGAGGAATGCATGGGATATCGGTTTCATGAGCAAAAAATGCGCGGTGGTTAGTGGAGTCCAGGATGCACTATGTCTGATTTTCTTAAAAGTCGGCGTTGGTGATACGGCGTCAAATACGGCGTCAAATCGTCTTGCGTTCCGCGTAACTTGTTATGCCATTGCTAATGGTGGTGTCGTCGGTTATCGTAATCGTCCGCAACACCCCTTCACCGTAACGTAAAGGAGCCATCATGAGCGTTGCAAAAGTGATTGAAATTACATCAAGCAGTAAAAAGAGTTTTGAAGATGCCGTTTCTTCCGGCATTGCACGGGTTACCCCGATATTTTTAACGCAGGAGGCAAAATGAAATCACGTTCCGTCCTATTTTTAGCCGCTTCTACCCTGTGTTTTTCTTTGGCGGCACAGGCAGATATCACCGTGCCCATGAACAAGGTGGATGAGCAGGGTGTTAGCGCGCAGGTTGGTCAAGTAGTTATTAGCGAATCACCCTATGGCGTGGTGTTTAGCCCATCGTTGGCGGGGTTGCCGCCGGGCGTGCACGGGTTTCATGTGCATGAAAATCCCAATTGCGGGCCCAAGGAAAAAGACGGGAAAATGGTGCCTGCATTAGCGGCGGGCGGACATTACGATCCGGCGGCTAGCAAACACCACGGCTTGCCGTGGGGTGATGGGCATCTGGGTGATTTGCCTGCGCTTTATGTTGATGCTCAGGGCAATGCCGCCACGCCTGTGCTGGCGCCCAGGCTCAAGTTGGCCGATGTGACAAGTCGCTCTTTGATGATTCATGCGGGGGGCGATAACCACGCAGATCATCCAGCCCCTCTGGGTGGCGGGGGTGCTCGCTTGTTCTGTGGCGTGATTCAATAATATAAAAACTCAGCAAAAACTAGCGAATAACTGGTAAACGCAGCATTTACGCGTTTTGTGCACGTTATCTGCCGGGGTAGCCGGTTTGCTGCACTAGCGTAACGCCCCCAGTTTGGTCGATAATAGAGCGCTTTCAGGAAGGCACAGTGCCTTCCTCTCTTTTTGCGATGACTACCACCATGCCGTCTGCCGTTGTGTCTACCTCTGTGTCCGCATCTGCTTTACCCCTTTCTAATGCGATTCGCGCGCTGGCCATGGATGCCGTGCAAAAGGCCAATTCCGGGCATCCGGGCGCGCCCATGGGCATGGCGGATATTGCCGAGGTGCTCTGGCGGCGTCATTTGCGCCACAATCCGGCGAATCCGCACTGGCCAGGCCGCGACCGGTTTGTGTTGTCCAATGGACATGCCTCCATGCTGCTGTATTCTTTGCTGCATCTCACAGGGTATGACGTCTCGCTGGATGATCTGAAGCAGTTTCGCCAGTTGCACAGCAAAACGCCCGGTCACCCGGAATTTGGTTACACGCCTGGCGTGGAAACGACCACCGGTCCGCTAGGCCAAGGCATTGCCAATGCGGTGGGCATGGCACTCGCTGAAAAACTGTTGGCGAATGAATTTAATCGACCCGGCCACGAGATTGTCAATCATCACACCTATGTTTTTCTGGGTGACGGTTGCCTCATGGAAGGCATTTCGCATGAAGTGTGTTCGTTGGCGGGCACGTGGGGTTTATCCAAGCTGATTGTGTTCTGGGACGACAACGGTATTTCCATCGATGGTCATGTGGATGGCTGGTTTACCGAAAACATCCCCGAGCGTTTTAAGGCTTACGGCTGGCAGGTGAGCAGTGTCGACGGGCATAACTCAGAGGCCATTCATGCGGCTATAGGTCAGGCCCAGGCGGATACCCAGCGGCCAACATTGATCTGCTGCAAAACGGTGATTGGCAAAGGCGCGCCCAACAAGCAAGGTGGTCATGACGTGCACGGCGCGCCGCTGGGCGATGCGGAAATTGCTGCTGCTCGCGCTGCCTTGGGCTGGCCGTATGCGCCGTTTGAAATTCCGGCGGATATTTACGCGGCATGGGATGCCAAAAAAACCGGCGCAGCAGTAGAAGCTGACTGGCAGCAAGGGTTTGATGCCTACACCAAGGCACATCCTGAGTTAGCGGCTGAATTTACCCGCCGCATGGCCGGTGATCTGCCCGCTGATTGGGAAACCCATGTAGCGGCTGTGCTGGAAAAACTCAACGACAAAGCCGAAACCATTGCTACGCGCAAGGCCTCGCAAAACAGCATCGAAGCCTTTGCGCCCAAGTTGCCGGAACTGCTTGGTGGCTCAGCGGACTTGACAGGATCGAATCTCACCAACTGGTCAGGTTCCAAGGCGGTAACGCGGGCAGGTCATGGCAATTACATTCACTACGGCGTGCGCGAGTTTGGCATGGCGGCTATCGTGAATGGTTTGACGTTGCACGGTGGCTTTATTCCCTACGGCGGCACGTTTTTGATGTTCTCGGAATACGCGCGCAATGCCCTGCGCATGGCTGCGCTGATGAAGCAGCGGTCGATTTTTGTGTTCACCCATGATTCGATTGGTTTGGGCGAAGATGGCCCGACGCACCAGCCGGTGGAGCAGTTGGCGACCTTGCGCTTGATTCCGCACATGGAAACCTGGCGCCCTTGCGATACGGTGGAATCGGCTATTGCCTGGGCGTGTGCCATCGAGCGGCGGGATGGCCCGACTTGTCTGGCGTTTTCAAGACAGAATTTGCCGTTTGTTAAACGTAGCACGGCGACACAGGCGGCTATTCGGCGTGGCGGGTATGTCTTGTCCGAGGCGTCTGGCCCGCTAAAAGCCGTATTGATTGCGACGGGGTCGGAGGTTGATCTGGCGCTAAAAGCACAAGCGCAACTGGCCGCAGAGGGCATTTTGGTGCGCGTGGTTTCCATGCCGTGCACGAATCGCTTCGATCAGCAGGACATCGCTTACCGCGCCAGCGTGTTGCCACAAGGTGTTGTGCGCGTGGCGATTGAAGCCGGGGTGACAGATGGCTGGTATAAATATGTTGGTCTGGAAGGTGCGGTCATTGGTTTGGACCGCTTTGGTGAGTCGGCGCCTGCCGGTGCGTTGTTCAAGGAGTTTGGCTTTACCGCAGAGCATGTAGTGTCTACGGTAAAAGGTCTTATCTAGTTTTTTATTTCAGGAGTTTTGACATGACGATCAAGGTTGGCATCAACGGGTTTGGCCGCATCGGCCGCATGGTGTTCCGCGCTGCGGTACAAAATTTTTCCGATATCGAAATTGTCGGTATCAATGACCTGCTCGAGCCGGATTATCTGGCCTACATGCTGAAATACGATTCGGTGCATGGCCGCTTCAAGGGCGAGATTTCGGTCGAAGGCAACACCTTGATCGTGAATGGCAAGAAAATTCGCCTGACTGCAGTCAAAGACCCCGCTGAACTGAAATGGAATGAGGTCAATGCCGATGTAGTGATTGAATCCACCGGGCTTTTCCTGACCAAGGAAACGGCCGCCAAGCACATCGCAGCGGGCGCGAAAAAAGTCATCATGTCTGCGCCTTCGAAAGACGACACGCCGATGTTTGTGTTTGGCGTGAATGACAAAACCTATGCTGGGCAAACCATTATTTCCAATGCCTCCTGCACCACGAATTGTCTGGCTCCCGTTGCCAAGATATTGAACGACAAATGGGGCATCAAGCGCGGCCTGATGACCACCGTGCATGCCGCCACCGCCACGCAGAAAACCGTGGATGGCCCGTCCAACAAGGATTGGCGCGGTGGGCGCGGGATTCTGGAAAACATTATTCCTTCGTCAACCGGCGCTGCCAAAGCGGTTGGCGTGGTGATTCCTGAATTGAACAAGAAGCTTACGGGCATGTCGTTCCGTGTGCCAACATCAGACGTGTCCGTGGTTGACCTCACGGTAGAGTTGAACAAGGAAGCCACTTATGCCGAGATTTGCGCAGCGATGAAGGCGGCCTCGGAAGGCGCCATGAAAGGCGTGCTGGGCTACACCGAAGAGAAAGTGGTTTCTACCGACTTCCGCGACGAGACCTGCACTTCGGTGTTCGATGCTGAGGCGGGCATTGCGCTGGACAGCACTTTCGTCAAGATCGTCGCCTGGTACGACAACGAGTGGGGCTATTCGAACAAAGTGCTGGAAATGACGCGCGTGATTGGCAAATAA
>WOZP01000160.1:0-2771 GCA_011620215.1 Rugosibacter sp.
TCATGAAGCTGATGCGCGTGGCCAGCATGGCATTGGCGGCGTATTTGGTCAGTTCGGCCGAGCGCACATCCATCACGATCAGGCGTTCGTGGTTGCGTTGAAAGGGCGCATAGAGCTGGCGCATCATGTCAGCCGCCTGCTCATCGGAAACGCCCACGACAATGCGGTCCGGCTTCATGAAGTCGTCAATTGCCGCGCCTTCTTTTAAAAACTCCGGGTTGGAGACGACACTGAAATTGATTTTGGCATGACGTGCGGTGAGCGCTTCGTCAATCGCCATGCGCACCTTGTCAGCGGTGCCTACGGGAACGGTTGATTTGTCGACAATGACCTTGTAGTCGGTCATATGTTCTCCGATGTTGCGGGCGGCAGCCAGCACATACTGCAGATCAGCCGAGCCATCTTCATCGGGCGGCGTGCCCACCGCAATAAACTGGATGTCGCCATGCGCCACCGCTGCGGGAATATCAGTCGTAAAGCGCAGTCGGCCAGCCTCTTTATTGCGCTTGACCATGGCTTCCAGGCCTGGCTCGTAAATGGGAATGCCTCCCTCGTTGAGGATGCGAATTTTATTGGCATCCACATCAAGGCACAGCACATCGTTGCCGACTTCTGCGAGGCAGGCGCCTGATACCAGGCCGACGTAGCCTGAACCAATCACGGTAATTTTCATGGGGTAGTCTGCTCAGAATAACAAAATGGGGCAAATGATAGCTGAATTACCCGCACAGTTTGATGTGATCTTGCCTGCTTGCTGCGATAATCAGACACTTGTTTCTTGCACAATACAAACCAAAGGGATTAGCTTCACATGCCAGTTGAATTTCTCTTTCTGCTGAAAAAGTTGCTAACCGTCGTGTTGCTGCCACCGCTACTGCCACTGCTGTTCATCGTGGCCGGATTATTGTGTTACCGCCGACAGCCGAGCGTGGGCAAAACACTCGCGTGGGGTGGCGTTTTATTGAGTTTGTTGCTAATGATGCCAGCGGGGGTTGATCTGCTGTCTTCGCCCTTGGAGCGCGTTCCCGTATTACACCAGGCCGACTTGTCGCGTGGACAGGCGATTGTGATTTTAGGTGGCGGGCAGCGGCTGAATATGCCCGAATACGGCGGCCCCGCTCCTAACCGGATCACGCTGGAGCGATTGCGCTATGGTGCGCGTTTGGCGCGGCAGAGCGGCTTGCCGGTGCTGGTCAGCGGAGGTGCTGCGCCTGGCAAGGCAGGAGAGGCGGTGAGCATGGCGCGCAGCCTGCGAGAAGATTTTCACATTGAGCCGCGCTGGCAAGAGGCTCAATCGCTGGATACGATAGGCAATGCCCGATTTTCCGCAGCCACGCTTCGCGCAGCAGGCATTCAGCGCATTGTGCTGGTCACCCATGCCGCACACATGCGGCGCGCGATGAACGAGTTTGCTGCGCAAGGCCTGGAGGTGATACCCGCGCCAACGGCCTTTTTTTCCGATGTCAGCGAGGGGACGGAATTCAGTGATTTTTTGCCGAGTGCTACCGCCGCCTATGCAGGCTGGTATACCTTGCACGAATGGTTGGGTTTACTTGCGCAGTGGGTGCGTGGCATATTGCCACTTGCACTACCTGAGCGGGTTACAGATGCATGCTCTACGTATAATCCAAAAAACAAATTCGCCATTGTTTATCCATTGAGCCCCTTCCCCTGCAGGACATTCACGTGACTATTGAAAAAGAAGTGCTGCTTCTTCTTGATGCAACCCTCGGCCTGCGTGGCAGAGGGTTGGCGTTTGTACCCGAGACACGCTTGCTGGGGGCGTTACCGGAATTCGATTCGATGACGATTATCAATCTCGTCACCGGTTTGGAAGAGCGATTTGGGGTACTGATCGCCGATGATGAAATTGAAGGCCGTCTGTTTGTCACGGTAGGTTCGCTGCTCGACTTCGTGCGGCATAAAGTTGGCTCGCCGCAGGCGCGATAAAGGCACTTTCGGCAAAGTGTGCCTGTGACAATCTCTGCGGCATTCCCTGTGGCAACGCAGCCCTTTTTTCTTTCCGTCAGCGATCATTCGCGCTTTTGCCTTTATCACCTGCCGGAGCTGGCGGGCAGGGCGTCGCGTGGCGCCATTGTGTACATTCACCCGTTTGCCGAAGAAATGAATTTTTCGCGGCGCATGGCGGCGTTGCAATCGCGAGCGCTGGCGGCACAAGGCTATGCCGTCTTGCAAATCGATCTTTTGGGATGTGGCGATAGCGCAGGGGATTTTGCCGAGGCCAGTTGGTCGGCCTGGGTGGCAGACGTGATTGAGGCCATACGCTGGCTGCGCGTTCGCCACCCGGCAGGCGCGTTGACGCTCTGGGGGTTGCGCGCAGGCTGTCTGCTGGCGGCTGAGGCCGCCCGCGCGATGGATGCGCCGGTGGATTTTCTGTTCTGGCAGCCGGTGTTGTCAGGCGAGGCGCATTGGCGGCAGTTTCAGCGCTTGGCTGTCGCTGCCAGGGCGCTGGAAAACAGCAATGATGCGCGCGAACATGCGCCTGAACGCGTGGCAGAAAATACCCCGCTAATCGAGATTGCCGGGTATGGCATTTCACCCGCGCTGATTGTCGGCTTGTCCGCGTCGCACCTGGCATTGCCGGCCAACACGCGGCGCGTGAGCTGTATCGAGGTCAGCACCTGGCAGGTTGCTGACGAAAGCAATGCGAATTTGCCAGCGTTGCTGCCGCCGCTGTCACCTGCGTTGTCACCTGCGCTGGCGGTGGCTGTTGCCGCGTGGCGCGAACAAGGCGTGAGTGTGCGCTGCGC
>WOZP01000160.1:2871-5105 GCA_011620215.1 Rugosibacter sp.
CCTGAGCCAAACGAATTGCCTGTCGTCTTCGAGTACGCGGGGGAACGTCTGATTGGCGTGGTCAGCATGCCAAACCAGCCAACGGATACCGGCGTGCTCATCCTGGTGGGTGGTCGGCAGTATCGCGCAGGCAGTCACCGGCAATTTGTCTTGCTGTCCCGCCGTCTCGCCAGCGCCGACTTTTGTTGCATGCGCTTTGATTTTCGCGGCATGGGCGACAGCACCGGTGAGCCGCAAAGCTTCGAGGCGGTGGATGCCGATATTGCCGCTGCGCTGGCGGCATTCAAAACACATTGCCCGCACGTCAAACGCATTGTGCTTTGGGGCTTGTGTGACGCAGCCACTGCTGCGGTGCTGTATTGGCAGCGCACGCAAGACCCGTTCGTGGCTGGGTTATGTCTCGTGAACCCCTGGCTGAGAACCGAAGCCAGCCTTGCCCGTGCGCGGGTGCGACATTACTATGTCGAGCGATTTTTTGACCCCGCGTTCTGGCGCAAACTTTTGAGCGGCGGAGTAGGGCTGGGGGCGTCAATCCGCGAATATCTCAGTCAGTGGCGCGTAGCGCGCCGTATTGCCAGCGCCGACTTTATAACGCAAACCCTTGATGGTCTGCGTGGCTTTTCTGGCGCATTGTTGGTAGTACTTAGCGGCCGGGATTTAGTAGCTAAAGAATTTATGGATACGCTGGCGCGTGGCGACGACGCGCCTCTGCTGAGTGGACTGAACCGAACACACAAAGATATTCCGAATGCTGATCATACATTTTCACAAACTGCTTCACGCGCGGAACTGGAAGCGACTGTGCTAGCTTGGCTCAAAACGGTTTTCTAGTATCAGGCGAACGACAGGACAGTCGCCCAAAGGGGGCGCTTTAATTTTATTCAATGCCACCAGGACTGTCCTGAAGCCCCTGAAGCCACGGCATATATGTTTGATTGTAAAAAACAACGTAAAAAACTGTATCGTTTCTTGAGTGCGTGCAGATGCAGCGCTTTAAGTACAAAAAAACCTGGTGTGTGGAACAATTTGACTGGGCTTGATAAAGACCATCAAGCTGCTACGGCACTAAAAATTGGCAAAGTTAAAACGTAAAAAAAACCGACATGCACCTAGGCGCATGTCGGTTTTTTTAAAGATAGAGATAATCAGGGCTTAGTTTATTGGGCTGTCTTGCGACGGCGTATAGCACCTAATCCGGCCAAGCCAATACCCAACAACGCCAAGGATGCGGGCTCGGGCACTTCACCCGGAGTGGGAGGCTGCACTTGTCCATTACGAACTTCGAAAATATATTGGCCAAGGGTATTCGACAAGCGAGAGCCATTAATCAGACCCGTAGTGGGGTTGGTATCTTCAAATGAGCCCGTAACGCCTGAGCCGACGAATTCAAAAAAGCTGCCCGCGCCATTTGTCCAGCCCGCATGCGCCGGGGTGCCGCCAAAGCCGCCAGTGCCACCACTTGCATCGCCGGTTTCCCAGTTGATGGTGTCATAGTTGAACTCGAAATCAAAATTGCCAGCCCCTGTGTCGGCGCGGTCGGTAACGATGAGCTGAAAGCTGTTGAGAAGGTCCGTGTGCGCGCTGTAATAACCGACATCAATCCAATTTACTCCGAACACGTTGCGACCACCTAATGTCGCACTGCCATAAGAGGCAGTGGCGCCTGCACGGGTGTCGACGTCAGCAAAGAATGGCGCCAGCATCGGGAGCGAGCCGGCAGTGATAGCGAAAGGGGTGTATGTGCTTAATGGTGCTGAGAAAGTAATGTTGCCATTGTTATTTACATAGGCACTGGAATAATTCACGCCATTGAAGTTGATGCCGAAGCCCAAGGCTTGCAACGCAGTAGAACCATCATCATTTCCAGGGAAGTTGGTGGTAAACAGATTGGCATCATGAATCGCACCGGCATGGGCGGCAGGGGCGATCAGTGCAAAGGCAACCGCGGCAACCGCGCTGGCCATGAGGGTGCGGGTGATCAACGATGGTTTTTGGGGTGAGTTCATTTGAAAATCCTCTAGAAGAAAGAAAAAAAATTACAAAATAAAAAGAGAGACAAGTGAATTATTTATACGGCAGATATAGCTTGCATCGAATAAAGCATGATACGTGCCATTAATTTAATAAATACATTTATCAATTAGTTAAATTGATTTTTCTTGGAAAATGCCTTTTAGGAGCGGTTGAATGTAAAAAATATCGACAAATTGAATGGCCATCCGGCACAGACGAGC
>WOZP01000045.1 GCA_011620215.1 Rugosibacter sp.
AATCCACGGGTCGGCATCCTGTCAAGGCTGATCTGGGTATTGATCAAAGGCTCACTGCACTCACGTAATCTCGGCGCGGCCGTTATTGAGCACCACCACATCACGCTCAACCACCCGCGCACGAAAAGACACGATATTGCCATCGACCCACATTTCAGTGCGTATCGTCTCGCCCGGATACACCGGCGAGGTAAAGCGCACATTCATCGCAATCAAACGCGTGGGGTCGTTATCGCACACGGTGTTAGTCAGTGCATGACCCGCAATGCCAAAGGTGCACAAGCCATGCAAAATCGGGCGCTCGAACCCTGCTGTCTTTGCCATGGCAGGTTCGGCATGTAGCGGGTTGTAGTCGCCCGATAAGCGATAGATGAGTGCTGCGCGCAAATCGGTCGGGCGGTCGAGAGTAACGTCCGGCGTACGTTCGGGCAGCACATGAATGACGGGCGCAGAACTGGCTGGCCCGCCAAAGCCGCCATCGGCACGACAAAAGGTGGTGGAAGTCAAAGTACAAAGTAACTCGCCACTGGCCGCATCGGTAATTTTTCGCTCGGTCAATACCAGCGCACCGCGGCCTTCGCCCTTGTCGATCACACCCGTCACACGTGTACGGCCAATCACTTCGCCCGCAGCCTCTGGCAGGCGATGGATACGCAAGCCTTGCTCGCCATGCACAAGCTTTGTCCAATCAACGCCGGTACCCGGGTCTTTGATCCACAAGCCGGGGTAGCCCAACACAACGGGGTAAGTAGGCAGGACACACAGGTTTTTTTCATACACAAAGCGCAGCTCGGCTTCATTCATGGGGTCAGCGCCCAAACCGATGCCCAGGGCATACAGCATGGTGTCACGCGTGGTATAGCGGTGACGCACATCCGCAAATGGCCATGCCATCAGCTTGTCATAGTTAATTGCCATGCTGCTCTCTCCTGTTATTTTTTCTGCGCTAATTAGCGCGCCATTAAAACAAAACGTTCATTGCATCTCAAATTACAGCGTAGAGGCATCCCCCAGCAGCGCCGTTACCTGGCTGGAGAGCACGCCGCCATTGCCGTGGCATAGCGCGATGTGCGCATTATCCACTTGCCGTGCACCCGCTTCGCCACGCAGTTGTTGTACCGCTTCAATCAGTAAAAAGGTGCCGTACATGCCCGGGTGGCAACACGACAAACCGCCACCATTGGTGTTCACGGCCAAGCTGCCGCCTGGCGCGATGCGCCCACCCCTCACAAAAGCACCGCCTTCGCCCTTGGCGCAAAAACCGAGGTCTTCCAAAAACAAGAGCGTGTTGATGGTAAAGGCGTCATACAGCTCAACCACGTCTACGTCCGCTGGCGCCAAGCCAGCCATGGCGAATGCACGCGGGCCGGATTCAGCCGCCGCCGTCACGGTTAAATCGGGCATGCTGCTGATTTGGCGATGCCAGTGCGCCATGGCTGTGCCCAGCATATACACCGGCGGCTTGGGGAAGTCTTTGGCGCGTTCGCTGCGCACCAGCACCAGCGCGCCACCGCCATCGGTGACCAGACAGCAATCGAGTTTTGATAACGGGTCATTCACCATACGCGACGCCATCACCTGCTCTATCGTGAGGTCATCGCGCGCAAAGGCCAAGGGGTTCAACTGCGCCCAGCGCCGCGCCGCGACAGCCACTTCGGCCAAATCTTCACGGCGTGTGCCGAACTGGTGCATATGCCGTGCCGTAGCCAAGGCATAGCTGGTAATCGGATGTCGCGGATCGTACGGCGCTTCATAGGTTTGCGGCTCGGACATGGATTTGAGCTTGCCAAAACCCGAGCCCTGGTTGCTGCCGTAGCAAATCAGCGCCACATCACACAAACCATATTGCAGCGCCATCGCCGCGGGCAACAAATGGCCAACAAAGGATGAACCACCGATCATGGTGGTATCGGAAATTTTCGGCCGTATGCCCAAGTATTCCGCCGTGGATAAGGCCGGCATGAAGGCATGCGATGAGCCGGTAAATAAACCATCGACATCGCTGAGATTCAATCCCGCATCGGTCAAAGCATGATGCACCGCTTCAGTTTGAATTTCCATCGAGCTGCGGTTCGGCGCTGAGGGCAAGCCGCCCAAGCCCACGCCGACAATCGCGGTTTTGCCGCGCAAATCTGTTGCCTTCATGCGCCACCACCTTGCGTCGGCATAAAGACCAAAAGCTTGCCGTGTCTCGGCTCGTCAATAATTTTTGCGCGCACGTCCATACCTATCGTAACCTCATGCGGCGCCAGGCCTTCCACCCGGCTCATCATCCGCGGGCCCTCGCTCAAATCAACCAGCGCGACGTTATAGTCGCCGCCTTGCTCCGTTTTTCTGCGCACCACGGTGGTCGAATACACCGTGCCTTGGCTGCTGGCAGGCTGCCAGGTGAGCTTTGGCGAACCACAATGCGAACACAGCACACGCGGGTAAAACACATGTTTTTTGCAATCATCGCATCGCTGCAGCATGAACCGCCCGTCTGCCAGATACGCCGCAAAAACGGCATCCGGCCCGGGGCCGCTGAAAGCATTCGTCATATCGTTCATTTGTGTTTTTTAGAATAATTTAACTGCGCAGCTGCAACACGCTAGCGGCAAGAATGTTGCGCTGAATCTCGCTACTGCCGCCGTAAATGGTGGCTGGCCGGGCATTGTAAAAACTGGTGAGCACATCAATCTTTTTGCCGTTCACCTCAATATCGCCCGCCACGGCGCCTGATCCGCCGGTGATTTCAACCAGCAAATTGGCCAGCCGCGAAAATGTTTCTGCCGCCCATACCTTAAGCATGGAAACATCCGGCCCCAACTTTTCGCCGCGTTTGACTTGCTCGACAAAACGCACATACAGTGCGCTCAAGTCAGCCACATCCAGCTGCAATTGGGTATAGCGATCCACAAAACCCTGATCGCCGAACAAGCCCAGGGCGTGCGCCGCTTCTTCTACGCGCGAAAGCGCATATTGCGACTGCTTGGGGCTACCGAGGAAAATCCGCTCAAAGCCCAACAGTGCCTTGGCAATGCCCCAGCCCTGATTCAAGCCGCCGACCAGATTGGCCTTGGGTACGCGCACGTTTTCAAAAAAGACTTCGCAAAATTCCTCATGCCCTGCGATGTTGCGAATTGGCCGCACGGTAATGCCGGGCGTTGTAAAGTCGGCCAGCAAAAAGCTGATGCCTTCCTGTTTCTTGACGGTTTTATCGGTGCGTGCCAAGAGAAAAATGTGCGTTGCGTCTTGCGCGAGCGTGGTCCAGGTTTTTTGCCCGTTGATGATGAAGTCGTCTCCATCTTCCACGGCGTCGGTACGTAAACTCGCCAGATCAGAACCGGCATTCGGCTCGGAATAACCCTGGCACCAGATGTTCTCGCCTTGAATGATTTTAGGCAGGTATTTTTGCTGTTGCTCCTCGCTGCCATATTGAATCAGCAAAGGGCCGATCATGGTGATACCCATGTCCGGCGCGCGCCCTACACCCCAGCGTTCCTGCTCTTCGATAAATACAATTAATTTTTCCGGGCTCAAGCCCATGCCGCCGTGCACCTGCGGCCAGCTCGGGGCGACCCAGCCTTTCTTTGATAAGGTCATGTACCAGTCTTTAATCTCAGCCCAGCGCAAGCGGGTTTTTGGATAGCGCATTTCAGCCGGATAGTTCTGTTCAAAAAATGCGCGCACCGTTTGGCGAAAAGTATCGGTATCGAGGGCATTCCAATCGGTCGTTTGATTCGTAGACATTCGGGTATCTCCTTGCTTTTATCTTATATAGACAGGTTGGCAATCTGTGCATAACGACGACGTTGTGCGAGTGCATTGCCAAGCCAGGCAGACAACACCAGCGCACGTTGCACATATAACCCCAGGTCGTATTCATCGGTAAAGCCTATCGCACCATGCAACTGTATTGATTCACGTGCCAGCAGCAAGCCGGCGTCAGACGCGCGCGCCTTGATACGGCTGGCCATGGCGGAACGCTCAAGGACATTGCTGTCACCGTCATCGAGCATCACCAAGGCCTGGGACAACACGGATGAAGTGAGTTCCTGCTGAATCAGCAAATCCACCGCGCGATGCTGCAAGGCTTGAAAGCTGCCAATCGGCTTGCCAAACTGCACGCGGGTGCGCAGATACTCCAGCGTCATATTGAGCATGACTTTTTGCAAGGCGAGCAATTCCACACTGGTCATCACCAGGGCTTCGTCATACGCGCGGGTAAAGGCCGCCATGGCGGCTTCGCCTTGAGCCAAACGTTGCGACTCATCCAACATCACGCCATTAAAATGCACGCTGGCTTCGCTGGTGCCGTCCGCCAAGGCCACTGATTTCACCTTAACGCCAGCAGCATTTGCCGGCACCCACCAAAGTGACAGGTCATTGCCTTGCTTTGCCGTCACGACAAAACCATCACAATCCGCGCCAGGGCGCACGTGGTGCTTTTCGCCAGTCAGCTGGATGCCTGAATTAGTCGGCGCTGCCACTACGGCGTTGGCCATCAAGTTCACCTGCAAACCAGCCAGTTCTTCCTGCCAGGCCACGCCGGGAATCAATTCACCAGCGACGATGCTTGCCAGCAACTGCTGTTGCAGATCGGCATTACCTGTATTTTCAATGACTCGACTGGCAAACACCAAGGCAGGCACCACCGGCTCGGGCGCCACTTGCGTGGCCAAGGCACTCACCACGGCGGCCATTTCACCAAAACCCTGACCATAGCCGGAAAACACTTCAGAGATCAAAAGTCCTGTCCAGCCTTGCTCGGCAAGCTTGCCCCAAAAGCCACGGTCAAAACCGCTTGCCGACCCGCGCAAACCGCGCGCGCGCGTCAGCGGTGAGACTTTGATGGCAAAGGTTTGCGCACTCTCAGCCAGCATGCGCATGTTGTCTTGCCGTTCAGTATCCAAATAATCGCTATTCATGGTTAATCATCCAAAATAATCAAGAAGAGGTGCTGCTTTTTTATGCAAACTGGTTAATACGACTTGGGCAAACCCAATACTTTTTCTGCGATATAACACAAGATCAACTGCGGGCTGATCGGCGCAATGCGTGAGATCATGATCTCACGCAAGTAGCGTTCAACGTGGTATTCCTTGGCATAGCCATAACC
>WOZP01000219.1 GCA_011620215.1 Rugosibacter sp.
GAACGTGCTGTCAATAACACCATAAATGGTGACATTAGATGATTGAGCAAACGCCGCGCCGGAAAGGCCGGCAATAGCCAGGGCGATTAGTTTTTTCTGCATGGATAACTCCTGAAAATTCTGCTGTTAAAAAATGTTGCTGGTAACTGCTGGCAAAAGCGCCACGTGTCGGCCTCTGCTAACGGTCAGTACAGTCTAGAAAAAAGTTGTGACAATACTATTACAAAAAATAATCGGATGCGATAGCGCAAAAAACTAGGTGGGCGCTTGGGCAGCAAAAGTACAGCGTTCAAATTCGCTGCCGTGTGTAATCAGGCGTGTGAGGGTAACGACTTCTGCAGAGGTTCGCATGATTTCGATGCGGCGACCAATCTGAAAACTGCCGACAGGCAGCACAAGGCTGGCGGGTTCTTCGTCCGCTGCGTTCGCGCCAATAAAAAAAGCCGGGCGGTATGCTGTGTTTTCAGAATCAATGGGCCGTGCCATGATCGCTTGGGCTTCTCCCGGGAAAAGCTGAATGCCGACAGCCAATGAGTCGGTATCCTGGCGCAATGTCCACCGCACGCAGCCAATGACAAAGGCTGAGGCCTGTTCAATGTGAACGGCAATCAGCGAGCCGGTGGCAATGCGTACGCCTTCTTTGAGTGGTCGTGAAATGCGCAGGCCCGTAGCGGAGGTATCCAATAATTTCCAGTCATCCATGACTGCCCAGTTTTCAATATGGGTGGGGTCGGGCGCTGGCTTGGCGATATCCAGCCGATGGCTCATATCGCCAAATATTGCGAATTTTTCTTGTTCCAGGCGCAGGGTTATATTGTCTTGGGGTGTGGATTGAAAAGTGCGCTGCCCAGACAAATGAAAATGCACCGCATCATAGCCCGCAATGAAGCGGCAATTGCCGCTGGCACTCTGGCGCACATGCTTGCGCGCACTACCACCCTGACACCAGCGGTGCAGCAGGCGCGCCAGTAATTTGCCGGCTGTAGGTTGGGTCACATCACTGCCAAGTTGTAGATCCGCCGGTGCGCGACCTTGTTCGAGTAGCGTAAGGCGAGAAGTCAGGCTGGTGCGTAGCTCCGTAGTCTCTAGCCAGCGCCCTTGTGTTGATTGTCGGGGAATGTGGTCTGCAGGCTGGTCGGAGTCAAGATCAACCCATAAGGGATGCGCGCAGTGGCGAATGTCTTCAGGGGGCGCGGTGAGGAGCTTTATCTTGCTTCCCCAGCGTTGCGTCCAGCGAGCTACCCAAGCCAGATCATGCGGGGAAAGTTCATACGGACTGGTGACATAGAGCAGATGGCATTCTGCGTAAACAGCGAGTGGTGTTACCGCCTGCTTGCCATAACGCAAAGAGTCATGAATTATTTGATCGGCGAGTCCTGTGGATTCGGCTAAGGAAAAAACTTGGTGTAATTTTTTCCAGTATCCAAAATCTGGCAGACGTTTGCCTTGAATAAGATCAATTTGCCAGTCGGCAAGGGTAGCCAGCGCACGTTCAACCACTGTGGCATTTTTTTTCGAGGGCCCTGCTGGGACAGTGGTTACCGTGGTTGCACTGGGTGTACTGGGTGTACTGGGTGCATTGGGTGCGACGTCATGTTCTTCAAAGCAATGAAGATAATTTGTCAGCAGAGATTGCCATATGGCGAGTGTGCTATCTAATGCCGCTTGTTCTGAGGGCGAAAAGGGTAGTGGCCGGCCAATAAATTTTTTCGCCATGGCATCTTGCGCCTGGCGTACGGGACCACGCAAGGTTTCCAGAACAGTGAAACGTTCGTTGATCGACAAGGAGAAGCGTGCAAGCAAGGTGAGTTGCCGTAAAAAAATGGCTTGAGCCTGCATCGCATTCGCTAGCGGAACGGTTTTTAACCAGTCCTTGCAGTGAGTTGCATTGGTAAACGCGGGTGGTTGTTCTGTGTCTGTCTCGGGGAGATCAAAAATCATTTTTCGTGACTCCTGGGCAAAATCTGTTGGTGTAATGCGGCGCTAAGTGTGGCGCTAGAGGGTAGGGTGCGCAGGGTGCCCGCTCGAATGGGGGCAGCCCATATGGGCGAGGGGAAATGGCTATCGTCGTGCCAGCGAGGAATGACATGCCAGTGCAAATGCGGTACCAGATTACCCAGGCTGGCGAGATTGATTTTGTCTGGCGTGAGCAGTTCGCGCAGGGTGCGTTCGACGGCGGCTACGATATGCATTAAATGGGCGGCCTCGGCGTCTGTCAGATCGCTCATCTCTACTACATGAGGTTGCCAAATGACGCGGCAAAAACCTGGAAATGCCGTACCTTCATTTCCCGTCACCCGCACAACGCGGCAGTACTCATCGCTCCATAACACCTCGCCACCGGGAGAGCCGCATAATTCACACTTACTTTCGCTCATCATAGGCAAAGCATACATCACTCACAGGCTGAAGGCGCTCGCAGTCATTGTGTTGGCAGCGCACTCCTACAACAGCACACGCTCGATGCTCCCGGCATTGGCGCGACGCACATAATTCGGCATCCAGTCAGGGCCGAGTAGGGCTTTGGCAATTTCCACCACGATGTAGTCAGCTTGTGTGTTGGCGTCGTCGTCGTAACGGCTTAAACCCTGCAAACAGGCCGGGCAGGAGGTGAGGATTTTCACCTCGCCGGCAAAGCCATCCGCGCGCAGCTGTGCCGCACCTTTAACGACCTCTTCCTGCTTGCGGAATTTCACTTGCGTAGCGATATCGGGGCGGGCGTAGGCAAAAGAACCTGCATCGCCGCAGCAGCGGTCGGACAAAGGTACCTCCTGACCCATCAATGTATTGGTTACTGCCAGCGGAGCATAAGTCTTCATCGGCGTATGGCAGGGGTCATGGTACATGTAGCGGGTTCCACTCAGTCCATCGAGCTTGACGCCTTTCTCCATCAGATATTCGTGAATATCCAGCAGTCGGCAGCCGGGGAAGATTTTCTCGAATTCATATTTTTGCAACTGGTCCATGCAAGTGCCACAAGATACGATGACGGTTTTGATGTCGAGATAGTTCAAGGTGTTGGCCATGCGATGGAACAACACTCGATTATCCATGATGATTTTCTGCCCCTTGTCCTCATCGCCAGCCGAGGTTTGCGGATAGCCGCAGCACAGATAACCCGGGGGCAATACGGTCGTGGTGCCGACTTCATAGAGCATGGCCTGGGTGGCGAGCCCCACTTGCGAGAACAGACGCTCGGACCCGCAACCAGGGAAATAGAACACCGAGTCTGAGTCTTCCATCGTTTTCTGTGGATTACGGATGACTGGAATCACCTTGTCGTCTTCAATATCGAGTAAACCGCGCGATGTGCGCTTGGGCAGATTGCCCGGCATCGGCCGGTTCATGAAGTGGATCACCTGCGCCTTGATGCTGGGCTTGCCGACTGAGGCTGGAGGATGGGCACGAGTTTCCTGAATCAGACCAAGTGCTTTGAAGGCTTTGTGCGCCAGACGCTGCGCCTTGAAACCAAAATCCATCATGCCGGCACGCAATAATTTGATCGTGCGCGGATCCTTCAGATTGAGGAAAGTCATCGAGGCAAAGGTGCCGGGATTGAATTTCTTTTTGCCCTGTTTGCGCAAAAAGTTGCGCATGGCGACCGAGACATCGCCGAAATCGATATCCACCGGGCAGGGCTTGAGGCAGCGATGGCAAACCGTGCAGTGGTCGGCGACGTCCGAAAACTCGTCGAAATGCTGCAATGAAATGCCACGCCGTGTTTGCTCTTCGTAGAGAAAAGCCTCGATCAGCAGCGAGGTGCCGAGGATCTTGTCGCGTGGTGAATACAGCAGGTTGGCGCGCGGCACATGGGTCGAGCACACCGGTTTGCACTTGCCGCAGCGCAGGCAATTCTTGATCGAATCGGAAATTTTGCCGATGTCCGATTGCTCCATGATCAGCGATTCGGCCCCGAGCAGCGAGAATGAGGGCGTATAGGCATTCTCCAATCCGCCGCCGGGCAACAGCTTGCCGCGATTGAAGCGGCCTTGCGGATCAATGCGTTGCTTGTATTCGCGGAACGGCCGAATTTCATCGTCGGTCAGAAATTCCAGCTTGGTAATACCGATGCCATGTTCGCCAGAAATCACGCCGCCCAGAGATTTTGCCAGCACCATGATGCGCGCCACTGCCTGGTTTGCCGTTTGCAGCATGGCGTAGTCATCTGAATTGACAGGGATGTTGGTGTGCACATTGCCGTCACCGGCATGCATGTGCAGCGCGACAAAAACGCGGCTACGCAACACGTCTTTTTGCGCGGCTTCGATACCGGCCATGACTGGCCGGAAGGCGACGCCATCAAAAATCGACTCCAGCCCGGCTTTGAGCTCAAGCTTCCACGACACACGCAGGCGATAGTTTTGCAGGTCATCGAAATACTGGTCGAGCTGGTCAAGATAACCCTGCCAGCGCGCACGTACTTCGCGCACCAGTTCCAGCGCCTGCTCGCGGCGGTCGCCGAGCAGCTCGGGTTTGTCCAGCATCGTGTCGCCGACGTTGAGTGGCAAGTCACCCTGCAAATAGGTTTCCAGTGCGTCAGCCAGCGCGATTTTGTTGGTGATGGAAAGCTCGATATTGATGCGTTCAATGCCATCGCAATAGTCGCCCATGCGCGGCAGCGGAATCACCACGTCCTCGTTGATCTTGAAGGCGTTGGTGTGTTTTGAAATGGCCGCCGTGCGCCCGCGATCAAGCCAGAATTTTTTGCGTGTTTCGGCAGACACGGCAATAAAGCCTTCGCCACCACGCAGGTTGGCCAGGCGCACCACCTCTGACGCAGCAGCCATCACCGCCGTCTCATCAGCGCCGACTATATCGCCGATCAACACCATCTTCGGGCGGCCCGCATTTCTCCCATGTTGTTTGGCCTTGGTGGCGTAACCGACAGCGCGCACATAACGCTCGTCGAGATGTTCCAGCCCGGCGAGCAGCGCCCCGCCGGGACTGGTCTTGAGGTAGTCAGTAATCTCGACAATCGACGGCACGGCATCGCGCACCTGGCCGAAGAATTCCAGGCAAACCGTGCGCG
>WOZP01000162.1:0-1248 GCA_011620215.1 Rugosibacter sp.
GAACCGGGCTGGATCAAGGCCTGGCAAGCGCAAAAGCTGTACGAAAAAATCCGCGCCGCCGCCAGGGGGCGCCCGCGCTTTGTGCTGCACGATGGCCCGCCGTATGCCAATGGCGATATTCACCTCGGCCATGCGGTGAATAAATTGTTGAAAGACATCATCGTGCGCTCGAAAACCCTGGCCGGGTTCGATGCGCCCTACGTGCCGGGCTGGGATTGCCACGGCTTGCCGATCGAGCACAAGATTGAAGTGCTGCACGGCAAAAACCTGCCCGCCGATAAGGTGCGCGAGCTGTGTCGCGCGTTTGCCGCAGAACAGGTCGAGATTCAGAAAAAAGGCTTCATCCGTTTGGGTGTGCTGGGCGATTGGGACAACCCCTATCTGACCATGAACTTTGCCAACGAAGCGGGCGAGATTCGCGCGCTGGCCGAAATGGTTAAACAGGGCTGGGTGTTCAAGGGCTTGAAGCCGGTGAACTGGTGTTTCGATTGCGGCTCGGCGCTGGCTGAAGCGGAAGTCGAATACATTGACAAGCAAAGCCCGGCGGTTGATGTCGGTTTTGTCTGTGCCGAGCCGGAAAAGCTCGCTGCGGCATTCCATATTGCCGCCCCCCAAGAGGACTTTCCAGAGGCGGATTCAAAGCTTCGCGGCGTATCACCAGCGCCGATTATTTATGCCGTCATCTGGACAACGACGCCCTGGACAATTCCCGCGAATCAGGCGTTTAACGTGCATCCTGATATGGAATATGCCTTGGTCGACACCTCACGTGGTGTTTTGCTGCTGGCCAGCGAGTTGGTGGCCAGTTGTCTCACCCGCTATGCCTTGACGGGCACAGTGCTCGCCACCACGAAGGGGGCCGCCCTGGCCGGCATCCATTTCCGCCATCCGCTTTACGATCGCAGCGGCCCGGTGATTCCGGCGGATTATGTCGGTGTGGATGCGGGTACGGGCATTGTGCATGCAGCACCCGCGTATGGCGTGGAAGATTTCAATGCCTGCATGAGCCATGGTTTTACCTTTGATGACATCCTCAACCCGGTGCAGGGCAATGGCGTGTATGCGGCTGACCTGCCGTTTTTTGGCGGGCTGCACATCTGGAAGGCGAATCCGAAAATCGTCGAAAAACTGGCGGAAGTCGGGGCGCTTTTCTCGCATGAAAAAATCACGCACAGCTACATGCATTGCTGGCGGCATCGCACGCCGATCATTTACCGCGCCGCGCCGCAGTGGTTCGTTGGCATGGAT
>WOZP01000162.1:1348-4997 GCA_011620215.1 Rugosibacter sp.
TGCGTGAGCTGGCGCTAAAAGGCATTGACGAAACCGCGTTCTACCCCGCCTGGGGACAGGCGCGTTTGCGCGCGATGATCGCTGGACGGCCGGACTGGTGCATTTCGCGCCAGCGTAACTGGGGTGTGCCGATTCCGTTTTTCATCCACAAGACCACCGGCGAATTGCATCCGCGCACAGTGGAGCTTATGGAACAAGTGGCCGGCCGCGTGGAAAAAGAAGGTATCGAAGCCTGGTTCAAATTGCCGTCGGCAGAACTGCTTGGCGAGGATGCGGCGCAGTACGAAAAAATCAGCGACACGCTGGACGTGTGGTTCGATTCCGGCACCACGCACTGGCATGTGCTGCGCGGCTCTCACAAAGATGCGGCAAGCAATACCGGGCGCTGGGCGGACATGTATCTGGAAGGCTCGGACCAGCATCGCGGCTGGTTCCATTCATCCTTGTTGACCGGTTGCGCCATCGACGGCCAGCCGCCGTATCGAAGTCTGCTGACCCACGGCTTCACGGTGGATGCGCAGGGGCGCAAGATGAGCAAGTCGCTGGGCAACGGCATCGAACCACAGGAAATCGGCGACAAGCTCGGCGTTGAAATTCTGCGCCTGTGGCTGGCGGCCACCGACTACTCGGGCGAGTTGTCCATCTCGAAAGAAATTCTCGACCGCGTGGTGGAAGTGTATCGGCGCCTGCGCAACACCTTGCGCTTCCTGCTCGCCAACACGGCCGATTTTGACGCTGAAAATGACCTGTTGCCGCCTGAGGAATGGCTGGAGATTGACCGCTATGCGTTAGCGCTCACTCATCAATTGCACGAGCAATGCACGGCAAGTTATGCGCGCTTCGAGTTCCACCCGGTGGTGCAGGCGCTGCAAAACTTCTGCGCCGAGGACCTGGGCGCGTTCTATCTCGACATTCTCAAGGACCGGCTGTACACCACGGCTGCTGATTCGCGCCCGCGCCGTGCGGCGCAAAGCGCGCTGTGGCACATTTTGCAATCAGTCACCCGCCTGATGGCGCCTATCCTCGCCTTCACCGCCGAGGAAATCTGGCAGATTTCGGGAAACAGCGAAAGCGTGATGCTGACCACCTGGCATGAGTTGCCTGCGCTGCCGGAAAAATCGGCGCTGGTGACACGGTGGCAAACAGTGCGCGGCATGAAAAGCGAAGTCTCCGGCGCACTCGAAGAACTACGCACTGCAGGCAAAATCGGCTCGTCGCTGCAAGCGGAAGTGGAGATTCACGCCAGTGGCGCGCAGTACGATTTGCTGGCCAGCTTTGGCGACGATCTGCGCTTTATCATGATGTGTTCCAAAACCACGCTGGTGCAGATGAATAACGAGACTACCCAAATCATCGCAACGCCGAGCAGCCATGCCAAATGCGTACGCTGCTGGCACTGGCGCGAGGATGTCGGCCACCATGATCACGCCGCAGAACATCCGGAATTATGCGGACGTTGCGCCAGCAATCTGTTTGGTGCAGGTGAGGCACGCCATTTTGCATAATTTGCCCAAGTTGAACACTACCCCTTTTGCCATGACGCGCTGGCTTGGCTTGTCGGCGGTTGTCATTGCGCTGGATCAGATCAGTAAATTCTGGATGCTGGCGCACTTTCATCTCATGGAAAGTTTGGTTGTCACGCCGTTTTTCAATCTGTTCCTCGTGTTTAACCCCGGCGCGTCGTTTAGTTTTCTCGCCGAGGCAGGCGGTTGGCAAAAATGGTTTTTCATCTCTCTGGCGCTGGGTGTTTCCCTTTGGCTGCTCACGCTGTTGCGCCAACATGCACAGGAACGTTTATTGCCGGTCGCGCTCTCACTTATATTAGGTGGCGCGGTAGGCAATGTCATCGACCGCCTGCGGCTGGATGTCGTGGTCGATTTTCTTGATTTTCATTTTGCCGGATATCATTTTCCCGCATTCAATGTGGCAGATTCCGCCATCAGCATCGGCGTGGCGCTGATGCTGATTCATCAATTTTTTTGCTCTGCAAAACCCCATGACTGAACACGTTCAACCTGATAGCCTGATCACGCTGAATTACCGCGTCGCCTCGACCGAAGGCGAAGAGTGGATCAGTACCTTTGGCTTTTCCCCCGCCGTGATCCAGCTCGGCTGCGGTGAGCTGGCGCCGCCGTTTGAAGCCTGCCTGGTCGGGCAGGCCGTTGGCGCGCGCTGCGATGTGGTGCTCGATGCGGCGCAAGCCTTTGGTCCGCGCCAGGCGGAACTGATCCGCCGCGTCAAACGCGCTTCGCTGCCCGCCTCCGCCGCGATTGAAATCAACGCACGCGCGGAGCTCAACGCGCCGAGCGGGCAAACGCTTTCCGGCATCATCCGCGAGATCGACAACGACAGCGTGCTGATAGACTTCAACCATCCATTCGCCGGAAAATCCATCCGGTTTGAAGCGGAAATCATCGGAGTGCTCTGATGCAAACCATCCTGCTCGCCAATCCCCGTGGTTTTTGCGCCGGTGTCGAACGCGCGATCGCCATCGTTGAACAGGCGCTGCAAAAATTCGGCGCACCGATTTATGTGCGCCACGAAGTCGTGCATAACCGTTTTGTCGTCGACGACCTGAAGGCCAAGGGCGCGATTTTCATCGAAGACCTGGCCGATGTGCCCGCTGGCGCCACGCTGATTTTCAGCGCTCATGGCGTATCGCAAGCCGTGCGTGAGGAGGCTGCAATGCGTGGCTTCAAGCTGTTTGACGCCACCTGCCCGCTGGTCACCAAAGTGCATCTTGAGGTGATCCGTCTGCACAAGCAGGGCTACGAGATCGTGATGATCGGCCACAAGGGGCATCCCGAAGTCGAAGGCACCATGGGTCAGGCAACAGGCCGCATGCATCTGGTGGAAAACCTCGCCGACGTGGAACGCTTGAAACTCGGCGCTGCTGATACGGCGTTGGCCTACGTCACGCAGACCACGCTTTCGGTCGATGACACGCAAACCATTGTCGCCGCGCTGAAAAAACGCTTTCCCGCCATTGTCGGCCCGAAAAAGGATGACATCTGCTACGCCACGCAGAATCGACAAGATGCCGTAAAAGCCATGACCGGTCGCGTGGATGTCATGATCGTTGTCGGTTCGAAAAACAGCTCCAACTCCAACCGTCTGCGTGAAGTGGCTGAAAATAGCGGTATTCCCGCGCATTTGATCGATAACGCCGAGCTCATTGATCCCGCATGGCTGACAGGCAAGAAAAATGTGGGCGTAACGGCGGGCGCTTCAGCACCCGAGTTGCTGGTCAGCGGCGTCGTCGAGCGGCTGCAAGCCCTGGGCGCAGGCCCGGTTGAGTTGCTTGATGGCGTTGTTGAAAATATCAATTTTGCTTTGCCGAAGGAACTGGCGCTGCCTTGATTTTGAATTGGGTAAGGTCGGGCAAAATGTTGGCTTCCGGCAAGGCCCCCGGTTCAAAAACCACCTCCACCAGTAACTGACTTTTCACCGGATAGCCAGTAATCAGGCCCGGGGCATAGGTCTCATGGGTAAATGCTTCTATAACCGGGTCATCAAAACGTCCTGGAGGCTGTGATTCGATAATTTGATATGAATCCACGGTGCCCCGTTCATTGATCAGCAACAGCAACACCACCTGGCCGGAAAGATGTTCGGCATTTGGTGGATACACCGGCTGTATCGGCTTGAG
>WOZP01000068.1:0-1836 GCA_011620215.1 Rugosibacter sp.
GCAGATGCAGCTCCGGTTGTGGCGAGTGCCCGGCGGCAATGCGTAGCCGTTCGTCGAGTACTGTGGTAGTCACTGCTTCACCGTTCCAATACACTTGGCCGCTGTTGTTGATGGCGACCTGGATATTGTCCGGTTCGGTCAGGTTCGGCGTGGATGATGCTTTGGGCAGATCAATCTTGACTGAGTGCGTCAACAATGGTGCTGTAATGATGAAAATCACCAGCAATACCAGCATGATGTCGATCAGCGGAATCATGTTGATTTCGGCAAGCGCTTCATCGCCGTCATCTTCGAAAAAATAGTCTGTCATGGCATCGCTTTCTGGGCCACTGTGAGTACATTTTTTGCCCCGGCTGCGTGGCTGGCCGGATGGTTTGTCTTGTTGCCCTGGCTACCGTGAGGTGTGGTTTTGAGGTCGGTGGCGAGCAGGGTGAATAATTCATGGGCGAACGCGTTGAGCTCGCCCAGCGCATTGCGATTGACGCGGGTAAATGCGTTGTAGGCAACGGCAGCGGGAATGGCAACGGCCAGGCCGATGGCGGTCATGATCAAGGCTTCGCCCACCGGGCCGGCGACCTTGTCCAGCGTACCTTGGCCGCTCATGCCGATGGCCAGCAGCGCATGGTAAATCCCCCAGACAGTGCCGAACAGACCGACAAAAGGCGCTGAGGAGGCGACGGTGGCGAGATAGGTGTTGCCATATTCCATGTGTGCCTTATGCTGCGTAATGACATGCCGGATCGAGCGCATGAGGAACTCGCCGGGCGTACCAAAATCCATCAGACCCTGCGGACTTTGGCGGATGTTGTCTGCCTTGCAGTGCTCAACGACGGCGATTCCCTGTTGCACCAAATCCGCAAAGGGTTCGGTGATGCCCTTGTTGGGGTTATTGGTGGGGTTATTTGCGCGTATTTCGCCGGCAATGTCATCAAGACTATTGGCTGCCCAGAAAGACTTGAGGAAGGCATTGCTCTTGCGCCGGATGGCGATACGGCGGGCGCTTTTGGCAAGAATCAGATACCAGGTGCCGATGGACATCAGCGCCATCAGAACCAGAATAAATCGTGCAATGCCGTCGCTATTGGCGAGAAAGTGGGCGAAGCCCAGTGAGTTTTCCATGGTGTCAGCCTTTCAGTGAAAAAATAATCGGAACGAGAACAGTCGCGGCGACAGGCTCGTTGCCGAGCTTGGCCGCCACGAATTTCCAGCGACGCACGGTTTCCAGCGCTGAATCATCCAGACGCGCGTAGCCGCTGCTGGTGTGTATCTCGACGGTTTGTGGCAAACCGTCCGCCGTAACGGATACACGCAGCACGACGCGGCCCTGCTCGCCAAGACGGCGCGAGATGCCCGGATACGGTGGCTTCGGATTGTCCAGATAGGCGGCATCGAAGCGTGGCTGGGTTGGTATTGACGCAGGCGGCGTGGGCGTTGCGGTAACAGGTTCTGCAAAAGTCGGCGCTGGCGGAACGGCAATCGGTGTGGGTGCAGGCGTTTCTGCAGGCGCAGCGAGCAACGTCGGGGTTTGTATTGGCACGGGTTTGCGTGCCATGGAACGGGGTTTTGGGGGAACGATTTCAGGTTTTGTCTGCGGCGCTTCAAGCGATAGCAGGCGCACGCTCATGGCAATGGGTGCGCTGGGCTGGCTGATGGATTTTCCTTGGAGCAGTCCGTAAATCACCAGCAGATGCGCAGCGATCACGATCCCGATGCCAATGCGGGAGATGCGCTGTGGCGCTGTGTATGGATAACGGAGAAAAGACTGTGCGGCCATCGGTTGGGTGACTTCGAAGTGGAGTAAAAATACTTTATGAATAAGAACGATTCTCATTCTAG
>WOZP01000068.1:1936-4990 GCA_011620215.1 Rugosibacter sp.
TGGCTGGGCAGTGGCTATGCGCATGATCTGGCGCTGTTCGCGGGGGTCGGGCTGCTGGGTTTCGTGATTGGCCTGCCGATAAGCCTGTATCGCACGTTTCGCCTTGAGGCGGCGTTCGGCTTCAACAAGATGACCTGGCGGCTGTGGCTGGCCGATTTGCTCAAAGGTGGTGTGCTGACTGTCCTGGTTGGCGCGCCCTTGCTGCTGGCCGTGCTGTGGCTGATGCAGGCGATGGGTGCGCGCTGGTGGTTGTATGTCTGGCTGTTCTGGATGGGGTTCAACCTGCTGGTGCTGGTGTTGTACCCGACGGTGATCGCGCCCTTGTTCAACAAGTTTTCGCCGCTCGCCGACGCTGCGCTCAAGCAGCGCATCGAAGCCTTGTTGACGCGTTGCGGTTTTGCTTCATCCGGCTTATTCGTGATGGACGGCTCGAAGCGTTCGGCGCATGGCAATGCGTATTTCACCGGCTTTGGCCGCGCCAAGCGGATCGTCTTTTTCGACACCCTGCTGGAAAAGCTGGCGCCGCAGGAAATCGAGGCGGTGCTCGCGCATGAACTGGGGCATTACCATCATCGCCATGTGTTGAAGCGCATTGCGCTGCTGGCGGTGATGAGCTTCGCCATGCTGTGGCTGCTCGGGCAGGTGATCGATCAGCCCTGGTTTTATGCAGGGCTAAAAGTCGGCGCTGATGGTACGGCGGGTACGGCGGGTACGGCGATGGGTCTGCTGTTGTTCTCGATGGTGCTGCCCGTGTTCCTGTTCCCGCTCGCACCGCTGACTTCCGCATTGTCGCGGCGCGATGAATATGCGGCGGATGCCTACGCGGCCAAACAAACGGCAGCCGGTGATCTGGTGGCGGCGCTGGTCAAGCTCTACCGCGACAACGCGGCGACGCTGACGCCCGACCCGCTATACTCGCTGTTCCACGATTCGCATCCGCCAGCCAGCCGGCGGATCGCGCATTTGCAATCCCTCTGAATCCCTCTGAATCCGCCTGAATCCCTTTGAACCGAACCCGGAGCGATGCCATGGACAATACTGCGGTCGAACAGAGGCTAAGCGCGCTGGACGGCTGGCAGCGCGATGCGCATGACAGCCAGTGCATCATCAAGACCTACCGCTTCAAGAATTATTACGAGACCATGGCGTTTGTGAATGCCGCCGCGTGGATCGCGCATCGGCAGGATCACCATCCCGACCTGGTCGTTGGCTACAGGGAGTGCACGGTCAGTTACACCACGCATTCGGCGGGCGGCCTGACGGAAAAAGATTTCGCCTGCGCGGCAAAGCTGGATGCGTTGTTTGCGCTGTAATCCGCTCTTTAACCTGCGCCGAAAATCCTCTTGAGCGAGCGCGGCACCATCGTCGCCGCCTTTGGCCGGCATTACGAAATCGAGCTGGCCGATGGCCGGCTGGCGAATGGATTTCCAAAAGGAAAAAAAAGTCCCTACGCGGTCGGCGACATAGTCGACCTGACGGCCGACGGGCAGATCACCGGCCACCTGCCGCGCAAGAGCCTGCTCTACCGCAGCGATGCCTACCGGCAAAAACTGATTGCCGCCAACGTGACACAACTGGTGCTGGTCGTCGCCACCGAGCCTTCGTTCAGCGACCTGCTGATTTCCCGCGCGCTGATCGCGGCTGAACATGAAGGGCTGCGTACGCTGATCGTGCTCAACAAATGCGATCTGGCCGCCGCGCTGCCAGCCGCCCGTGAAGCGCTCGCGCCGTTTGTCGCGCTGGGTTATCCGCTGCTTGAACTGTCCGCCAAACAGGATGCAGCGCCGCTGATCCCCTTGCTGGCGGGCGAGACTTCGGTGCTGGTCGGTCAGTCCGGCATGGGCAAATCGACCTTGACCAATGCGCTGGTGCCGAACATTGCGGCGGCAACACGTGAAATTTCGACCGCGCTGGATTCAGGCAAGCACACCACGACTTATGCGCGGATGTATCACCTGCCGCCCATCCCCGCGGGTGGCCGATTGATCGATTGCCCCGGCGTGCAGGAATTTGGCCTGGCGCACATGAACTTGCAGGAAATCGAAGCCTGCTTTATCGAGTTTCGCCCTTTGCTGGGCACCTGCCGTTTTCGTGATTGCCGCCATCTGGCGGAACCCGGTTGCGCCATCAAAGCCGCAGCAGCCAGCGGCGCAATCCATCCGCGGCGCCTGGCGCATTACCGGCAACTGGCCGCCGAGGTATCGCGTGCTTGACAATGCCGGTATACTTTAGTCTCGCCGATAAGCTCAAACCCCCTGTATTTACGCGGGTCAAGCGCCGGAAAATAATTTAATGGAAAGCAACTGATGGCAGTTCTGGGCTGGATCGTAGGCATGTCGCTGGCCGGTGGTGTATTGAGCGTACTCGCTGCGGCCATAGTGTCTTTCAGGGCGAAAACGCATTGGGTTTCCCTGCTGATCAGTTATGCGATTGGCGCTTTGCTGGGCGCTTCCTTTCTGGAAATCCTGCCGCATGCGATCACCGCCAGCGGCGATGCCGTGAGCACCCTGGCGACCGTTCTTGGCGGCATCCTGGTTTTTTTCGTGCTGGAAAAACTGGTGCTGTGGCGACATTGCCATATTGAAGACTGCGAAGGCCACGAGCCGCAGGCGCACGGGCATCATCAGCACAAGGATCATGTGACTAACGATCATGGCCGCACCGCCCTGCTGATCATGATCGGCGATACATTCCACAACGCGGTTGATGGCGTGCTGATCGCCGCCGCCTTTATGGAAGACATCCGGCTGGGCATCATCACCGCGCTGGCGATGATTGCGCATGAGATTCCGCAGGAAGTCGGCGACTTCATGATCCTGCTGCATTCAGGGTATTCCAAAGCGCGCGCGCTGACCTTCAATCTGTTGTCCAGCCTGGCGACCTTGCTCGGCGCACTGCTGGCCTATGCCGCATTGGGGAAAATGCAGACTGCGGTGCCGGTATTGCTCGCGCTGGCTGCGGCAAGCATGATTTATGTGGCTGTCGCCGACCTGATTCCGGGACTGCACAAACGCACTGAACTGAAGGCGACCGTGCAGCAGATTTTATTGATCG
>WOZP01000182.1:0-8062 GCA_011620215.1 Rugosibacter sp.
TAGGCGGCCACGCTCTCGGGTACATCCACCATGACCCGAATGCCCAGCCCTTCAAGCACTTGAAAGAGCTTGCCCCACTGCACGGACTCACTGCCGCGTTCGATCTTGCCCAGAAAATTCTCGCTGACGCCGATGCTGCCTGCCGCATCGTCCTGGCGGATCTTCTGTGCCTTGCGGCTGGCGCGCACTACCTTGCCAAGGGCTGCTGCATTGTCGATGGGTATTTTCATGATCAGTCCTCACGTTTGTGAGGATTTTGCGCCAAACGGGCGCATTTGGCAACCAATCCTTTTGATCGTGCGGATTTTATGCGTTCGCAGTATTGCTTGTCTAAAATCCTCTTCATCGTGAGGATTTTAGACAAGCGTATCGGACGCAAGCAATATTTGCCATTCGGGAAGTTTTTGTAAATGCGGAAGGATACGTACCGGTTGGGGCTATTGCGGAACGAAGGTGGGACACTCGCCTGCTACCGACAGCAGTATGATCGTACGCACACCAGGGTACGCCTGCTCTTGCGTGCCGATGTGACCTTCCCGAAACAGAGCGTTCTGGGCTGCCATCCCCCACAAGGAGTTCACCATGACCACCACCCACTTCGATCAACTGCAACTCCTCAAGCGTTGGGGTGTTTCGCCCAAAACGCTGGAGCGCTGGCGCGTCAATGGCATCGGCTCAAGGTTCATCCGGCTGCCAGGCAAGTCGCTTGTGCGACGTCGAGGCCTACGAAGAGAAATGCCTTGTGTCATCAACTGCGGAGTTCCGCAAAGCTGGCAAACAGCTGGATCAGGCCGTTGACGCCCGACAAGATTGACCTGGGCCCTATGTCAAAAACCTTTTCAGATCAATTCTGCCGCAGCTCTCAAGCGCTCAGCTGTTGTCGGCAACCCGCCGATTTCGAGCGCATCAGCAAAATCTGCAGGACTGGACCCCGGCTTCTTACGTCGTGCCCGCATGCGCTTGAACGCAGCAATAGCATTTACAGGGTCAAGGTCCCACTGGTTAATGATGAAGGTGTCTGGATCGATCGCTCCGATGCCAAATCCGTTCAGCACTGACGCGGGGAAATCCTGAAGATTGGCTGTCACAATACAATCCGCATGGCCTGCGATGGCCGCTGCCAGTACATGCCTGTCATCTGGGTCCGGAAGTTCCAGTCTATGGACCAACTGCGACCACCCAGACTCAGGCACCTCCCAGTCCGGTATCGCTTCGCGCATACTGTCCCTGCGAACATCAAGCTTTCCCTTCAGATCTGGACGTTGCCGCTCGATTGCCCTGATCCACTCATCCTCAATTTTTGTTGACCACTTCGCTGCGAAAAAACCCGCCGTGGCGAGGCTCATCAACGCATCGGCATGGCAAGCGAGTATAGAACGCACGCGTCCAGCAACGCTGTGTAGCGGGCGTGACCGGCCATCAGTAGTCCAACCCCAATTCGCGAGCGTTATCAGCAAGACGCTCAAGCGCGCCGGCCTGGCTGGCGCGCATCTGCTGCGCATAAGCCAACAAGTCTTCTAGCGCGATACGGCGATGAGAGCCAACTTTCCGATGAGGCAATCTACCTGATTCCATTTCCTTGATCACGAATGGTCGCGACACATTCAAGAAGTTCGCCGCTTCGACGGTGGTGAATTCCTGCTCGGTAGGCATCAGTACGATAGGGCGCCCCTCGCTCATTGCGCCCAGCAACTGACCGATCAATTTCAGCGCAGCCGGTGGAACCTCAACAGTAGGGTGTTCGCCAGTGTCGGTTGTAAGAGTGATGGAGGCAGCGCGCGAGTGATCTAGCGCTGCCATGATACAGCGCTGAGCCACGCGAACCATCTCCTTGTCCTTCGGACTTAGGGGCGGCGACGAGACCTCGCGGGCTCTATCGATAGTGCGCATGGCTTGCTCTCCTTTTGGGTTTCAGGCGACCAAGGTCAAAGGTGACCCGACCGTGCCGAAATTGTACACACAAGTGCAATAAACGCAATAGGTGAAGCAAAATTCAGAGAGCAAAACTGAAAGCTTGCTGACTCGTCAAAAGTCAACAAGCGCCTCAGTCTCCTCGGGCTTTCCCGCGATTACGAATCAACAGGTTAGAAACGACCGTGAGAAGTAACGAGGAAGGATGCGTACCGGTTGGGGTTAATGCGGAACGAAGGTGGGACACTCGCCTGCTACCGACAGCAGCGTGAAGGTACGCAAAACAGGATGCGCCTGCTCTTGCGTACCGATGCGAAAGGTTTGACCTGGCCGCATCGCACTTCAAAACCGACTTGGTTCAATCACTTTTCGACGGTCGTGACTGGTGACCAGTCTTACCCTTGTCCAACGAGGGCCATGGCATCATGTACAGCTAGGACCTCCCAGACCACCCGCAGGACTTGCTACCTTCCCGAAACAGAGCGTTCTGGGCTGCCATCCCCCACAAGGAGTTCACCATGACCACCACCCACTTCGATCAACTGCAACTCGCCAAGCCTTGGGGGGCGTCATCGGCGCCGGACCAAAGTACATCCGGCTGCCTGGCAAGGTCATCTACTGCCTGTGTGACATTGAAGCCTACGAAAACGAGTGTCTCGCGTCATCGACTGCCGAGTTCCGCAACCACACGAAGTTGTCAGAGCAGCCAGTGGCCGCCGCACGTCGCTGATAAGCTGTATTCGTAAATGCTTCGTGACTCAAACGGATGGCTCAGTCTCACCCTCCGAATCAGCGGAAGGTGTCGTGAGCCTTCGTAGCGTCAGGGCAGAGCGTTGTTCGATCAAGATCACAATTTGTTCAACCACGCCATGGCTACTGAAGCCACGCGAGGGGTCTGACTGCAGTTCACGCGCGGCGGTCGGCATCGACTTTGCCAAGGCCAGAATCCGCTTTCTGGCCTGAGCTCTGCTGAGGCCAACGGCTTCCAGGAACTGGTCCCAGTGCCGTGCCTGCACTTCGCTGAACTTGTACTTGCCGCCAATCTTCATCGCCATCTTGGGCGTCAAATTTGGATAGACCGCCGTCGAAAGCACATCATAGAGCGGCGCCAGGACAGCGGACTTGCCCGCGTAGAGCAGCGAGAAATTTTTGGCGTGCGCGTCGTGATTGCCGATCAACGCGTTGAAGATCACGTAGTCGAGCATGCGCAGGATGTGCGGTGCGCTGGGGCGCGTAACGCGCCGAACCAGATCGAAACATTTCGCCAGATCCGGGCCACCTTCGTTCTGGTATTTCATTTCAGGCACCACGCCCAGCGCCTGGCAAAAGTCCTCTTGATGCAGGCGCTGCCGCTGGCCTTGTGCATTGACCACCCGGTCGTAGCGCTCGACCAGCAAGAACTGTCGCCCCAGCACGGATCGTATCTGCGACTTGGCCGGCTTGAGCTGCATGGCATCTGCCAGCGCCAGGCAAAAGCCTTCGTTAATCACTGTGTCCGCTAAAGTACGGATGGCAGGCTTCAGGATATGCGAACTGGGCGTTCCATTTCTCGGCAGACCGATCCGGTCACCATCGAAGAGCACGGGCAGCTTGTCTTGAGCGCCCGCCAGTGAGAGCCGCAGGCCATCCTTGCCGGCCAACATCGGCCGATGCGGCAGTTCATCGAGAATGGCCACGATCTCTTCGTCGCTCAGCCACTGAACGTCGTGGCCATGCTCGGGACTGGACAGCGGCTGCCCTGGCTCCAGTAAGGTCACGGCCCCTGCACACTCACCACCGATATGATCGAGCAGCGCAAAATCGTTCTGGCTCGATACCTGAAATTGCTGGGCAATGAGGCGCCGGAGTTGTCCCTCCGGCAACAGCCCTGCAAAGAAGGGGCGCGTGTGGTGATCGTCGAACGGTTCTGCTTGTAGAGGCAGTGAGCTGGACAGAGTCACTGCGTCAGTACGTGGGAGCCATTCCGGGACATAACGGAAATTCAGCCAGCCGTCGATCAGAGCCAGAGTGCCAACCCTCTCGGCGAAGAGCCAGACTTCAAGCTCACGCGCCATGCGGGTTGCCTTCAAGGTGATTATCAGGGGCGGATGATGGCAGGCCTATGAGTTGGAGCGTACCCCCCAGCGCGTCGATCACGCGCAGCACGTTTTCCAGACGTAGAGTGGCCTTGCCTGCCTCCAGGTCGACGATGAAGCGCACACCAACGCCTGCAGCCAGAGCTAGTTGAGGCTGTGTCAGGCCCAACTGCTTACGTGCAGCACGCAGCGCGTCACCGAGTTGTTCTGTGGTCTGTATGGAGTTCATCACTAGCCTTGTTTCCCGTTCGGGAAATTATCGGCCAGTTCAAAGAAGGAAGCAAGCAATATTTCCCGTTCGGGAATTTTCCGTACAACAGCGCGCTACCAAAGCCAAAAAATCCCGATCGGGAAATTCCGGCAGATGCAAACCGCTTGCTGACTCGTCAAAAGTCAACAAGCGCCTCAGTCTCCTCGGGTTTTCCCGCGATTACGAATCAACAGGTTAGAAACGACCGTGAGAAGTAACGAGGAAGGATGCGTACCGGTTGGGGTTAATGCGGAACGAAGGTGGGACACTCGCCTGCTACCGACAGCAGCGTGAAGGTACGCAAAACAGGATGCGCCTGCTCTTGCGTGCCGATGCGAAAGGTTTGATCGGACTGCATCCTACTTCGACCCCAGCAGGCGGACACAAAGAGATTCTCTTAAAACATCGGGCACCCCGGAGTAAAGCCCCGGCTTCCGTCTGAAAAAACATACTTCATGCAGGTTAAGACTCTGTCTTTTTCGTCATGGCTTTCCCAAGCACTTATTCCCCCACCAGTGAGCCACTTGATTTCCCCTGCAACATATGAATCTTCTGGGATGGCAAAGTGTTCTTGATCAATTAACGCGCAACCCGTTGATTGATCAAGGTCGCCAGCGTGACGCCTGCGGACTTCGGGCTGCTTTTTGGCAAGGAGGGAGGGGAGAGAAATGGCCCGGAGAGAGCGCCAGGTGGCCAGAGGCAGTCAGCAGGCCAGACTGTCGAAGTCCACAAACCTACTCAGCGTTCCGCGTGTGTTCGCGGGGTCTGGCGGGAGCACATAAGAAAAAACCCCTACCGAGAACGGTTGGGGTTTCAATAGTGGTAGTGGAGAAACTCCACCGAAAGAACCGTTAACTTAAAGCATTTCGTGGTTTTTAGGAAGGATTGAAGCCAGCAGGGGCGTCAGAGGGAGCTTTTCGCATCTCTACTAACCCCGCCCATGCACCGAGTCGCTATCCAGCCATGAGAAATGTCCGAGTTCGATTCCGCGAATGACAATCACCACCAAGAGGCTGTCGAAAAGACAACTTGCAAAAATGTCAATCGAATTGTAAACTTCAGTCGGTTATTTGGAGGTAATCAATAGATGGGAACCCCGCTCAAGAACCCGCCCGTGTATCTGACCTTGGCCCAGGTGCGGTTCAACCCGATTCTGAAGCTGGCTGATTTCCTGCCCGGCATCCAGGAGAGCTTCCGCCAGGCTGGCTACCCCGACTTTGATCGCCAGCACATTATCTCGATTCAGCTGACTGCCCAAGAACGCCAAGCTCCGGCTCCGACCCCTGTTCAGCAGGAAAGATTCCTGCTCGGCAACGTCGAGAAAACGCATACCTTCATCCTCGACGGTCAGAGCCTCACCCTGCAGTCGACCAATTACGGTCAGTTCGAAACCTTCTCGCCTTGCTTCCTGGATGGGCTGAACATCGTCAACGATGCAGTGAAACTCGCATTCACCGAACGAGTCGGGCTTCGCTATCTCGACCGGGTGATGCCACAATCCGGTGAAACCATCGGGCAGTACCTCGTTGAACAAGTTCACGGCCTGGCCTCGCGCCTCGAGGGACGGTCGCTCTATTCTTATACAGAAGCCATGAACGAGATCGGGAACATCAAACTACTGAGCCGGGTTGCCATACAAGATGGCCCGCTTGCGTTCCCCCCCGATCTACAGCCGGGAAACATGCGCATCGTGGAAAGATTCGCTTCCTACGTGGGCATTAGCGCCATCCTCGACAACGATGGTTTCTTTGATGGACGCGAAGCATTTTCGACGAAAGGCGTTGCCGATCACCTCGACACCATCCATAAGGTCATCGGAACAGCATTCAAGACGACTACAACGCCGTACGCATTCGCCGCCTGGGACAAGTAATCATGCTTAGTCTCGCCATTGCTGCTGCCGATTTCAACGCTCACGCTTATTACAAGCCCATTCCTGCAATCTATCGACAGGCAACAACAGTTGCCGAGGGTGGGCCACTTCCGTGTTTTGGTGGGAGTGGAACCGGCGGCGTTGAGGACTGGAAGTTCGCCAATTCACGTCAGGGCTATAGCCCTTATGTGATTCTGAAGCTTGAACTCCAGGCCGCGCAGGATACCTACGCTCCCTATATCGATCTGATGAAGGAAGTGAAAACCGGCTTCGGTCGGACCATGTCCCATCTCCCGGCAGTGTTCGGTGTGTCGCGTCAGACACTTTACAACTGGCTCAATGGAGAAATCCCAAAAGAGCAGCACCAAGGCAAGCTCGTACAGTTGGCCGCTGCCGCTCAAGCATTCGCCGAGGCCGGCTTCAAACCGACCGCGCTGTCTCTCGAGCGTACCGTTGCACAAGGCAAGTCGTTCGTCGAGTTGATTGGGCAAGGTGCCGACGGCAAGGAAACGGCCGAACGACTCGTCCGGATCGAAAAACGTGGTGCGGCCGCACGAGAAAAACTCGATGCCTTGCTTGGCGGCAGAACGCCTTCGCGTCCCGATGTTGCAGACATGGGGCGCCCTGCCCTCAATGAAGACGTCTGACCGGCAGGGATGGCATGGCAGCGGTCTGGACTCGAGATACGCCGTGGCGCCAGGGACACATCCTCACGTGCGAGGCTGCCCAGGCGCTGGGATTGACCCATCCAGAGACACCTGATTCGACCTGTGTGGTCGTCATCAGCCACGATTGCGACCTGGCAAACGACGCTCTCCAAAGCGAGCCAGATGTAGAAGTCATCGTTGGGCGTCACCTGCCGAAAGGGGACGGCAACTATTTCTGGGCAAAAGCGCCACGCACGCTGCACGTTGATGTGCAGCAGAACGATACCGCAGCTGTCGTCGAGTTGATCGCCACAGCCAAGGCCCTTGTTCCGAAAGAGGCGCTGGCCGCATTCGCTCCGGATACCGCATATTCGTTTCCCGGAAAATCGCTATCGGCATTGCGCTCATGGTTGGGTGTGCGTTACAACCGAGCAGCATTTCCCGACCCATTCGTGGATCGCCTATCCCAGTTCAAGGTTGATAAACGCCTCCAGAAGCTCATCGAACCCGTCGGCAATCTTCTGTCCGCCGTCTATTTCGATATGGATGGCAGCCAGGAAGTCGACCACTCCGATGGCAGCCCCTACGACTTGAAGATCGTTCTCGCCTATCCGCCAGGTGATGATCCGGAACACACCGCCGACGAAGTGGAAAAACTCGAAGCGGCTATCGAAGATCTCTTCTCAAAGAAACACTTCGACCAAGCCACTGGCAAATGGAAAGGAATTGCCTTGAAGGGATGCATGTCCATCTCCGAAGACGATCTAACCGTGAGCAAGGCAAGACTACTCATGCAGTGGCGACTCGAGTACATGACACTGAAGGCCGATGAAGAGCAACCCGACGCTCCTGGCTGAACATAACATTCCTCTGCACAGTGATTCCCCAAGCATAGCTATCCATTCGTGGCTACCCAGGAACGCGAAAAACTGTCTGCCACGCCCCGCCTATCCAAGTTTGACGGAAAACCGTTCAATATGACACACTGACAAAGCATTGTGGCAACAAGCAATGTGCATGTGCCATGGCGAAAGAGTTGGTGGATATTTTGAGAGAACAGAAGGCAGAAGAGAGTCAAACCGACTGCCCTACGGCCTAGGCCATACAAACCCCTTGCACACGCAGAATGGCCGGGAACCCCACATGCCATGCGGGAAGCACAAATGAAAACGCCCAACCGAGAAGGGTTGGGCGTTAAATATTGGTGGCCGGGGACAGAATCGAACTGTCGACACACGGATTTTCAATCCGTTGCTCTACCGACTGAGCTACCCGGCCAATGAGGTTGGGTATTATAGGGGCTAGC
>WOZP01000182.1:8162-17240 GCA_011620215.1 Rugosibacter sp.
GCGCAAAAACTAGGAGATGGGTGGGTGACTTCCCTCGGCATTCCACTGGGTTTGGGTGTAATTGTTTTGACTATCCTCATTACCGCCTTCTATGTACATGTGGCTAATACGCGGTTTGATGCCATGACAGCTGAACTTCTGCGGGAGGCTGGCGAATGAACATGCTCAAGATGCCATGGCTTTTAATATGGTTTTTCAACGCAAACCGTGCCCTTGCCGCCGGGGTGGATTTAGGTCAGGCGCAACAGCAAGCCACTAACTGGACGGCGATTGCGATGTTCATCGGTTTTATTGTCATCACTTTGGCGATTACCAAATGGGCCGCGAAAAAAACCCGCACCGCCGCTGATTTTTATACTGCGGGCGGCAACATCACGGGGTTTCAGAACGGGCTGGCCATCGCGGGGGATTACATGTCGGCGGCTTCTTTTCTGGGCATTTCAGGTCTGGTGTTTGCCAGTGGATTTGACGGGCTGATTTTTTCGATCGGCTGGTTGGTGGGTTGGCCCGTACTCACTTTCTTGATGGCCGAACGGTTGCGCAATTTAGGCCGGTTTACATTTGCCGATGTGGCTGGCTATCGCTTTTCGCAAACGCCCATTCGTATTTTTGCGGCGTGCGGCTCGCTCGTGGTGGTACTGTTTTACATGATTGCGCAAATGGTCGGCGCGGGGCAGTTGATCAAGCTGCTGTTTGGTCTTGATTACCTTGTCGCAGTCATCTCGGTGGGCGGGTTGATGATGTCTTACGTACTGTTTGGCGGCATGACGGCCACCACTTGGGTGCAGATCATCAAAGCCGTGTTGCTGCTTGTTGGTGCATCGTTCATGGCATTCGCGGTGTTGTGGCAATTTCATTTCAGCCCTGAGGCGCTATTTGCCAAAGCCGTTGAAGTGCATGCCAAAAAGGATGCCATCATGGCCCCCGGCGGGCTGATTAAAGACCCCATATCCGCTGTATCGGTAGGCATGGCGTTGATGTTTGGCACAGCGGGTTTGCCACATATCCTGATGCGCTTTTTTACTGTGCCATCAGCCAAAGAAGCGCGTAAATCTGTTGCCTGGGCGACCACCTGGATTGGTTATTTTTACATCCTGACGTTCATTATCGGCTTTGGTGCCATTGTGCTATTAACGCAAAACCCGTTGGCTTATTTTGTCGATGGCGACATCACCAAAGGTTTGCAAGGCGGTGGCAATATGGCGGCCGTGCATTTAGCCAATGCGGTTGGCGGCAATGTATTTCTGGGCTTTATTTCGGCTGTGGCGTTTGCCACGATTCTCGCCGTGGTGTCAGGGCTGACTCTTTCCGGCGCTTCGGCAGTAGCCCATGATCTTTACGCCACCGTGATTAAAAAAGGCAAGGCCGATAGCTGGGCCGAGTTGCGCGTCTCGAAAATCACCACGCTTTGTCTTGGCGTCGTTGCCATTTTTCTGGGCATTGCCTTCGAAAAACAGAACGTAGCGTTTATGGTGATGCTGGCTTTTGCGGTGGCCTGTTCAGCCAATTTCCCGGTGTTATTCATGTCGGTGCTGTGGAAAAATTGCACGACGTGCGGCGCGGTAACAGGTGGATTTGTGGGTTTGATGCTGTCTGTCAGCTTGACGATACTCTCACCCGCTGTGTGGGAAAAAGTGCTCGGCTACCCTGAAGGCTCTGCCTGGTTTCCTTATGCCTCACCTGCGCTATTTTCGATGACTGCGGCCTTTGTCACCATCTGGCTGGTGTCGCTGACCGATCGCAGTCCGCAGGCACAACGTGAACGCGCTTTGTTCGATGCGCAACAGATACGTTCAGAAACGGGACTGGGTGCATCCAGCACATCGGCGCATTAAAAAAGTCGGCGCTGGTGAGACGGCGAGCAAATAAAAAAGCCGACCCTATCGGGCCGGCTCAATGTGGGGTATTCCCCTTCTCCTCCCCCAGCTTTTTTCGGTCGGCTGATAGCTGTTGCTATTTATCACCGGCCGCTTTTACTTTGGGTTTTACTGCCAATATCGGCACGATGTTGCCGAAAAATTGTTGCCAGAAATCAGGATGCTTTGATCAAAACCAATTTGTAATAATTAGTAACAACCAAAGTGCGAGGCGCGAATATACCTGTTTTTCTCTGAAAAGAGAAAAACCCGGCACTTGCATAAAAGCAAGGCCGGGTTTTTCTTAAAGCAAAGGCTACCGGGTAAAAACGTTTGTCGTTTGGTTTTACCCGATGAAAAAACGGGAAATTACATTCCCATACCTTCCATGCCACCCATACCACCCATGCCGCCCATACCACCACCCATGCCACCCGCTGCTGGCTTATCTTCCGCCAACTCGGACACCATGCAGTCAGTCGTCAGCATCAGGCCAGCAATTGATGCGGCATTTTGCAGCGCGGTACGCGTTACCTTGGTTGGATCCAGCACGCCCATTTTGACCATATCGCCATATTCGCCGGTGGAAGCGTTGTAGCCAAAATTGCCCTTGCCTTCGAGAACTTTATTGATAACAACAGAAGGCTCATCACCTGCATTGGCAGCAATTTCACGCAGCGGTTGTTCAATGGCGCGCAGCACGATCTTGATGCCAGCATCTTGCTCATGGTTGTCGCCTTTGATGGAAACAGAAGCACGGGCACGCAGCAATGCCACGCCGCCGCCAGCCACGATGCCTTCTTCGACGGCAGCACGGGTTGCGTGCAGCGCATCTTCAACGCGGGCTTTTTTCTCTTTCATTTCCACTTCGGTTGCAGCGCCGACTTTGATCAGTGCAACACCACCGGCCAGCTTGGCAACACGTTCTTGCAGCTTTTCCTTGTCGTAGTCGCTAGTCGCTTCTTCGATTTGGACGCGCACTTGCGCTACGCGGGCTTTGATTGTGTCTTCTTTGCCAGCACCATCAATGATGGTGGTGTTTTCTTTAGCCACTTCAACTTTCTTGGCTTGGCCCATTTCAGCCAAAGTTGCTTTTTCCAGCGTCAAGCCCACTTCTTCGGCGATGACTGTGCCGCCGGTCAGAACAGCGATGTCTTCCAGCATGGCCTTGCGACGATCACCAAAGCCCGGCGCTTTAACAGCAACAGTCTTCAAGATGCCGCGAATGTTGTTCACCACCAGCGTCGCTAACGCTTCGCCATCAACATCTTCAGCAATGATCAACAGAGGACGGCCAGCCTTGGCCACTTGCTCGAGCAAAGGCAGAAGATCGCGGATATTGGAGATTTTTTTGTCGTGCAGCAGGACAAAAGGATTATCCAGAATCGCGATTTGCTTGTCCGGGTTGTTGATGAAGTAGGGCGACAGATAGCCACGGTCGAACTGCATACCTTCGACCACTTCAAGTTCGTTTTGCAGTGATTTGCCGTCTTCAACGGTGATCACGCCTTCTTTGCCCACTTTGTCCATCGCATCGGCGATGATCTTGCCAATATCAGGATCCGAGTTAGCCGAAATGGAACCCACCTGGGCGATTTCGTTGGTCGTGGTGCAGGGCTTGGAAATTTTCTTCAGCTCTTCGATCAGGGCGATCACTGCCTTGTCGATGCCGCGCTTCAAATCCATCGGGTTCATGCCAGCGGCGACAAACTTCATGCCTTCGCGGACAATCGATTGTGCCAGCACGGTGGCGGTCGTGGTGCCATCACCGGCAATATCGGAAGTCTTGGAAGCCACTTCCTTGACCATTTGCGCGCCCATGTTCTCGAACTTGTCTTTCAGTTCGATTTCCTTGGCAACAGAAACACCGTCCTTGGTTACGGTGGGGGAACCGTAGGAGCGGTCAAGAACCACATTGCGGCCTTTGGGGCCGAGCGTTACTTTAACTGCGTCAGCCAGGATGTTGACGCCACGAACCATGCGTTGACGAGCTGAGTCGCCAAATAGAACTTCTTTTGCAGCCATTATGATGTATCTCCTTGAATTCTTGAATGGTTAAGGCAATCAGGCTTCAACGACGCCCATGATGTCTTCTTCACGCATGACGAGCAATTCCTCGCCATCGACCTTGACGGCCTGGCCTGAGTATTTGCCGAACAGCACACGCTCACCGACCTTTAACGACATGGGGCGAACTTTGCCATCTTCTTGAATCTTGCCGTTACCGACGGCCACGACTTGGCCTTGATCAGGTTTTTCGGCAGCGGCATCAGGAATAACAATACCGGAGGCAGTTTTACGCTCTTCTTCGAGACGCTTGACGATCACACGATCATGCAAGGGACGGATTTTCATTAAAAATCTCCTTAAATTTAGTCAATGAGGGTGCAGGGCGATGCTCTGCGGAAAAGCTGGAATGGGGTGAAACGATTAGCACTCTATCCAAGCGAGTGCTAATGATAGGGGCTCAAGTGGGATATTTCAAGGGCCTCTGATGAATCAAGGCAATATTTAAACAATGATGTCCTCAGGTGCACTTTTGATTCAGCGCCCTGCGATACGCAAAGTCACCTCGCCAAGACCGCTGAACCGGGTTTCAGCCACATCACCCGGAACCAGCGGAAACTGACGGGTAAACGAGCCACTCATGACATATTGCCCTGCTTCCAGGCCACGATCAAACTCAGCCAGTTTGTTGGCCAGCCAAGCGAGTGAAGCGTAAGGATTACCCATGACGGCATCCCCCTTTGCCTTTGCAACCTCAACCCCATTATGGCGAACAGTGCATTCAATCGCGGCGAGATCAGCGGTTGCCTTTAGCGGAACCTGCGGGCCCACCACAAAAGCACGCTGCTGAACGTTATCGGCTACGGCTACGGCAAGCTGCGCCGTGAAGTCTCCCCGGTTTTCCACCAGTTCCATGGCGGGGTGGCAAGAGTCCACGGCTGCCTGTGCCATAGCGACATCAACCCCGGGGCCGCGCAGGGGTTTGCCCAGACGCAGGCAAAGCTCATTCTCAAATCCCGCGCCTTGCCAATCGGCCAGATTGATTTCAGCACCGCTTTGCAGTCGGCCACTTTCCAGCAAGTAGCCAAACACCGGCTCATGCACGCGAAACTGTTCACGGATCGCCGCTGCCGTCAGGCCGACCTTCCAGCCAATATGCTGCTCACCTGCGGCAAGCGATTTTTCCAGCAGGCCAAGCTGTACACGACAGGCTTGATCCAGCGTCAGCCGATCAAACCACTGCGGCGGGTAAAAAACGCCTTGCGCACGCATGGCCAAAAAATCGTCGACGATAGCTTGTATGTTCATGATTACCTCACAAAACAGAACGCAATTGACCACCTTCTACGGGAATACTCAACCCGGTGAGAAAGCCGGCTCGCTCAGACGCAAGAAAGGCCACCAGATCAGCCATTTCCTGGGGTTGTCCGAGCCGTTTCATCGGCACGCGCTCGGCACGCACCTCTAATTCTGCGGCTGGATCCCGCCCGAAATACTGCGCCTGCATGTGCGCTACTTGCGCCAGGCGCTCGGTATGAATCGAGCCAGGCAATACGTTATTCACCGTGATGCCTTCTGCGGCAACTTGTTCGGCCAGATACCGCGCATAAGCCACCACGCCCAGCCTCGAGGTGGAGGAGAGCACCAGGTTGTCTTCAATTTGTCGTACCGACAATGCCAGCATATTGATGATGCGCCCGTAGCCATGCACCCGCATCACGGGCACCGCATGGCGACACAGGCGCACCACGTTCATGAAATTTTGCTGGTAAGCGAGAAGATACTGCTCGTCGGCAAGATCCAGCGGCTGTCCCGGCGGTGGCCCACCGGTATTGGTCACCAGCACATCCAGCCGCTCCCAGCGCGCATAGGCGGCTTTAACAACAGCCTCCGCGCTATCGGGTTGCGTCAGATCCACCGCCAGGCTGGCAAGTTTTGCCTCAGGATATTGCTGCAGAATGGCCGCTTCTGCTTTTGCCAAACTTTCTGCGTTACGCGCGACCAACAAAACTTGCGCACCCTCCCTGGCCAATCCAAGGGCAATCGCCTGCCCCATCCCCTGGCTTGCGCCGCAGACGATCGCCACTCGGCCTTTAAGCCCCAGCTCCATGTATCCCCCCTTGTTTTTTTAATTCGTTACTATTGATCAGGCATAGTCGCCTGCTCTCTTTCACAAGAGGCGGATGCTATCCTCGAACCCTGATCTATTCAAGGATAATCCACCGATCCCCGCTGATGAAAACCATGGTTTTTCTGTTCCCCCTGCGACAATTCCTCTGTGCCTGGCTGTTATGCTGGGTCGGCCTGGTCACTGCTGGCGAGCTCCCTTTATCCGTTGTTCAAGCCCTCAAAACTGCAGGAATTCCCCGGTCAGCTGTCTCTGTCGTGGTGCAAGCGGTGGACTCTCGGCAGCCCCTGTGGGCGATGAACGCCGATAACGCCATGAACCCCGCATCCACCATGAAACTGCTCACCACCTTTTCTGCGCTGGATATCCTCGGCCCGGCTTACACCTGGCAAACACAGGCATTCATCAATGGAACGCTGGAGAATGGCGTACTCAAGGGTGATCTTTTTTTGCAGGGCAGCGGCGACCCCAAACTGACCTATGAGCATTTTGCGCACTGGCTGCGTGAGATGCGACAGCGCGGACTGCGTGAAATACGCGGTGACCTGGTGCTGGATCGTCATGCTTTTGCACTAGCGGCAAGCGATGCGGGACAGTTCGATCAGGAAATCATGCGCCCCTACAATGTGTTGCCTGACGCCTTGCTGATCAATTTCAATGCCATCAGCGTGCAATTGCTGCCGCAGGCGGGGCAGGCACCCGGGCTAGCCATTGAGCCCCCGCTGAGTAATCTTGAGATCGTGAATCAGCTGCGTAGTGAGGATCATGCCGAATGCGGTGATTGGCGCGAGAACTTGCACGCGGAGGTATTCACGTCAGGTGCCGTTGACCGGTTGGTCTTGAGCGGTGCTTATCCGCTGGCCTGCGGTGAGCAGCGCTGGAACATTGCACTGGCCGATCATTCCCGTTTCGTGCTGGGCGTTTTCCGTTCATTGTGGGCCGAACTTGGTGGCAAACTTGGTGACAAATTCCGTGACAAGGGCGATGAGAACTTCAACAACAACCTGCGGGAAGGCGTCGTGCCGCCGGATGCCCGTTTATTCGCCGTATCACCATCGCCGACTTTAGGTGAAATCGTGCGTGACATGAACAAATACAGCAATAACGTCATGGCGCGGCAGATATTTCTCACGCTGGGACTCGCGGCGGGGCATCGTCCTGCACGACCAGAAGACGGCGCCACCGCCATACACGCCTGGCTTATGCGTCGGGGCCTGAAGATGCCCGAACTGGTGCTGGAAAATGGCGCTGGTCTCTCACGCCAAGAACGTATTTCAGCCGCCAGCCTTGGGCGCCTGCTGCAGGCTGCCTGGCGCAGCGCCGTGATGCCCGAGTTCATGGCCTCCCTGCCGATTGCCGGCAACGATGGCACGATGAAAAAACGCGTGCAAGGCCAAGGGGTAGCCGGACAAGCGCATATTAAAACCGGCACACTCGACGGCGTGAAAAGCATGGCGGGCTACGTGCTGGATCAACATGGTCGCCGCTGGATCGTGGTCTGCCTTGTGAATCACCCGCGCGCGGCGCTTGCGGGCCCGGCAATGGATGCGCTACTGCAAACCGTGTGGGAACACGGTGACTGAGCGCAGGGGGTAAAAACCCAGTGAAAAAACAGCAAGAAAAAGCCGGCGCGCTTGCCCCATGCCCCTGCGGCAGGCACGCCACTTACGCCGCGTGCTGTGGCCGGTTTCATACCGGATCCGTAGCACCCGATGCGGAGTCGCTCATGCGTTCGCGCTACACCGCCTATGTGCTAAATAACGAGGTGTATCTGCTGGCAACCTGGCACGCATCAACACGGCCTGCGTCACTGAATTTGACAGCACACCCTACGCAATGGCTGGGGCTGGAAGTGAAAAAACACCACACCACAGGCGATTCAGCCAGCGTCGAATTTGTCGCCCGTTACCGCATCAATGGCCGCGCGGTGCGCCTGCATGAAATAAGCCGCTTTGTGCACGAAGATGGCTGCTGGTATTACGTTGATGGCGTCATCGATTGAAGCAGTCGTTCAATATCGTCACTTAGTTCCGCAGGCTTGGTCGTCGAGGCATAGCGCCCAACAACCTGGCCTTTGCCATCCACCAAAAACTTGGTGAAATTCCATTTGATGGCTTCACTACCCAAAATGCCGGGCGCAGATTTCTTGAGATGCTGCCATAACGGATGCGCACTATCACCATTCACTTTGACCTTGGCAAAGAGCGGGAACGTCACGTCATATGTACTGCTGCAAAAAGCGCCAATCGCCGCTTCATCATCCGGCTCCTGACTGCCAAACTGGTTGCACGGAAAACCCAGCACCACCAAACCCTGCTCGCGATACTGGCGCCATAGCGCCTCAAGCCCCGCATATTGCGGCGTAAAACCACAGCGGCTGGCGACATTGACAATCAGCAACACCCGACCTTCATATTCGCTCAGGGAGTGTTGTATGCCATGAATATCCAGCGCGGTGAATTCACTCAATGTGCCCACTATTTCTCCAGGTTGATGTCAGACGCATAACGCTGCAAGTCTTCCAGTCGAACCATCTCGAGTGCAGCGATTGAGGTCGCCTCCAAAATTACCTGTGGTGCTTTTCCCGCGCGCAACGCTTCTTGCCAGCGCGCAGAACATAAACACCAGCGGTCGCCCGGCTTCAAACCAGGAAACTCGAACTCAGGCCGTGGCGTGGAAAGATCATTACCTTGCGCAGCTGAAAACGCCAGAAAATCTGCCGTCATCACGGTGCAGACGCCATGGTTGCCGACGTCTTCATCCGTCACCTGGCAACAGCCCGTGCGCAGAAACCCCGTCATGGGATCAGTGCTGCATTCTCGCAGCACGCCCCCGAGAACATTTTTTGCCAGATCTTGCATCAGAAAAACCCCAGTGATACCTACTTGTTTCAAAGTCCTGCGGGCCCGGGCTACAGCCCGGCATCCGCGCGGAGCGCGGCTGCACTTTAAACCATTTTGTCTGCGGCCGCCGCTGCGCGGCTTAACCCTTCGCTGCGCTCGCGTTAGCCTGCGACGAAATATCGATAAAGCCCTGCGGGCCCGGGCTACAGCCCGGCATCCGCGCGGAGCGCGGCTGCACTTTAAA
>WOZP01000182.1:17340-24807 GCA_011620215.1 Rugosibacter sp.
CCTGCGGGCCCGGGCTACAGCCCGGCATCCGCGCGGAGCGCGGCTGCACTTTAAACCATTTTGTCTGCGGCCGCCGCTGCGCGGCTTAACCCTTCGCTGCGCTCGCGTTAGCCTGCGACGAAATATCGATAAAGCCCTGCGGGCCCGGGCTACAGCCCGGCATCCGCGCGGAGCGCGGCTGCTTTATCGATATTTTCCCACGTGAATTCGGGCTCATCCCTTCCAAAGTGGCCATAAGCTGCAGTTTTTTCATAGATAGGCCGCAACAAATTCAGCATCGTGACGATGCCTTTGGGGCGCAGATCAAAGTGACGCTGTACCAGCTCGGCTATTTTTTCATCGGCAATCTTGCCCGTGCCTTGTGTCGTCACCCACACCGACGTGGGCTGCGCCACACCAATCGCGTAGGAAATCTGCACCAGGCATTTATCCGCCAAACCAGCAGCCACAATGTTCTTGGCGACGTAGCGGCCGGCATAAGCAGCGGAGCGGTCAACCTTTGAAGGATCCTTCCCCGAGAACGCACCGCCGCCGTGTGGGGCTGCGCCGCCGTAGGTATCCACAATGATTTTGCGGCCTGTCAAACCACAATCGCCTTGCGGACCGCCAATCACAAACCTGCCCGTGGGATTCACCAGATACTTGATTTCACCCTTGATCAATTCCTTGGGCAGCATCGGCTTGATAATTTCTTCGATCACCGCTTCACGAATTTGCGGCAGCTCGATATCCGGTGAATGCTGTGTGGACAGCACCACAGTATCAATCGAATGCGCGCGACCGTTTTCATAGCGAATGGTTACCTGCGATTTTGCGTCCGGACGCAGCCAGGGCAAACGTCCATCTCGACGCAATTGTGACTGCCGCTCCACCAGACGGTGCGACAAATAAATAGGCAGTGGCATCAGCGAGGTGGTTTCATTACATGCATAACCAAACATCAAGCCTTGATCGCCTGCGCCTTGATTAAGATCATCGTCATAGGCTTTATTCACGCCCTGGGCAATATCGGGCGACTGCTTGTCGTAAGCCACCAGGACAGCGCAGCCTTTGTAATCAATGCCGGATTCGGTATTGTCGTAACCGATGCGCTTTAACGTATCGCGTGCCACATTGATGTAATCAACATTGGCTTTGGTTGTGATTTCACCGGCCAAAACCACCAGGCCAGTGTTGCATAAGGTTTCAGCCGCAACACGGGAGTGAGGATCTTGCGCCAGAATGGCATCCAGAATGGCGTCTGAAATCTGGTCGGCGACTTTATCGGGATGGCCTTCGGATACGGATTCAGAGGTGAAAAAATAAGCTTGACTCATGGTTTTGCTCCTAACAAAAATGCCCCGCGATACTGGCGAGGCAGGCTCCTGGGGCATGAGCAAGCGACGCTTTAGCGAAATTTATTGTCCAGCCCAAGCTTTTTATACTCAGGCTTTCTCCGCTTCGCAAGTTGTCATTTAACCCAGCGGAAGCGGTCATTGTAATCTAGTCCGCTGTCAATGGTGTACCGGGATAATTCATTCTGTCTGGCAGCATAAAACATCATTACCCGATTATTCGTCGATAATTCGCCCTTGATGCTTGTTCAATACCACTCGCCTTTATCACTACTGATATGTCTTTTCTGTTCCGTCTCTGTGCTTATCTCCCCCTGCCGCTCTTGCATAATCTGGGTGCGCTGCTCGGTTGGCTCACTTGGGTTTTGTCGCCCACCTACCGTCGCAACCTTGCCCAAAACCTTGCCCTGGCAGGGTTATCTTCTTTTAAGCGCGTAGCGATTGCCGAAGCGGGCAAAGGATTTTTAGAGTTACCCAAAATCTGGTTGCGCCCGCAGGATGAAGTCGTCAGCCGCATTGCCAAAGTGGTCGGCTGGGAACTGGTAGAAACAGCGGCAAGCACAGGCAAAGGTATTTTGTTTTTAACGCCGCATTTAGGTTGCTTTGAAATTACCGCGCAATACATCGCCTCGCGCAAACCGCTAACCGTCATGTTCCGCCAACCCAAACAGGCCTGGCTTGAACCCCTAATGCGCCAAGGCCGAGGAAACAACTTCAATCTTGCGGCGGCAGACCTATCCGGCGTGCGGCGCTTATTAAAAGCCTTGAAGCAAGGCCAAGCCGTGGGTATGCTGCCCGACCAGGTGCCAAGCGTGGGCGAGGGGGTTTGGGTGCCATTTTTTGGCCGCCCCGCGTACACCATGACGCTCGCTGCACGCTTGGCAGAAACCGGCGCGACAGTGATTTTCACCTATGCTGAGCGCCTACCCTATGGCGCGGGGTATCACTTGTATTTTTTACCCTTGTCGCAACCTTTAACGGGTGATCTTGCTGCACGGGCAGCGCAAATCAATGCCGAGATCGAGTACTTGATTCAGCAGTGTCCAGGGCAATACTTGTGGGGTTATAACCGCTATAAAGTACCCGCAGGTACCCAAGCGCCATGACGCATCTGTTGCTGGCAATAATGTGGCTGCTGCACTGGTTGCCTTTGCCCTTGCTCTCGCGCCTGGGACGGGGATTGGGCTGGCTGCTGTATGTTTTTGTGCGCGAACGGCGGCACATCACGCTCACTAATCTGGGGCTGTGCTTTCCTCAATTATCAGCCGCTGAAAAGTCGGCGCTGGCAAGACGGCACTTTGCCTATTTTGGACGCAACATGCTCGAGCTGGGGCTGTGGTGGTGGGCTTCTCCCGCTCGCATTCGCCGCCTGGTCAAGATCATACATGGCGAACGGTTAGCCGCCTGCCAGGGTCGGCCGGTGATATTGTTTGCGCCACATTTTGTGGGCCTGGATGCGGGCGGGATTCGACTGTCCATGGATCACGCCATGGTGACCATCTATGCGCGAGCAAAAAATCGCACCTTCGATGCCGCATTGCGTCGCGGGCGTTTGCGGTTTGGCAAAATGACACTGTTTTCGCGCCAGCAGGGGGTCAAGTCGGTCATCCGGCCAATACGCGAAGGGCGACTTTTTTACTATCTGCCCGATATGGATTATGGCGCCAAAGACGCCGTATTCGTGCCTTTTTTTGGCGTACCTGCCGCTACCATTACCGGCCTGTCACGGCTGGCAAAACTCACTGGCGCAACAGTCATTCCGATCATCACGCGCATGGTGGGAAACCACTATGAAATAGAAGTTGGCGAACCATGGACTGACTTTCCTGCAACCAATCCTGCCGACGCAGTCACAGATAATGTCGTGGCTGATACGCGACGCATGAATGCGTTTCTGGAAACAGAAATCCTGCGCTCGCCAGCGCAATATTACTGGTTGCACAAACGCTTCAAAACCCGCCCGCCGGGCGAGGCAGGGTTTTATGGGTCAACCCGAAATTAACTCAAGCACGTTTGCTTAGCCTGCTCAATTCGACCGATTACGCAACGCTATCTCGACTACCATCTATCCCATGAAAATTCGCTTTACCAAAATGCAGGGCGCGGGCAATGACTTTGTCGTGCTGGATGCCATCCGGCAGACGCTTGCGCTGACTACGCCGCAGATACGATTTATCGCCGATCGCCATTTTGGTATTGGCTGCGACCAAATCCTGGTGGTTGAAAAAACCACCCTGCCCGATGTCGATTTTCGTTATCGCATTTTCAATGCGGATGGTGGCGAGGTAGAGCAATGTGGCAACGGTGCGCGATGCTTTGTGCGCTTCGTGCACGAACAGGGATTAACCACCCAGCGGCAGATTCGCGTGGAAACACTGTCGGGCATTATTTCTCCGCAACTCGAAGCCACGGGTGAAGTCACCGTCGATATGGGTCGGCCGCGTTTTTTGCCAGCGGAAATTCCATTTATCAGCGAGAGCGATGCCCTTGTGCAAACGCTTGTTGTCGGCGATACATCCGTTGATATCAGTGTCGTCTCGATGGGCAACCCGCATGCGGTGCAGGTAGTGGCTGACATTGATACCGCACCGGTTGCCCAATTGGGGCCATTGATTGAAACCCACGTGCGTTTTCCACGCCGGGTGAATGCCGGCTTCATGCAGGTGCTGGATGCGCACACGGTGCGCTTGCGCGTGTATGAGCGCGGCACAGGCGAAACCCTGGCCTGCGGCACAGGCGCTTGTGCTGCGGTCGTGGCGGGCATACGTCGCCAATTGCTGACTTCCCCCGTGCGCGTCATCACGCGCGGGGGGGAGTTAACGATCGCCTGGAATGGCGCCGATTCTGTTTTGCTAACCGGCCCGGCGATCACTGTTTTTACTGGTGAAATCGATCTACCTGAGGACTCATAAATAAATGAACAATTCGATGAACGCGGAAATCAACGCTGAAGAAGTTGCACGCTATTTGCATAATCATCCTGAGTTTTTTGATGCGTATACCGATGTATTAGCGCTCATGACTTTGCCCGACCCGCATACCGGACGCGCCATTTCCATCACCGAAAAACAACTCTTCACGTTACGCGACAAAGTGCGTACGCTGGAAGCCAAGCTCGCCGAACTCATCACTTTTGGCAACGAAAATGATGCCATCTTGAGCAAGGTACACGCCTTGGCCCTAGCGTTGATTGCTGCGCAGGACGAAGCCTCGCTGATGTATATGATTGACGCCCATTTGCGGGGGGCGTTTTCTGTGCCGCACGTGGCCCTGCGCGTATGGAACCTGCCCGGCAGTTCATTGGAAGCGGGAACAGAAACCACCCAGGCCTTTGCCGCAAGTTTGAAAACACCACTCTGCGGGCCTGCTGCCGAACAAGAATCCGTCACCTGGTTTGGCGAAGCGGCTGCGCATTTGCGCTCAATGGCGCAAGTGCCACTATGCGATGCGCACGGTACCTGTTTTGGTCTGCTGGTGATGGCCAGCGAAGAAGCGCACCGCTTTTACCCCACGCTGGGTACGCTGTATCTGGAGCGCATTGGCGAGATGATCGCCACTGCGCTCCAGCGCATTCTGAACACCACACCTGCAGCGTAGCCAGAAAATAATCACTGACGAAACCTGACAAAATGCACCCCATCGCTGAACAGTTTTTGTCGGAACTGGCCATTCAACGGCGCGCCAGCCGACACACGCTGGATGCGTATCGCCGTGATCTTTTTCGCCTTAACCAGCTAGCACTTGAAGCTACCCCGAACAGTTCGCCAGAAAAACTCACCACCACACAACTGCGGCGTGGTCTGATGCAGTTGCACGCACAGAATCTGGCCCCGCGCTCCATTGCGCGCACACTCTCGGCATGGCGCAGTTTTTACGTCTGGCTTCTCCGACGCGGTGCAATTGCACACAACCCGGCAGAACCGCTCAAAGCGCCCAAGCGACCACGCACCCTGCCTAAAGCCCTGGGCACAGATCAAATGGCCGCGCTGCTCAATGCCGAGCCTGGCGATGATCTGGAAGTGCGTGACGCAGCGATGTTTGAGCTTTTTTATTCCTCCGGGCTACGCCTGGCAGAACTGGTCAGTCTGGATTGGCCAGGCGGGCTGGACCTGACGACAGGTGAAGTCACCGTGACCGGCAAGCGACAAAAAACCCGCACCGTACCCCTCGGCAGCCAGGCTCGAACAGCGCTTCTCGCCTGGGTGGCTGTGCGCCCAAACTATGCACCGGCAGAACAAACGGCGCTATTTACCGGCAGAAACGGCACCCGGTTATCACCTCGTCAAGTCGAAAAACGACTGGAGCGCTGGGCGCAACAGCAGGGAATCGGCATGCAGGTACATCCGCACATGTTGCGCCATTCGTTTGCTTCGCATGTTTTGCAATCATCGGGCGACCTACGCGCCGTGCAGGATATGCTCGGCCACGCCAGCATCGCCGCCACGCAGATTTACACCCACCTGGATTTTCAGCATCTGGCAAAAATCTACGACGCAGCGCACCCTCGCGCGAAAAAAGTCTGACTCTAAAAAGTCGGCGCTGGTAACACGGCGCTCATTGGTTCTTAGCGCTTTTGATACTGGGTTTTTCCAAACAGAATATCGCGCGCTTTATCGTCCGTCAGCGGTTTGCGTAAATCCGTCAACACCGCGACGCCGCGCTTTACCGCAGGCCGTTGTTCGATCTTGTCGAACCACGCTTTGAGCAACGGATAGTCTGCCCAATCAATGCCCTGGTTTTGCCAACTGCGCAGCCAGGGAAAAATCGCGATGTCCGCAATCGAATACGTATTACCGGCAATGTAACGCTGCTGCGAGAGCTGTCGGTTCATCACCCCATACAGCCGCTTGGCCTCGTTGGTGTAGCGGTTGACCGCGTAGTCAATTTTCTCTGGCGCATACATACGGAAGTGATGGGCTTGCCCCAGCATCGGGCCCACGCCGCCCATTTGAAACATGAGCCATTGCAGAACCTCGAATTTCTGGCGGTCGCTCTTGGGCAAAAACTTGCCTGTTTTTGCGGCCAGATACAGCAAGATGGCGCCCGACTCAAACAAGGCGATAGGCTTGCCATCCGGCCCGTCCGAATCAACCAGCGCCGGGATTTTGTTGTTCGGGCTAATCTGCAAAAATTCCGGCGAGAACTGATCCCCCGCCCCGATATTGATGGCATGCGCTTGCCAATCGCGCCCCAGCCTGAACCCGCATTCTTCCAGCATGATGTGAACCTTGTGCCCATTGGGCGTCGGCCAGGAATACACATTGATCATAAGTTGCCTCCTCAGGTGTTCTGATTATTGCCTGCATTAAAAATCGTATGCAAACTGCGGGAGCATCATGCCACAATTGTTTCATCCCATTTCAAAACCATGCCCTCATGAAACGTCTCACACATCAACTTTACTTTTGGGTGCTGCTCGCCACGCTGGCTGGCGGATTGCTGGGTTATCTTGACCCGCAGGCAGGCACGAGCCTCAAACCTTTAGGCGATGGTTTTATTGCACTGGTCAAAATGCTCATTGCGCCGGTTATTTTTTGCACTGTCGTGCTCGGGATTGCCGGGTCTGGCGACATGAAAAAAGTCGGCCGCGTTGGCGGTAAAGCGCTGCTTTACTTTGAAGTGGTGTCCACGCTGGCACTAGCTATCGGGTTGCTTGTCGTGCATCTCATTCGCCCCGGCGAGGGCTTTAACGTTGACCCGCAATCGCTGGATAGCTCGGCGATTGCCACGTATGCCAAATCCGCCACTGAACAGAGCACGGTCAGTTTTTTCCTGCATATCATTCCCAAGACATTTGCCGATGCCTTCACTAGCTCGGGCGACTTGTTGCAAGTACTTTTTCTCGCCATCCTGTTTGGCTATGCCATCGTGCGACTGGGCAAAACCGGCCAACCAGTCCATCGTTTCATCGAAGATGCGTCACATCTCTTTTTTGCCATGATGAATGTCATCATGAAATTAGCGCCACTGGGTGCGGGCGGCGCGATGGCATTCACCATGGGGAAATACGGTATCGCTGCCCTAAAACCGCTGGCAGCACTCATGGGCAGTTTTTATCTCACCTGCATTCTTTTCGTGTTGATCGTGCTGGGCAGCATTGCCGCCGCCACCGGCTTTAATATTTTTCGCTTCA
>WOZP01000101.1 GCA_011620215.1 Rugosibacter sp.
TTTTGAGAGTTCCGCAGGAGACAGACAATGAAAAAACAGAAATTGGTGGTGGTTGGCAACGGCATGGCAGGGATACGCACCGTGGAGGAATTGCTCAAACTGGCGCCTGACCTGTATGAGATTACGGTCTTCGGTGCCGAACCGCATCCGAATTACAACCGCATCCTGCTCTCGCCCGTGCTGGCCGGTGAGATGACATTGGCCGATATCGTGCTGAATGATCTTGACTGGTACAAGGACAACGGCATCACGCTGCATACCGGCAAGAAGGTGGTGAAAATCGACCGCATCGGCCGCAAGGTGATCGCTGAAGATAGCGCGGGGGTGACGACAGAGGCAAATTATGATCGTCTGTTGTTGGCGACAGGTTCTGTGCCGTTTATGTTGCCAGTGCCCGGGAATGATTTGCCCGGCGTGATCGCTTATCGCGATATTGCGGATACCGAGGCCATGATTGCAACAGCGCTTACGCATAAGCATGCGGTTGTCATCGGTGGCGGCTTGCTGGGGTTGGAAGCCGCTAACGGACTCAAGCTGCGCGGTATGGATGTCACCGTGGTACATATTGGCGAGTGGATCATGGAGCGCCAGTTGGATAAACCGGGCGCCGATATGTTGCAAGCTTCGCTGGAGAGCAAAGGGCTCAAATTTTTGCTGGGCAAGCAAACCGAGATGCTGACTGCCAATGCAGCAGGTCGTGTGTGCTCGATACGGTTTAAGGATGGCGCTGAAATTCCCGCCGACCTGGTGGTCATGGCCGCAGGCATTCGCCCGAATACCGCGCTGGCCGAATCTGCCGGCCTGCACTGCCATCGCGGTATCGTCGTCTCCGATACCCTGCAAACCTTCGATCCGCGGATCTATGCCGTCGGCGAATGTGCGGCGCATCGCGGCATAGCGTACGGACTCGTTGCGCCGTTATTCGAGCAGGCCAAGGTGTGCGCCAATCATCTGGCGCAAATGGGTATCGGCCGCTATCAGGGCTCGGTGACCTCGACCAAGCTCAAGGTCACCGGTGTCGATGTTTTTTCCGCCGGCAACTTCACGGGTGGCGAGGGCACGGAAGATATCGTTCTGCACGACAAGAACGGCGGTATTTACAAGCGCCTGGTGATCGAAAAAGATCGCCTGGTGGGTGCTGTACTGTATGGCGACACGGGTGACGGTGGCTGGTATTTTCAGTTGCTCAAGGAAGGCCGTGACATTGGCGCGATTCGCGACCATTTGATGTTTGGCGATGCATTCACCAACAACCATGTCGGTGACGTGGGCCACGCGGGGAATTCAAAGGCGGCGGCGATGGCCGACGAGGCCGAAGTCTGCGGTTGCAATGGCGTGTGCAAGGGCACGATTGTGAAGGCGATTCGCGAACAAGGCTTGTTCACGCTGGATGATGTCAGGAAGCACACCAAGGCGTCTTCCTCGTGCGGTTCCTGCACCGGCCTGGTCGAGCAGATTCTGGCATCCACCGTCGGTGGCGCGTATCAGGCCGCCGACCGTACCACGAAGCCGATGTGCGGCTGTACAGCGCTCACGCACGGCGAAGTGCGCGCAGAAATTCGTGGTCAAAAGCTGCTCTCGCTGGATGATGTCTTCGCAACCCTGGCCTGGCATACGCCCGACGGTTGCGCCACCTGCCGTCCGGCGCTCAATTACTACCTGATTTCCACTTGGCCGCACGAGGCGAAGGACGATCCGCAATCGCGCTTCATCAACGAGCGCGCGCATGCCAACATCCAGAAGGACGGTACCTATAGCGTGGTGCCGCGCATGTGGGGCGGGCTGACCACGCCGGACGAACTGCGCCGCATCGCCAACGTCGCCGAGAAATATCACATTCCGACGGTCAAGGTCACGGGTGGTCAGCGCATCGATTTGCTTGGCGTGAAAAAAGAAGACTTGCCTGCGGTATGGAAAGACCTGGACATGCCCTCCGGCCATGCTTATGGCAAGAGCATCCGCACGGTGAAGACTTGTGTTGGCACCGAACACTGCCGCTTTGGCACACAGCAGTCGATGAGCATGGGTGTGGCGCTGGAAAAAATGTTGTTCGGCATGTGGTCACCGCATAAAGTGAAGCTGGCTGTGTCGGGCTGCCCGCGTAATTGCTCTGAAGCGGGCATCAAGGATGTCGGCGTGATCGGTGTTGATTCCGGTTGGGAGCTTTACGTCGCCGGTAATGGCGGCATCAAGACCGAGGTTGCCGAGTTTTTGTGCAAGGTGACAACGCGCGAAGAAGTGCTGGAATATTCTGCGGCCTTCCTCCAGCTTTATCGCGAAGAAGGTTGGTATCTGGAACGCACGGTGCATTACGTACAACGTGTCGGCCTCGATTATGTGAAACGGTGCGTGGTGGAAGATGCGGACAACCGCAAAGCCCTGCATCAGCGCCTGCTGTATGCCTTGCAGGGCGTCGTCGACCCCTGGCGTGAGCGCTTGCCGGGTGAAGGGTCACCCCAGTTGGCGGCAGAATTTACGCCTTTGCCTGTTCCCGTTGAAACCATTTGAAGATCATTGAAATCCCGTAGTAAATCCATAGCAGGCAGGAGAAAATTTTGAGTACATGGCATAAGGTGTGTCGTCTGGAAGAAATCCCCCTGCGCGGTAGCCGGGTGGTGCCGCACGATGAGGTGAGTATCGCTATATTCCGCACGGCAGACGATGAAGTCTTTGCGCTGCGCGATGCTTGCCCGCACAAGGCGGGCCCGCTGTCGCAAGGCATCGTGCATGGGCATCGCGTGACTTGCCCGCTGCACGGCTGGAATATTGAGTTATCCAGCGGAGAGGCCTGCGCGCCCGATGAAGGAAGCACCGTGACGTATCCGGCGCGCGTCGAAAATGGCGTGGTGCTGTTAGCGCTTTGAGGCTGAATGGGTGATGGGTGCTATGGAATCCGCTGTGGAATCCACTCTTGAATTGCAGGTGAGCGAGACGCGCTCTGTTTGCTGCTATTGCGGCACCGGCTGTGGTGTGATTATTGAAACAGCTGGTTCTGGCAAGGCGGCAAAAATCATCAATGTGCGCGGTGACCCCGATCATCCGGCGAACTTCGGCCGCCTGTGCAGCAAGGGCGCCAGCCTGCATCTCACCACGCAACTCACCGGACGTGCGCTGACGCCGGAATTGCGCGCCTCACGCGCCGTATCACGAACGCCGACTTCCTGGGATACGGCGCTGGATACCGCCGCCGAACGTTTCGCCGGGATCATCAAGAAACATGGGCCGGATGCCGTTGCCTTCTACATTTCCGGCCAGTTGCTGACCGAGGATTACTACGTCTTCAACAAGCTGGCGCGTGCGTTGGTGGGCACCAACAATATCGATTCCAACTCGCGCCTGTGCATGTCGTCCGCCGTCGCGGGTTACAAGGCCACGCTGGGGTCGGACGCCGTGCCATGCAGCTATGAAGACATCGCGCTGGCTGACCTGTTCCTGCTCGCCGGCAGCAACACCGCCTGGGCGCATCCGATCGTGTTCCGCCGCATCGAGGATGCGAAGGCGAAGAACCCGCAACTCAAGATCATTGTCGTCGATCCGCGCCGTACCGATACGGCCGCGATGGCTGATTTGCATCTGGCGATCACGCCGGGCAGCGATGTGATTCTCTACAGTGCGATGCTGCATGTGATGTTGTGGGAGGGGCTGGTCGACGAAGCATTCATTGCCGCGCACACCACGGGGTTCGCCGCGCTGCGCGACAAAGTTCGTGAGCTCACGCCCGCTGCCGCTGCTGCCACGTGCGGTGTGGCGGCCGAAGATATCGTCAAGGCCGCACGCTGGTTTGGCCAGGCCAAAGCGCCGCTGTCGATGTGGTGCCAGGGACTTAACCAGTCGGTGCACGGCACGAGCAACAATGCCTCGCTGATCCATCTGCATCTGGCGACGGGAAAAATCGGCCGCCCCGGCATGGGGCCATTCTCGCTGACCGGCCAGCCGAATGCGATGGGCGGGCGTGAAGTGGGTGCGATGGCCAACCTGCTGCCAGGGCATCGCGATCTGGCGAACGCTGTTGACCGTGAAGAACTGGCGGCGTTGTGGGGTGTGCCCGGCATTCCCGACCAACCGGGCAAGACGGCGGTCGAATTGTTTGACGCGCTGCGCGAAGGCAAGATCAAGGCCGTCTGGATTGCCTGCACCAATCCTGCGCAGTCCATGCCCGATCAAGCGAAAGTGCGCGAGGCGCTAACCAAGGCCGAGTTTGTCGTTGTGCAAGATGCCTATGCCGACATTGAAACGGCGGCCTTTGCCGACCTGCTGCTGCCGGCCGCGAGCTGGGGCGAGAAGGAGGGTACGGTCACCAATTCCGAACGGCGCATCTCGCGCGTGCGTGCGGCGGTCGCGCCGCCAGGCGAGGCGCGCGCGGATTGGGCAATCGCGGCGGAGTTTGCAAGGCGCCTGGGTGAGAAACTAGGCGAAAAAGTCGGCGCTGGCGAGACGGCGTATTCAGCAAAGACCGGCCTTTTCAACTTTACCAACACCGCCGAAATTTTCGCTGAACACACCAGCCTCACTGTCGGTCGCGATCTCGATATGAGCGGCATGAGCTATGCCGTGCTGGAAGAAAATGGCCCGCAGCAATGGCCTTTTCCGCAAGGGGCACAGAGCGGCCAGGCGCGGCTGTATGCCGATCACCATTTCGCCACCGCCGATGGCCGTGCATTGTTTGCACCGCTGACTTTTACGCTAACGGCAGAAGCGACCGACGCCCGTTATCCCTTGCGCCTGACCACCGGCCGCCTGCGTGACCAGTGGCACGGCATGAGCCGCACCGGCCGCGCTGCGCGGCTGGCTGGCCACGAACCCACACCGCGCCTGCTGGTGAATGCCGTCGATATGCAACGGCGCAACTTCAAGCCGGGCGATCTGGC
>WOZP01000146.1 GCA_011620215.1 Rugosibacter sp.
TTGAAGTGTGCGCTCGTCATGCGCGGGAATTCGTTTTTGAAGAGCGCGTTGGCAATTCTTTAGTGCTGCGCGAACCCGTCGGTGTGGCGGCGTGCATTACGCCGTGGAACTATCCATTGTTCCAGATTGCCACGAAACTTGGGCCTGCGCTTGCCACGGGGTGCACCGTCGTTTGGAAACCATCTGAAGTCGCCCCGCTGGCGGCGTTTGTGCTCGCTGACATTATTCAAGAGGCCGGTTTGCCGCCGGGTGTTTTTAATTTGATCACGGGTTATGGCCCGACCGCTGGCGAAGCGCTGGTGACGCACCCCGATGTCAATTTAATTTCCATGACCGGCTCAACCCGCGCAGGTGCAAGGATTGGTGCGCTGGCAGCTGAACGCATGAAACGCGTGACACTGGAGTTGGGCGGCAAATCTGCTGCGGTGGTATTGGATGATGCTGATCTTGAAGCGGCGGTGCGCGCAACGGTGAATTCCTGTTTTCTGAATTCTGGCCAAACGTGCCTGGCACTGACGCGTCTGATTGTGCCAGAGGCACGATATGTCGAAGCGGCAAAGATAGCCACCGAAGTGGCGGCTCGCTTCACGGTGGGCGATCCTATGGGAGACAATGCAAAATTGGGTCCCTTGGTGTCTACCGCTCAGCGTGATCGCGTGGTGAGCATGATTCGCCAAGGCATTGCACAAGGCGCCGAGCTGTTGTGCGGTGGCCCGGATCGTCCTGCGGGGCTTGATCGTGGCTGTTATGTTCAACCTACTATTTTTGGTCGCGTTGCACCCGATAGCGTGATTGCCCAGGAAGAAATTTTCGGTCCGGTGCTGAGCATCATCACCTACCGCGATGAAGAAGAAGCCATCGCCATTGCCAATGGCACGGCCTACGGACTTTCGGGGGCAGTGTGGTCTGCTGATTCGGCGCGTGCGCTGCGTGTTGCGCGGCGTTTGCAAACCGGCCAGGTGGAAATCAATGGTGGCGCTTTTAATATCGAAGCGCCGTTTGGGGGGTATAAACAGTCAGGTTTGGGCCGCGAAATGGGGCGCTATGGACTGGAAGAGTTTCTCCAGTATAAGTCGCTGCAGCTGCCTGCCTGATTGCACCAGGAGTTTTGTATGAGCGAGCTGACCAGAGACAATAAAGTGGCCATCATCACGGCGGCTTCCCAGGGCATGGGTGCAGCATGTGCCCGCACCTTGGCGGCACGCGGTTATAAAGTGGTTTTGATGGCGCGCTCTGAGCGCGTCATTCACTTGGCGAAGGAGTTAGGCGGCGTTGGTTTGCAAGGCTCGGTGACTGACCCGGATGATCTCAAGCGGCTGGTTGATCTGGTACTGGCGACCTATGGCCGCATTGATGCCGTCGTAAATAATACAGGCCATGCGGCGAGCGGCGAGCTGCTGGTTTTGAGCGATGATGACTGGCATGCCGCGCTTGATCTTTTGCTGTTGAATGTGGTGCGCATGTCGCGGCTGGTGACGCCGATTTTCGAGAGCCAGAGTGGCGGGGCGATGGTGAATATTTCCACCTACGGCGCGAAGGAGCCTACACCGGGTTATCCTATTTCTTCAGCCATTCGCGCCGCGTTGTCGAGCTTTACCAAGCTGTATGCGACACGCTATGCGGCCGCAGGCATACGCATGAACAACGTCTTGCCGGGTTTTATTGACAGCTTTCCGGTGGATGAAGCGACGTGCGCGATGATTCCCATGGCCCGTGCCGGTCGGGTGGATGAAATTGCCGAAACCGTTGCGTTTCTGCTCTCATCGGGGGGCGGCTATATCACGGGCCAGGATATCCTTGTTGAAGGTGGACTGACGCACGCTACGTAAAGACGTTTGACATGGATGGCATTAGCTGCCGCGTGAAGCGAGGTAAGCGCGCGTGAGCATTGGATGGCGATAAAGCCATAGACGCCGTCCAAACCATCCATCTGCACGATCTTTCACCACCACGCGGGGAATGGCGGCAATGAGTGTCTTTGCGGTGCAGGTTTCTTTATTCACGGTGTAAAGATGAGTGAATCCCGCGCCATGTGCCACCGCTTGGTAATCGGCATCAAAGTAGCCTTGCGGCCAGCACAGGTGCGGCGATACAGTGCCCAGATGCGCTTCTAGCGCCGCGCGTGAAGCGGCCAAATCTTCAGCTAGTTTTATGCGACGCTCATGCGGATTGCCTATCAAGCGATCCCAGCGCTGATGGGTGTGGGTGTGGGAATGAAATTCAAAGCTACCTGATGCCTTCATTTCGGCCACTTCGCTCCAGCGCAGCATGACCTCATCGGCGTGTCCGGCAGCAATTTTCTCCATGCAGGTGCGATGGGATGGAGTGAGCGCCGTGTTGTACGCCGTATCACCAGCGCCGACTTTTCTTGAATGATGATGCACCGGCTCACGCGGTTCGCCTTCACCTAGCCAGCCGGTGATGATAAATAACACCGCTTTAAATCCGAATGCCTGCAATATCGGATGTGCGTAAAGATAGTTGTCGAGATAGCCATCATCAAAGGTGATCATGACGGATTTTTCAGGCAGCGGCTTGCCAGTTAGAAAGGCCGCCAGATCATCGGTGCTTATGCTGCGGTAGTTGTGTTTGGCAAGCCAGGCGATTTGCGCGTGAAATGTTGCAGGCGAGATAGTCACAAGGCCTGGGTTGGGGCTCACATGGTGGTACATCAAGACCGGGATGCCCTGCGCCGTTTTCATGGATCAGATTTTTGCAGCCAGCAGTTTTTGATACACGGCCAGCATGCCCTCGACCATCACTTCGCGCGAGTAATGTGCTTCTACCCACGGCCGTGCAGCCATGCGCATCGATTCTCGCAAAGGGGTGTCTGCCAGCAGGTGGATGATGCTGGCGGCAATGGCTGCGCTGTCACCGACGGGGACGAGCAGCCCGGTTTTACCATCGCAAACAACCTCGGGCACACCGTCCACGCGGCTGGCGATGGCAGGCACGCCCATGGCGGCAGCTTCAATAAAGGCCGTGCCCAGTGCTTCTTGATGCGTGGGCAGAACAAAAAGATCGAGTGAGGCGAGTACATTGACAACATCACGACGCAAGCCAAGCAGGTGCACGTTGCGGGTTAAACCAAGTTCAGTGATGCGCTGATTCAAGTTATCTGTCTGCGGGCCGTCACCGGCAAAGACAAAGTGTGCGTCAGGAAATTTTTCCAGCACGGTCGGGATGGCTTCAATCAATTCGGCGTGCCCTTTTTTACGGCGCAAAATTGCCACGGTGCCGATGAGCGGCGTGCCATCGGCTAAGCCAAGCTCTTTGCGTAAGCTGCCAGGTGTCGTGGTTTGATAACGGCTCAGGTCGATGCCTGTGGGTACGGCGGTAATGCGTTCCATCGGCACCTTGGCCGAGGCGAGATAACTCGCGACAAAGCGGCTGACTGTGACAACATGATCCGGCAGTGTGACATAGCTGAACAGGGAAGAAATCGGCAGCGCCAGATGCCGCGTGCGCACGATGCGTGGCCGCTGCCGACCCAGCGTGCGTGCGGCCATGCCTGCTAACTGGGTGTCGCGTCCGCTGTGGGTGTTCACGATGTCGATGCGGCGCGAGGCCATTAAACGGCGTAGCTGCCACAGTGCGGGCAAGTCGAGTGCGCCGCGCATGGCAATATCAATCACTTCGAAGCCCGCTTCGCGCGCTCGCGCACCTAAGCGAGCGTTGGGCGGACAGGCCAGCAACGGCTGATATCCCAAGGCGCGCAGACCGGTCAGCTCATTGAGCGTGCGGTTTTCTTGACCACCCCAGCCGAGCGATGATTCTGTGTGCAGTATTTTTATGGTCACGAGAGTTGTTGTGTTTCAGTGGTTCGTTGCATGCGATAAAAATTGGCATACGCCGCATTTTTTGCCAGCAGTTCGGCGTGACATCCTTCTTCAACAATGCGCCCGGCTTCCAGCACGACAATGCGATCGGCATGTTCGATGGTGGATAGGCGATGGGCGACAACCAGTGTAGTGCGATTTTTCATCAACACATCCAGCGCCGCCTGCACGTGACGCTCGGATTCGGTATCCAGTGCGGACGTGGCTTCATCGAGGATCAAGATCGGCGCATTTTTCAGGATCGCGCGTGCAATCGCTAATCGCTGGCGTTGCCCGCCCGAGAGCTTGACGCCATTTTCGCCTATCAGCGTGGCAAAACCTTGTGGCATGTTTTCGATGAATTCCAGCGCATGAGCGGCGCGTGCTGCTTGCTCGAGCGATGCTTGAGTGACGTCCTCGAGGCCATACGCAATATTGGCGGCAACCGTGTCATTGAAGAGCACGACATCCTGCGATACCAAGGCAATGTTTGCGCGTAATGAGGCAAGAGTTAGTGTTTCAATCGAGTAATCATCGATCAAAATTTCGCCGGATGTCGGGTGATAAAAGCGAGGCAGTAAATTCGCCAGCGAAGTTTTCCCACTGCCGGATGTGCCCACGAGTGCTACTGTTTTTCCAGCAGGTAGCGACAGGTTAATGCCAGTCAAGGCTTCACGGGAGGCATCAGGGTAGCGCAGGTGGACATTACGAAAAACGACATGGCCACTGGAGCGTCTGAGCACCGTGGTACCAGAATCATCCTCAGGCGTTTCACCCATGAGGTCGAATACACTTTCGGCTGCCGCCAGCCCGCGTTGCAGCGGCGCGTTAATATCTGTCAGCCGTTTGAGTGGGGCCAGCAGCATCAGCATGGCGGTAATAAACGACACAAAGCCCCCCACGGTGGTTTGGTCGCTGGTGTTGGATTGCTGGATGGCAACCGTAATAATCGTCGCCAGTGCCAGGGCGGCAAACAATTGCACAATCGGTCCCAGTGCCGCAGCGGCAATGGTCTGGCGCATGGCCTGGCGGCGCTGCGTTCCACTGGCGGCAGCAAAGCGCTTCCCTTCATAGGATTGACCACCAAAAATCTTGACCACTTTATGCGCTTCAATGCTTTCTTCGAGTACATGCATGATCTCGCCCATGGCACGCTGTACACCGCGACTGGTAGCGCGCAAGCGTTTGCTGAAACCGAGCACCGCGAACGCAATGGCGGGGATCATGACTAACGCAATCAGGCTCAGCATCCAGTTGAGATAAAACATCCAGCTCAATAACCCGACGACTGCGAGCGTGTCTTTAACCAAAATGGTCAGCACACCCGTGGCTGCACCGGTTACGCCGGTGACATCGTAGGCGATGCGTGACATGACCGCACCCGATGACTGGTTGTCAAAAAACGTGGTGGGTAGTTGCACCAGGCGTTTGAACATGTCATTGCGCAAGTCCAGCACCACCTTGTTGGAAACCCAGGCCAGCGCATAGTCGGCACAAAAACCGAACACGCCGCGCAACAAAAAAACGCCCACAATAATAAGCGGCAATACCCATGGGTTATATACCCCGGTTGTTTTGCCGCCGAAGCCGTTATCCAACAGCGGCTTCATGAGCGCAGGGAATACCGGCTCAGTGGCAGCTGCAATTGCCATGAAGACAATGGCCAGAGCAAACGTACGCCAATAAGGTCGCACATAGCCCAGAAGGCGGATATACAACTCGCGGCTGGTAAGCGGTGTGGCGGAGTAATTCGTGTCGGCGCTAAGTGTCATGGTATGCGTGCAAAGAAGGGGAGGCTCAGGTGAGAAATAAGATGAAAAATACTAAAGAAAAAGTGCGCCTCATGCTCGGTGCATTATAAAGGGCATGGTGGTTTGTGCTGCCTTTGATGCGCATCGGGTGGAGTGAGTTTCCGCAGTCGTTTGATTTGTGTGAGGTTTTTAAAAAAAAGAGAAGCGCGAAGTTTATTTGACACTTTTCTGTGACAAAATAAGAAAAAATAATTTACTAAATATTTAGTCATTAACTTGGCAAAGGAGATGCAGTGAGCAGTAATCCCGAAATTGGTTTATCCATTGTCGCTAACGGTATTGCAACAAATTATCACGATCAGGGCAGCGGGGAGCCCGTATTAATGATCCACGGATCGGGTCCCGGCGTTACGGCCTTTGCCAATTGGCGCCTGAGCATGCCTGTACTGTCCAAAAACTTTCGCGTCATTGCTCCTGATATGGTGGGCTTTGGTTACACCGAACGCCCCGTTGGGGTTGAGTACTCCATGCAAAACTGGGTGAGCCATGCATTGGGTTTGCTGGATGCATTGAAAATTGAGCGTGCGCACATCGTTGGCAATTCTTTTGGTGGCGGCTTGGCGCTGGCGCTGGCCATCCGCGCGCCGGAGCGAGTGAATCGATTGGTGCTGATGGGTGCAGCGGGTACGTCATTTAAGCTCACCCAAGGGCTGGATGACGTGTGGGGTTATACGCCCTCATTTGAAAATATGCGCAAGATCATGGATATCTTCGCTTATGACCGAAGCCTGGTGAATGATGAACTGGCAAGGTTGCGTTATGAGGCCAGTATCCGCCCGGGGTATCAAGAGGCGTTTTCCAGTATGTTCCCAGCACCCCGTCAGCGTTGGGTGGATGCACTGGCCAGCCGCGAGGAAGATTTACGTGCCTTGCAAAAGGACACGTTGATTATCCATGGTCGTGAAGATCAGGTGCTTCCGTTATCCGCTTCTCTCAAACTGTTCGAGTTGATTTCCAAGTCACAGCTGCACGTGTTTGGACAGTGCGGCCACTGGACGCAAATCGAGCATGCAAGTCGCTTTACCAAGCTGGTTACTGATTTCTTGCTTGAGGCTGCCTAAGCTTTCTCCTTTCCCTCTTCTCTCTCTTTAAGTTTGTTCAGTATCGATATTGAATGAGTGTGGATAGATGTTCCATTTTTATCATCTGTAAAGTAGCAAGACGAGTGCGGTTGGCTCGCTAGTTTTTTAGTGTCGCAAGGACGGTGGATGGTGTACTTTCCGGGGTGGTTCTGATGAGTACACATTTGCCAAATAAATAACAATCAAGGCATGGCACGCAGAAGATATCGTTTTTATTTTCATGTGTGCCATGAATAATTTTGTGGGAGTGAAAAAACCAATGAGCATAACTCTATCTTCGCGGCGGACATTTCTGCAGGCGACGGTGAGTGGCGGTGCTGTGTTACCGCTACTGACGTCGCTTGGCATGGCGACCAATGCTGTAGCAGGCAGCTTGGTTGAGGCAGAAAGCAGCCTTTGTTTGTTTGAGGCAGATGCAGCGATGGGTGCCGATATGGCCGCTGGTGTGCGTCAGATCGGTCTCGCTTATCAGACGGTGACGCTGGATGATGCGGCCGGCTGGAGTGCAATGCTGGATGCGCTGACTTCTGCCCGTGGCCGTTCGCTGGCCGTGCTGGGCAGGTCGGCAACGGTATTTGCCGTGCGTAGCATGTTGGAGCCAGCTTGGCGGGTCGTGCTCGAAGGGCGGCATAGCCGTCAGGCAGATAGCGGGATGCGGCATGAGTTGTCTGGCCTGGATGCGCCGATGAATCAGCTTTCCGGTTGGTTGAATCGCGTGCGTGACCCAGCGCAATACGCCGTGGTGCTTGCCTCGATGACGCGGGGTGAGTTTTCTGCAGATGCCGAGCGCAAAACATTGGATTTGAATTCGCATGCCTGGCCAGGCAGCGATCTTGTGTCGTTACTGGCTTGGCCGAAAGGAGTTGTCTGATGGAATCCGTTCTACCCCCCGGAATAAAGCGTGAACACTTTGCTGCATTGCTTGCTGACCTGAAAAAAGTCGTTGGGCGCGAATTTGTATTTACCGATCCCCAGTGGGAGTTGCCAGCCTATAACGACGCCTATCTGACCACCCCGGCCGAGTTGCATCAGCCGTCGGCTGCGGTTGCTCCTGCAAATGTCGAAGAATTGCAGCGCGTGCTGGAAGTGGCACGCCATTACAAAGCGCCGTTGTGGACCATTTCAACTGGTAAAAACTTTGCCTATGGCGGCCCGGCACCACGTAAAGCGGGCTACATTGTGCTCGATCTCAAGCGCATGAATCGCATTCTTGAGGTGAATGAAAAGCATGGTTATGCCGTTGTGGAACCCGGCGTGAGCTACATGGACTTGTATCGCCACCTGCAAAAAATTGGCAGTAAGCTGTGGGTTGATTGTGCGGCGCCCGGTTGGGGTGGTGTGCTGCCGAACATGACCGAGCATGGCGTGGGCTATACCCCTTATGGGGACCACGTCACAATGCAGTGCGGCATGGAAGTCATGTTGGCTGATGGGACGTTGGTACAAACGGGTATGGGTGCTTTGCCCGGCAGTCAAACCAATCATCTATACAAATATGGCCTTGGTCCATCGGTGGATGGTTTGTTTACTCAATCCAACTTTGGCGTGGTGACCAAGATAGGTATGTGGTTAATGCCTGAGCCACCCGGTTATCGTCCGTACATGGTCACCTTCGAGAAAGAAAGTGACCTGCACGCCATCACCGAAGTGTTGCGCCCGCTCAAAGTGAATATGTTGATTCCAGCTGTGGCAATGACGGTTGAGATGTTGTGGGAGGCGGCCGTGCAAGTAACGCGCCGCGACTATTACACAGGCAAAGGTCCCATTCCCGAGAGCGTACGCAAGAAAATGCGCAGTGATCTAAAGATTGGTGCATGGAACTTCTACGGCGCCTTGTATGGCCCGCCACCCATGATGGATAACACGTGGGAAGTGATTCACGATGCCTTCGCCAGTATTCCGGGCGCCAAGTTTTACTTTGATGAAGATCGCGCAAAAGATGACGTGGCTTGGCAGTACCGGAAAAAGTTGGGCGCGGGTATTCCGAACATGACCGAATACAACGTGATGAACTGGATTCCCAATGGTGCACATATGGACTTCTCGCCTATCTCTCCTGTGACGGGTGCGGATGCAACCAAGCAGTATGAGTTGATTCGTGACCGCTGCAATAAAGCCGGGTTTGACTATTGCGGTGAGTTTGCCGTGGGTTGGCGCGATATGCATCATATTTTCTGCCTCACGTTTGACCGTAATGATGCCAAGCAAAAAGCACGTGCCAACAAGTTGTTTGGCGAACTGGTTGATGCGGCTGCGGCTGCGGGTTATGGTGAGTATCGAACCCACGTGGACTTCATGGACCGGATTGCAGGCACCTATAACTGGAATGATTCCGCGTTATTGAGAATGCATGAAAAAGTCAAGGATGTGGTTGATCCTTCCGGCATTCTGTCGCCGGGGAAAATGGGCATTTGGCCCAAATCCATGCGCAAGGGGAAAGCATGATGAAGGCACGATTTATGAGCGAGGTTTTGGTTGGACGGCGGGTTGGACGGTGCGCGCTGGCATCCGTCTTGATGTCGGCAACACTGATGCTTGGAATAGTCGGCGCTGGTGGGACGGCGCATGCGGCGTCTGCAGCAGCAGTAAGCCCTGAAGCGCTGGAAAAGGGCGCGAGCCTGTTTGTCAAGAATTGCATCATGTGTCACGAGCGTGGCATGGAGCATCCAGGTACGGCAGCACTGAGCTATCTGTATGGCAAGGGCAAGGGCGCGCTCGCGGATCGCGACAATTTAACGCCAGACTTTGTGCGCTATTTTGTGCGTAATGGCCGCGGCTTGATGCCAGCTTTTCGTATCGGGGAGCTCAATGACGAAGAGCTAAAAGTGCTCGCCGAGTATTTGTCCGCAGGTCCGCACCCAGCGACACCAGCAAAATAATAACGAGGAGATTTCATGTCAGTTAAAAAACTTCATTTGTGGATAGGCGGGGAGTATCGTTCCGCGAAAGATAGCGCGGTTTTTATTGATCACAACCCGATTGACGACAGCCCTTATGCTGAAGTCGCCAAAGCCTCGGCAGACGATGTGCATTTGGCAGTTGAAGCGGCACATGCTGCTTTTGCCAGCTATCGCAGCACAACGCCGGCTCAGCGCGAAACCTGGTTGAGCAAGGCGGCTGATTTGCTGGAAGAACGCAAGGATGCTTTTGCCGACGTGCTGATCGATGAGATTGGTTCGCCACTACTCAAGGCGCATTTTGAAATCAAATACGCCATCGCGCATTTGCGGACTGCGTCAGGTATTCCGCGCCGCATTACCGGGCAAACCTTGCCTTCTGATGTCCCGGGGCGCTTTAGCATGAGCGTACGTGAGCCGTTGGGTGTGTTTGCCTGCATCACCCCATTCAATGTGCCGCTGATCAAGGCGATGAAGCAATGTACCGGGCCGCTTGCAACGGGCAATACGGTTGTGCTGCTAGCTTCGGAAGAAGCGCCAGCGCTGGCTATCCTGGTTGCCGAATTGTTCCGTGATGCGGGTTTTCCTGCCGGGGTGTTTAACGTTATCACCGGCTTTGGACATGAGATTGGCGATAGCTTAGTCACACACCCGCGCATCAAAGGCGTTAACTTCACCGGCTCAACGCGCGTGGGCCGTCATTTGTCCATGCTGTGTGGCGAGCACATGAAGCGCGCCTTGCTAGAACTCGGCGGTAAAAACCCGCTGATTATCTTGAAAGATGCTGATCTGGATGCTGCCGTTCATGCTGCCGTGTTTGGAATGTTCCTGTTCCAGGGCCAGGCGTGTATGGCATCCAGCCGTATTTTGGTCGAAGCGCCGATTTACGATGAATTCTTGAAGCGTTACAAGGCAGCCGCTGCAGGCGTCGGGTATGGTGATTTGCGCAGCCCGAAAACCATGTTGGGGCCGATCATCTCTCAACGTCAGCGAGACCGCATTCGTCACCACATCGCGGATGCTGTTGCCAATGGCGCAACGCTGGAAACGGGGGGCAACTGGGAAGGCCATCGCTGTCTGCCGACGATACTTACCAATGTGAATGAAAACATGGTGTGCTACCAGGAGGAGACTTTTGGCCCTGTGACGGCGGTCTATAAAGTCGGCTCTGCTGATGCGGCATTAGCGATTGCTAATGATACCGCGTATGGTTTATCAGCCGCTGTCTTTACGCAAAATCTTGCTGAAGCGATGCGTCTGTCGCAGCAAATTCACGCCGGAATGGTCCATATCAATGCACCCACGCTGCATGACGAACCGCATGTGCCGTTTGGCGGCGTGGGCGACTCCGGCATGGGACGTGAAGGTGCACAAACGGATATTGACCACTGCACCGAGTGGAAGTGGGTAACGATCCAGGCACCTGGAGCCGCTCATGGCCACTGAAAAAGTCGTATCCCTGTCAGCCGAGGCCAAAGCGGTTGCCGCGCGCGTTGGTTCGTTGCGTGACTTTCTTGCCTATTTAGGGGAGCACGACCAGTGCGTGTCCTGGCCTGATCCGGTGATGCCGGAGCCGGATATTCGCAACATTTCAGTCGCTGCGGGAAATAATGTGTCGACGGGGCCTGCGGTCATATTTGACAAGATTCGTGGTTATCCAGGTAAGCGTATTGCCGTCAATGTGCATGGCAGTTTTGGCAATCTGGCCTTGCTGCTGGGCTTGCCTAAAACAACCCCTGTGCGCGAGTTGTTTTTTGAGATCATTCGGCGCTGGGGTTCTGATAAGCCTTTGCTTGAACGCGTAGCACCGGAAAAGGCGCTGGTGAATGAAAATCGTATCGATAAAAATATCAATCTTTACGATTTGCTGCCGCTATATCGCATCAATGCCAATGACGGCGGCTTTTATATTGGCAAGGCCTGTGTCGTTAGCCGTGATCCGCTGGATCCCGATAACTTTGGCAAGCAGAATGTGGGCATCTACCGTATTCAAGTCATGGGGCCGGATACCTTCACTCTGCTGTCGATTCCGGCGCACGACATGGGTCGCCAGATGCTGATGGCTGAACAGCATGGCAAGCCGTTGAAAGTTTCCGTCATGATTGGTAACCACCCAGCCATGCCGATGTTTGCGGCAACGCCAGTGGGTTACGATGAATCCGAATTTGCCTACGCTTCGCAAATGATGGGTGCGCCCTTGCGCTTGACCACGGCTGTCAATGGCACGGATATCCTCGCTGATACCGAGATGGTGATTGAGGGCGAGTTGCAACTCAATCAGCGCGAAGTGGAAGGCCCCTTTGGTGAATTTCCTGGCAGTTACAGCGGTGTGCGTAAAGTGCCCCTGTTCCGTGTGACGGGGGTGAGCCATCGGAATAACCCGATTTTTGAAAATATCTATATCGGTAAAGGTTGGACAGAGCACGATACGTTAATTGGCCTGAATACGTCTGCGCCGATTTACGCGCAGCTGAAAAAAGACTTTCCTGAAGTTGCTGCCGTCAATGCACTGTATCAGCATGGCTTGACCGGCATCATTTCGGTGAAGAATCGCTTCTCTGGCTTTGCCAAGTCGGTTGCGATGCGGGCACTGGGCACTCCTCACGGCACGATGTATCTGAAAAACCTGATTTTGGTCGATGACAATGTGGATCCATTCGATCTTAACCAGGTGATGTGGGCGTTGTCGACGCGCACACGAGCGAACGACATTATCGTTATTCCCAACATGCCGATGGTGCCGATTGATCCGGCAGCCGAAGTACCTGGCAAAGGGCATCGCTTGATTATCGACGCCACGAGTTTTATGGCACCGGATAATCTGGGTGCTGATCCGCATCTCGTGGATCGCCCGATGGGCCCGGAAATTGATGCCTTGATGCAGCGCTTGAATGAACTTCAGAAAGGGGGCGTCTGATGAAAACGATTTGTCCGCGATGCGAGTCTCCGGGCGTTACGCAAATGCATGCCGGCATGGAAGATGGGGAAGTTCTATGGCGTGTCTGGCATTGCAAGGATTGCGCCTACACCTGGCGGGATAGCGAGCCTGCTGAATCGATAGATCCCAAATTGCGACCGGCTTGGGCGCAAATGAAGGGCGTAGATTTTGATAGTCTGCGGCAGGTTATTCCACCTGCCCGCAAACCAACTTGATGAGTGGCGGGGAATATTATGACAATAAGCACATTGGAAGCAAAGCTCAAAAAAAGCGGGATAACGGTTGAAGCGCTGACTGACGCAAAAGTTTTGCGCGGCACTGCAGGCATCTCGAATCTGCCTAAAAAAGTGATCCGCCCCAAGACGGTGAAGGAAGTCCAGACGATTCAAAAGGCGGCTCATGCCGAGGGTGTTGCTTTATGGGTTGCGCCGAATTCCAGCGGTAATGGTTTGCTCGCGCCCGAGGTAACGAGCGAGCCCGTGCTGGTTGATTTATCGGCCATGCGCGCGGTGATCGCAATTGATCCCAATTCTGCGACGGTACTGGTTGAGCCCGGTGTCAGTCATGCAGATTTAAGCGCCGCCTTGAAAGCAAAAGGCCATGATTTTTGGGTAGATAGCGGGCGTAACGACGCGGAGTCAGTCCTGGGCAGCATTTGGGACAGGTCGTTCGGTTATACCGCGTATAGCGATAACTTGATGATGCAGTGTGGCCTGGAAGTGATCACCGCTGATGGCACTCAGGTGCGTACCGGAATGGGCGCTTTTCCGAGAGGCGATTGCTGGCAGTTGTTCAAGCTCGGGTTTGGTCCCTACGTTGATGGCAGTTTCACGCAATCAGGCTTGGGTATTCCTACCAAAGTGGGTTTGTGGATTTCCCACGCGCCGCCAGCGTATCGTCCTTTTGCATTCCGCATCGATGACGAAGCTACCATGATGGCTGCGGTCGAGATCATGCGCGATCTGCGTATCAACATGGTGGTGCCGAATACCGTGGTGGTTATTGATGGTGAGAGTGAGAAAACTTTGCTGGGTGGAGCGCCTGCAGCGTGGAACGTTTATGGCGCGCTATATGGCCTACCAAAAAACGTGGAACTGCTGTGGGGCATGCTCAATGGGGTAGCTGGCAAGCTGGGCAACGCTCGCCTTGAAGATTTGACGTCGGCAAAAGAGGCTTCAGGTGCCGCGCGCGCTGCCCTGATGAAAGGCCGACCGGTTGCTGCATGGCCACAGTACGAGAAATCTGTTGGCTCTCGCTATTTGCGCTTAGTGTTTGCCATGCCGATCGAAGGGGCACAAGCCCTCAAGTTTGCAAAACGGACACAAGAAGTTGCCAAGGCAGCAGGATGTGGTGTTGTCGTAGAGCAGGGCACTTCATGGCGAGCACTGCTGGGCGAGGTATTGCTGTCGTATGAAGAAGGTCAGGCGCAGCGTGCGCTGGATTGCGGCAATGCCTTGATCCGTGAGTGGGCAACGCAAGGTATTGGGGTTGTGCGAGCTGATCCGGCATTCCGCAAGGCGGCTATGGCGACTTATAGCGACGCAGGTTTTAACAAACTGCAAGCACTGTTGACCAGCGCTATTGGCTCAACCTCAACCGATGTTTCCAGGCAAGTCGCATGAGTGATGTGCGGCAACGGTTAATCGTTGCCGTCAGCGGTGCGTCTGGTTCGTTGCTTGGTCTGCGATTATTGCAATTGTTGAATCAAGTGGAGGGATGGGAGACGCACCTTGTGCTGTCTTCTGCCGCCGTGCTCACTGCAAAGCTGGAGCTGAACGAAACACGCGAGACCTTTGAGTCATTGGTCACGCATGTCCATAGCAACAAAGACATTGGTGCCTCTATTGCCAGCGGCTCATTTCGTACCGCAGGCATGGTGGTGATCCCGTGTTCGATGAATACCTTGTCAGCCATTGCGAATGGCGCGAGCAGCAATTTGATCACCCGTGCGGCAGACGTCACGCTCAAAGAGCGGCGCAAGCTGGTATTGGTAACGCGTGAAGCACCGCTGAACTTGATTCATCTGCGCAACATGACGTTGGCTACTGAAGCAGGCGCCATCATCATGCCGCCTGTGCCCTCGTTTTATCTTGGGCCTTGTTCGCTGGATGATGCAGTTACCCAAATGGCAGGACGGGTGCTGGATCAATTCAATATTGATGTGCCTGGCATGAAGCGATGGGATGGTACAGCACAAGCCTCAACGGTAGAGCAAAGTATTTGATACGGCGTGGTAGTTAAATGCAGTAAAAGGTTTTTTAAAAAATTTCTAATTCACTCTGGAGAGAGACATGAGCAAAAAATATCAACGGTTGATTCTTGAACGCAAGAACTCAATTCTTACCATCAAGCTGAGTTCGCCTGAAAAACGCAATGCCGTTGACGCCTTCATGCATGAAGAGCTGCCCCAGGCCTTGCGCGAAGCAGCCATGGATAAAACCATCGGCGCCATTGTTTTAACAGGCGATCCTGCTGGCCGTGCGTTTTGTGCCGGGGGCGATCTTGATTGGATCAAGACGCTAAGCGATGGAGATGGCGACGATTACAGCAAGGTCTTGCGCGAAGGCGTTGAGGTTTTACGTGCGCTGATTGATGCGCGGCAGCCCGTAATTTCCATGATCAATGGCGCTGCCATGGGTCTGGGTGCAACGCTGGGCCTGTTTGCCGATGTGAGCTTCATGGATGAGAACGCAAAAATTGCCGACTCTCATGTGTCTGTCGGCGTTGCTGCAGGGGACGGTGGCGCGATCATCTGGCCTTTGCTGATCGGTCCCAATCGCGCGAAAGAGTATCTCATGACGGGTGATCCACTCACAGGCAAGCAAGCAGCGGAAATTGGTCTGGTGAATTACGCAGTACCTGCTGCGGAACTGGAAGCCAGAACTTACGCTTTTGCCGAGCGCATGGCCAATGGCCCACGGTTGGGGATAGAGATGACTAAGCGGTCGGTCAATCTGTATTTGCGCATGATTTTGAATCAGGTGATTGATGCGTCGTTAGGTTTGGAAGGGCTGACTTTCCGTACGGCTAACCATGCAGAAGCCGTGCGCGCATTCAAGGCCAAAGAAAAGCCCAACTTTAAAAACGCCTGATTGGAAAGTTGCCAATGAGCCAAGAGAAAACCATTTCCGTTTCTCGCCGTGGTGCGGTGATGGAAATTTCCATCACGCGCCCTCAAGTGCGCAACGCTTTGGATGCCGCCTGCGTGCGTGCCTTATCCAGTGCCTTTGCTGAAGCCGCACGCGACCCGGCAATACGGGCCGTGTCGCTCACTGGTGAAGGTCCGGTGTTTTGCGCGGGGGGTGATTTGAAGTCTATTTTCAAAAACCACTCACCCAGCGAAGTGCTGCATTTTCTGGATATCGAAATGCGTCCGCTTATTCGTTCCATCGTGATGCTTGATAAACCCGTGTTGGCGGTGCTCAATGGGCCAGCTGCAGGTGCAGGTATCAGTTTGGTCATGGCGACTGATTTAGTGTTGGCCAGTGAAGAGGCTTCGTTCATTCCAGCCTTTGGCAAAATCGGCGCAATGCCGGATTCAGGCGCGCTATATTTTCTAGCGCAGCGCGTGGGCATGACGCGAGCAAAGGAAATTGTGCTGTTAAATAAAACGTTGACCGCCAAAGAGGCAACCGACATTGGTTTGTACAACTGGACAGTTCCCGCCAGTGAATTAACAAAAGAAGGCCGGAAAATTGCTGATCAATTAGCGGCAGGACCCACCGTGGCGCACAGCCTGGCCAAAAAGGCGCTGCGTGATGCAGTGCGCATGCCTTTTGATGCCTTCATGGATGTAGAGGCGCTAGCCATGGCTTTTCTGATTACGACCGAAGATCAAAAAGAAGGCCTTAAGGCTTTTGGCGAGAAACGGCCACCAAATTTCCAAGGACGTTAAATTCACATGAAAGTCGGCGCTGGCAAGACGGCGATCATTGTTAAAGCAGTCAATCCTGAAGCAAGCGCATTATGCTTTTTGTGGAGTGAGTTGCAATGAGAGAGAAGCAAAGCAAGAAAACGAAGTACGACGATAATTAATTATTGGAGGAGCAACAAAATGGCACATTCTTATGCGTCCGAACAAATTGCCGAGCTGGAAGGAAAACACGGCGACACACTGTATGGCGATGGCGCGCTGGTGGTGTTAAAAGCGCTGCTTGAATCCGGCATCAGCTATATCGGCGGTTATCCCGGCTCGCCGGTGGCCAACGTCATGGATGCAGCGGCTGACGCCTACGAGACGGTGCTTAAAAAGTACGGCATCTTTTTTGAAACCTCCAGCAATGAAATGGCCGCCGCCGCCTTGCTGACCACCTCAGTTTACGGCCCCGTACGGGGCGCGGTGACCTGGAAGGTGCTGGGCAATGGCGTGGGTCAGGACGTGGTCGATCACGTCTCGCAGATTGGCGTTCAGGATGGCGCCATGATTGTCGTCGGTGAAGATTATGGCGGATCGAGTACCTCGGTGCTGCAGCGTACGTTGGCTTGGGGTGTTAAATCCGGCATTATCGTGATTGATTCGCGCGGTGACTCGCAAGTGCTGCATCGCATGGTCAAAGAGGGCATGGATATTTCGCGCGATAGCCAGTCCGTTGTCGCCGTGCTGGTGCGTCCGCAATTGTCACACTGCAACGCACGGGTGACGGTGGGCGACAACGTCATGGCCAAGATCAATACCAACGACAAGGCCGTTGATTTCAAGCGCAACCCGGCCACTTTTCCGTTTCCGCCCAACTCGTATAACCAGGAGTCCGCGCGCTTTGAGAGCCGCCTGCCGACCGCTGCACGTCTCGTGGTTGAACGAAAGCTCAACGAATACTTTGGTCACGAAGGCGCTAAGGTGGGCATCATCACCCACGGCACAACCTTTAACACCACCATGCGGTTGTTAAGCCTGCTGGGCTTGGCGGACGAGTATGGCGATATGGATTCACGCTTGCAACTCCTGCAGCTCAATGTCATCCATCCGCTGAACGACGATCAAATTGCCAACTTCATCAAAGACAAAAGCCATGTGCTGCTGGTTGAAGAAGGTCAGCCCGAGTTGCTGGAAATGCAGATGCGCACGTTGATGCAAAAGCGTGGCATCACCACCAAGTTTTATGGCCATGACATTATCCCGAAATATGGCGAATTGCTGCCCGATCGCGTAGCTCAGCCCTTGGCCAGGTTCATTGCCGAAGCCATGCCTGAACTGGCCTTGAGCCCGACCGCAACCCTGGGCGAAGTGCTGGCGCGTAAGAGCCAGGCGGTAAGCCTCTTTCCCGCGCCTGTGCCGCCACGGATTCCGACCTTCTGTACGGGTTGCCCTGAACGGCCGATTTTTGCCAACATGAAGATCGAGGAATACAAAACCGGGCAAAAAGAGTGGCACGGTGGCGATGTTGGCTGTTATGGCATGGCCGCTTACGCACCGTTTGGCATGGCCGACTCCAACATGGGCATGGGCGGTGGCTTGGCGGCAGCGACAGGTATCTCGGCCTTGTCTAAACAGCAAAACGTTTCCGTAGTAGGTGATGGTACGCTGTGGCATAGCGCATTTAATACTTCAGCTGCTAACGCCATCTACAACAGGCAAGATGCGATTTACATCGTGGCGGACAACAAATGGACCGCCATGACCGGTGCGCATGAAAACCCCAACGTCGGCAAATTGATGACGGGGGAAGCCGTGGGTTCTGATATGAGCATCGAGAACACCTTCCGCGGCATGGGGGTGAAAGACGTCGAACGGGTCAATCCGTATGACTTCAAGGCGTTCAATGAAATCATGACGCGCTATCGGCGCGACACCAAGATCCCGAAGGTGCGTGTGCTAATTTCTGAAGCCGAATGTCAGCTGCAAAAGCAACGCCGCGTCAAGCCAGAACGTGAAAAAGCCATTAAAGCGGGCGAACGGGTGGAGATTGATCGTTTGGGCGTGGATGCAGAAGTTTGCGTGGGCGACCATGCGTGTATCCGCTTTAATGGTTGCCCCTCCTTGACGTTGAAAGAAGGCCCGAACAGCTTGCGCACTGCGCCGATTGCCGCCATTGACACGACCTGCGTGGGGTGTGGGGTGTGCGGTGAAGTCACTACCGCAGCACAGTTATGCCCTTCGTTCTTTAAAGTCACCAAAATTGAAAACGCCAACTGGCTGGAAAAAATCAAGGCCAGCGTTTCTCGTCTCATGGTCGGCCGTCCCGCCGCCCGTACGCCCGTAACCAGCAAGGAAGCCGCCTAATATGAATACCGCAACGACGACTGTATCAACCGGAACCATCTCAGCAGACCGTCCTCGCGCCAAGCGCATTCTCATTGGCACGGTTGGTGGCCAAGGCGGAGGCGTATTGAGCGATTGGCTCGTGCATGGCCTGCTGAACGCAGGCTGGCGCGCGACCAGCATTGGCTTACTGGGCCTCTCGCAACGCGCGGGCACGGTGACTTACTACTGCGAAGCCATTCCCGGCCAGGGCAAAACGCCGATTACTTCCGTGTTTGCCACACCGGGCGACGTGGATCTGCTCATCGGTCAGGAGCTGCTGGAATTAGGTCGCCTGGTATTTGGCGGCTTTGCTTCGAGCACTTGCAGCATTATTGGCAACAGCACGCGCTATTTGACCACGATGGAAAAAATGCCTGCTGAAGGTGGCATTTACGATTCTTCCATCATCGCCCGTGCCGTGGCCGAACTCGCTCCTGGACGTCACAACGTGGTGGATGCGCAGCGTTTGGTATTGGAAGCCGGTCTGCCCGCTTTGACGAGTAACGCCTTGCTACTGGGCGCGGCGATTGCCTCCCCCGCGTTTGACTTGCCCCGTGAGCCATTTCATGAGGCGATCCGTGAGTCGGAAGTGAATGTGAAAGCCAGCATCGCGGCTTTTGATATTGGCTATAACCGCGTCAAGGACGGCACTTTGCCGCGCATGATGGTCGAGGGTCAAGCCCCTGTGGATGGCGCTGAGCTGGCACGCCAGCGGCAAGGGCGGTTGAGCGAGAATCAGCGCAAGGATTACGATCGTTTGCTGTCTCATGCCGCAGTGACATACGGCCCGCGCATGCATTTGATTCTGGCTGAGGCTTTGTACCGTCTGATGGATTATCAAGACACACAATATGCCGAAGACTTTTTGGAACGTGTTGCCAAGATGGCCAAGCAGCCAGGTGCCGATGCCAATCTGGTGGAAGCCTATGCGCAACATTTGTCCAACTGGATGACCTATGAAGATGGTGCGCGCGTTGCCCAGCTTAAAACGCGGCCAGAGCGGTTTGAGCGTATCAAACAGGAATTTGGCGTGACAGGCGATCAACGGTTTGTCGTGACTGATTACTTGGTGCCCGATATGGAGCAGATTCTCGGTGGCTTGCCTAAACCCATTGCGAATCTGGCTGAAAAAATCGGGCGGATGTTCAAGTCAGATTTTGATGCCATGAAGTTCCCGATTCAGATGAATACCAATGGCTTTTGGGGTTACGCCACCATGCGTGGCATTTCCATGCTCAGAGGCGTGCGCCGCAGCTCGCGCCGTTATGGTCACGAGCAAATCCTGCTGGCACGCTGGGAAGCCGCGATTGTGACCAACCTTAAAAAGAGCCCGCAACTGGGCGCGCTGGCAGCGGATGCGGGGCGTATCGTTAAAGGTTATGGTCGCGTGCGCACCGATGCCTTGAACGATTTCTGGATTTTCCTGGATGAAGGCCTGCCACGCATCGAACGCTTGGTACAAGCGGGTGGCAGCATGGATACCCTGGGCAGTAAAGCCCTCGCCCTGCTGGCAAAAGAAGCTGCCTCCGCCCCGATGATGCGCGCTTTTCTGGATGCTGAAGAGCAGCGCATTAAACCTGCTTGATTGTGTTGGTGCATTTGCCTTGTGCATTTGTAGATGCTGATGGTGGCTCGGCATAGTTAACACGGATGGTTTTTTGGGGATGGAGTGCAGTTGCTCTATCCCCAAAATTTCGTGAAAAAGCTGGGTTAAAGATAAGACACAACAAATCCTCGCAAAGGATTTTTTCAAGCCCATAAAAGATTTGCAAAATAAATTAGGGGATATGTTCCTATGAGCAGAAAACAAAAGCCAGTACGTTCGGACATTGCCTGGAGCACGCCGGATCAAATTAATGTGCGTGGCCGCGATTTGCCGAGCGAAATCCTGGGCAAGCTGAATTTGGGCGATATGGCGTTTTTAGAGCTCACCGCACGCATGCCTACGCCGCAAGAGTCCATTATGTTCAATGCCTTGGTCGTGACTTTGGTTGAACATGGTGTCACCCCCAGCGCGCTGGCCGCACGCTTGACTTATGCGGGTGCGCCGGAGTCCTTGCAAGCGGCGGTGGCCGCAGGTTTATGTGGTTTGGGTACGGTGTTCGTCGGTAGCATGGAAACAGCTGCAAAAATGCTGTACGAGGCGTTGCCCCCGGGCACAGGTGAGGTTGATCTGGAAGCCCTGGCCAAAGAGACGGTGAGCAAAATGCGCGCCGCAGGGGCGATTATTCCGGGGCTGGGACATCCGCTGCATAAGCCGATTGACCCGCGCACCCCCAGGCTATTTCAACTGGCCACTGAAAATGGGCTGTCTGGCCGTTATGTCGCGCTGATGCAGGCGATTGGCCGCGAAGCCGAGCGTGCGGCGGGTAAATCCCTGCCCATCAATGCCACCGGTGCCATTGGGGCGATTTGCTGCGAGTTTGGCTTTCCGTGGAAGATCGTGCGTGGCTTGGGTGTGATGGCGCGTGCGGTGGGGTTGGTTGGGCATATTCTGGAAGAAAGCCAAAACCCGATGGCGATAGAAATCTGGCAGCGCATGGAAGAAGAAGCCAGTGCGCACTTGCGTCCGCAAACTTGATCAGGGGTTGGCAAACTCGGGCTGACGCCCGCAAGAATCAGTATTTTCAACGATTTTTAAATTGGATTAGTGAGGAGATAAAACATGAGTGAGCAAGGCATGATGCAGGATAAGGTGGTGGTTGTCACAGGTGCGGGTCGCGGTATTGGCCGTGATATTGCCTTGTTGATGGCAACGGAGGGCGCGCGCGTGGTGGTCAATGATCTGGGTGGCGCAACCGATGGTTCGGGGAGCGATCAGACGCCAGCCGAGAGCGTCGTGCAAGAGATCATCGCCAAGGGCGGCCAGGCGGTCGCCAATTATGAAAGCGTTGCTTCATGGGCCAGTGCACACCGTATTATTGAATGCGCGCTGGATAACTTCGGGCGCATTGATAGCGTGGTAAATAATGCCGGCATTTTGCGCGATGTGATGTTCCACAAGATGACCGAAGAGCAATGGCATGCCGTGATTGATGTGCATTTGAATGGCGCTTTTTATGTGAGCCGCGCGGCAGCCGAGCATTTCCGCAACCAGGAAAGCAGCTCGTATGTGCACATGACATCCACCTCTGGTTTGATCGGCAACCTGGGTCAGTCCAATTATTCCGCTGCCAAGCTCGGGATTGCCGCCTTGTCCAAATCCATCGCGCTGGATATGCGTCGCTACAACTCTCGCTCTAACTGCATTGCGCCCTTTGCCTGGAGCCGCATGATCGGCTCCATTCCCACCGAAACCCCCGCGCAACAAGCCCGCGTGAAACGTTTGCAGACCATGGAAACCGCGAAAATCGCGCCCGTGGTGGTGTATCTGGCCTCTGATGCGGCCAAGGATGTCACGGGGCAGATTTTTGCTGTGCGTAGCAACGAGATTTTCCTGATGAGCCAGCCTCGCCCCGTGCGCGGCATTCATCGCAGTGAAGGCTGGACGCCAAAAACCGTGGCCGAACATGGCATGCCCGCGTTGCGCTCCAATTTCGTGCCACTTGATGTTTCCGCCGATATTTTTAGTTGGGACCCGGTCTAAGCCAACGATCTGCAGTCTGTCCTTCTGACCACTTATTACTACCGACTACCCAAAGTAGCCCAAGGAGCCATAGATGCTTGATGCTTATATTTACGATGGCCTGCGTACGGCTTTCGGCCGCCATGCCGGTGCGTTAGCGCCCGTGCGCCCGGATGATCTGGTTGCCGGGGTGATGAAAACTCTGGTGGCGCGCTCGCCCTGGCAGCCCGGGCAGATTGAAGATGTACTGCTCGGCTGTGTCACCCAAGCCGGGGAAGATGCGCGCAACATCGCCCGCAATGCCCTGTTGCTGGCGGATTTCCCTGTCACCGTTTCCGGCCAGACGGTGAACCGTCTGTGCGCCAGTGGCTTGGGCGCTATCGTTGATGCCGCGCGGGCGATTACCTGTGGCGAGGGCGAGCTGTATCTGGCCGGTGGCGTGGAGAGCATGAGCCGCGCGCCGTATGTGATCGGCAAGGCGGACAGCGCCTACAGCCGCGACACCAAGATGTATGACAGCACCATCGGCACGCGTTTTCCCAATCCGCAAATGATCACCAAATACGGTAATGATTCCATGCCGGAAACGGGCGACAACGTGGCCAGGGATTTTGGCATTTCGCGTGAAGAAGCCGATATTTTTGCCGCGAACTCGCAAGCCAAATATGAAGCGGCACGAGAGGCTGGTTTTTTTGCCGCAGAAATTACGCCAGTGGGCGTGCCGACGGGGCGTAAGTCTCCGCCGCGAATGGTGGATCAGGATGAGCACCCGCGTCCGGAAGCCAGCCTTGAATCGCTGGCAAAATTAAAGCCTCTGGCAGTTGATGGCGTGGTCACGGCTGGCAATGCTTCTGGCATTAACGATGGCGCGGCGGCCTTGTTGATCGGTAGCCGTGCGGCAGGCGAAAAAGCGGGAGTCAAGCCTTTGGCGCGCATCATCGCGTCCGCTGCCGCAGGCGTTGAGCCACGCATCATGGGTGTGGGGCCGGCCTATGCCATCCCCAAAGCCCTGGCGCGCGCTGGGCTCACGCTGGCGGACATGGATATTATCGAAATCAATGAGGCATTTGCTTCGCAAGTGTTGTCTTGCCTCAAGATCATGAACATCGCGTTTGATGATCCGCGCATTAATCCGAATGGTGGCGCGATTGCCTTGGGGCATCCGCTGGGCGCGTCGGGCGCACGCTTGACGCTCACCGCCACCCGCGAGCTGATTCGTCGCCAGAAACGCTATGCTGTGGTGAGCTTGTGCATTGGCATTGGCCAAGGATTGGCCATGGTGATCGAGCGCATGGATAGCTGAGCGGTAAATAAGCGATGGCTGTTGATATCGAATATCTCAAGCAATGGACAGGCCGTAGCGAAACCGTTCAGGATGTGCTGCACGCCAAGCCCTTGGTGTTATTCAGTGCCATGCTGGACAGGCAGGATTCGCCGCCCAAAGCGGGCGACGAGATTCCGCCGTTCTGGCATGGCCTGTATTTTTTAACTGCGACACGTCAATCCGAATTGGGCGCAGATGGTCATCCGCCGCGTGGCGGATTTTTACCGCCCGTGCCCTTGCCGCGCCGCATGTTTGCCGGAGCGCAGGTGGATTTTGTGCGTCCATTGCATGTGGAGCAGGCGGTTGAGCGGCGCTCTACAATTCTTGGCGTGAGCCAGAAACAGGGGCGCAGCGGCGAGATGGTTTTTTTACAATTGCAGCACGAGATCAGCGATGCGGCGGGTGTGTGCGTTGTCGAGACGCAGGACATTGTGTATAGGGAGGACCCTGGCAGCGCGACGGCGAATGCACAGGCAGCGCCGACCATTAAGCCATCTGCCACCGCACCCCAAAGGGACTTCCCAGAGGTAGATTCAAAACTTCGCGGCGCACCCCAAGAGCACTTGCTTCGCGGCGTATCGCCAGCGCCGACTTTTCCTGCGATGGAAGCACTATG